>PLOC01000057.1 GCA_003141955.1 Chloroflexota bacterium
GTCCTGGATCGGTACGTCCCGGCCTGGGATCGACGGCTCGACGCGATCGTCCTGACGCACCCGCACGACGACCATGTCAGCGGTCTGGTGACCGTCGTCGACAAGTACCGAATCGGGCGGGCCTTCGAGTCGGGCTGGACAGTCGCCACGCCCGCCTACCGGTCCTGGCTCGATGCGCTGGCGGCCCACGGCCTGCGGCCGGAACGACTCCGCACGGGCGACACGCTGCGACTGGACGACGCCACCCTGCACGTGCTCTGGCCCGACGACGGCACGGTGCGGCCGTCCTACCTGGACCCTGCGGCGACCGACAATCGAAAGACCAACGACGCTTCGATCATCCTGCTCGGCGAATACGAGAACCGCCGCTTCCTGCTCACGGGCGACGCCGAGGACGACGTCGACCCGGTCCTGCTGGGGCGCGGACTGCCGGCCGTCGACATGCTCAAGGTCGCCCACCACGGCAGTGCGACCGCGTCCTCGGACGACCTGCTGGCGGCCGTTCGGCCCGCCGTCGCGGTGGTTTCGGTCGGGGCCGGGAACCCATACGGGCACCCGGCGGCGGCGACCATGGCCCGACTGCGAGCCCACGCCGGGACGGTCCTGCGGACCGATCAGGTCGGCACCGTCGAGACGACGCTGGACGCCGCGGCGGTGACCGTCTCTTCTGCCCGCGCGGGATTCGACGGGCGTCCGGCGCTCGGGCGTCCGGCGCTCGTCGGCGCGGGCCCCGCCTCGCGACCCGGGCTCCTGTACGATTCGATCTATGTCAGTCCCGAGTCGCCCAGAAAGCGCCGCCCTGCTGCTCTCGCTCAAGCCGCCGGCCTGGCACCTCCGTCACTCTCGCGCCGTGGCCGAGACGGCGGGCTGGCTGGGACTCCGGGCGGTGTCGGCTGGGCGCTCGCTCGATCGCCGCCTCGTGGAAGCGGCCGCTCTCCTCCATGACGTCGACAAGCTGCCGGCCGTGCGGCCGACGGTGGCGGATACGGTCCACGGCGCGGGTTCGGCCGAATGGCTGGCCCGGCGTGGATATCCGGAGCTCGGCGACGCGATCATCGGCCATCCGGTGACGCGTCTGGCCGATGGCCCCTGGTTCGACCGTTGGTTCGCCGCCGCATCGATTGAGGCCCTGGTGGTCGCCTACGCCGACAAGCGCGCCGGGCAGAAGGTCGAGCCGATGGCGGAGCGGTTCGCCTCCTGGGAACGCCGCTACCCGCCCGACGTGCGCGCCGGGAAAGCTCGGGGGAGCTGGAGGCCCGAGACGCTGGCCGCCGTCCGGCAGCGGGCCGAGGCGCTGGAGACTCGGGTCTGCCGGCTCGTGGGCGTCGCGCCGGCGGACGTGCGCCGCCTTGAGTGGACGGGTCGCGCGCTGCGACTCGCTCGGGAGGCCTGACGTGGCCGCACCGACCGCGCCGCTTGGCTACTACTGGGGCGACGACTCCTACAGCGTCGCCCGCGGGCCCGACGCGCTGGCCGCTCGGCTGGCGGGGGGCGGCCCCGCGCTGGAACGCCTCCGCCTCTCCGGCAGTTCCACCTCCGCCGACGAGATCGCCGAGAAGGTGGCCACGGCCACGATGTTCGGCGGCGGGACGCTCGTGGTCGTGGCGGAGCCGGGTCCGCTCGTCGTGAACAAGCCGCTGGCGGCTCGCCTCGCGGCGGTTTTCGACGCCGTGGCGGATGGCAACGGCCTGGCGTTCCTGGACCTGGTGGATGGCACAGCCCGCCGCCCCGCCTCGCTGGAGGCGCTGCGGAACGCTGTGGCCGCCGCCGGCGGCGACGTCCGCGAGTTCAAGGCCCCTACGCGCGAGGGAATGGCGCGCTGGATCACAGATCGCGCCGCCGAGCGAGGCATCCGCATCACCGGCCCCGCTGCCGCGCTGCTGGCGGAACGCGTCGGCGCCAACGTTCGCGAGCGCGACATCGATCGCCGCCGTCAGGGCGAGCTGGCCGTGTCGGAGCTGGAGAAGCTGTCCCTCTACCGCCTCGACGGCCAGATCGTCCCCGAGGACGTCAAGGCTCTCGTCGCCGACGCCGTTCCCGGCTCGACCTGGGCCTTCCTCGACGCCGTCGGCATGCGCCACGCCGCCCAGGCCGCCGAGCTCGCGGATCGCCTGGACGACGTCCCTTCCCCTGTCCTGGTCGTCCACCTGCATCGGCGCCTGCGCGAGCTGATCCAGATCGCGGACCTGCTCGCCGCCGGCACGCCCGCGGCTACGCTGGTGAGGACGCTCAAACTCAACCCATACCGCGCGGAGATGCTCGCCAACCAGGCACGGACGTGGACGTTGCCCGAATTGGACGCGGCGCTGGCCGGTCTGCTCGAACTGGACGCTACGCTGAAGGGCCACGACGGTGGCGGTGAGCTACGCCGCCGCTCGGCCGTCAGCCTGTGGATCGCCGAACGGGTGCGCCAGCCGGGCCCGCGCTGACTGCGGCGCGGAACCGAGAGCAGGGCGAGCAGCCGACGTCAGTCGGCGCTGGACCAGGCCTGCTCCTGGAGGACGAGGTCACTCTCGATGGCGAAGACGCAGCGACCCTGACCCAGATCGAGCAGCTCGATCAGCTCGGGATCGATGTAGAGCTGGTGGCAGTCTTCGCACAGGCCGCCCGGGATCCCGAAGCAGAGCCGCTCGCTTCGGTCGGGCAGACGGAACGTCGTGTCGAAGCGCGTGCTGACGAGGCGCCTTCCGCAGCGAGGGCAGCGTTCGCGGGCCCGTGACATCGCATTCGACCTCGGGAGCTGGCAACCGATCGGTCGCCTCGATGTCGGAGATGCTAGGGCCGGCCGCGAAGAGGGCATATGACTCACTCGTACCGCTTGAGAGGTACTCGGACGGTAGTCTCCTTGTAGGGGCCACAGGTGGGATTCGGCCTACTCCGAACGCATAGTGCGCCGGGGCAACGCGCCATTGCGGGCCCGCACCGGGCTCCTTCGAAGGCCGTACCTACCCGCCGCGGTAGCCCGGCAAACCTCCGGCCATCTCCTGCTAGCCTTGCAGGATGGACCGCCGCAGAGTCGTGGGCATCGCGCTGGGAGCCCTATCGGGCGTGGCCTACGGGACCGGACCTCTCTTCGCCAAGAGCGTCTACCACGCCGGGCTGGACTGGATAGCGCTTCTCGCCTGGCGCTTCTTCTTCGCGACCGTGATCAGCTGGCTGTGGCTGTTCGCCCAGCCGAGGGCGCGCGCCGAGCTTCGCCTGCTCGACCGCCGAACGACTGGTCGCCTGATGTTCACCGGCGCGACCTTCGTCCTGACCGCGAGCGTTTACTACGCCGCCATCCAGCGCATCCCCACCTCGCTCGAGGCGCTCCTCATGTACGCCTACCCGGCCGTGGTCGCGGTGCTCTCAATGAGGCTCGGCTATCCGTTCCGGGGCAGGCTCGCCTGGGGTTCGCTCGCGGTGGTGCTCATCGGGGCGATCCTGACGATCGGGGGGATCGAGGCGGGGGTCGATCAGCTCGGGGTCGCCATCGGGGCGCTCTCGCCACTGACCTACGCGATCTACATCATCCTCGCGGCATGGATGGCCGGCGAGCGACCGGGCCAGACCGCCGACATGCGATCGAAGGGCAAGGGCGCGGAGGTTTCGCCGCCGGTCGCCGGCGCGGTGATGATGACCGGCACCTGGCTGACGATGTTCGTCATTGCCGCCGCCGCCCGCGAGCCACTCGTTCCCTGGGGAGTTCCGGTGGAGGCATGGCCGGGCCTCTTCGGCATCGGACTGTTCGCGGCCGCGATCGCCATTCAGGCGTTCTACGCGTCGGTGGCGCGGATCGGGGCGGCGCAGGCGTCGCTGATGGCCACAGTGGAGCCGCTCGTGGTCATCGCCCTGGGCGTGGGATTCCTCGGCGAGACGCTCGCCCCCATGCAGATCCTGGGCGCGCTTCTGGTGCTGGCCGGCGTGCTGCTGGCCCAGACGGCGACGCCGTCCGAATCGCGCCCGACTCTGCTCGAAGAGGTGTAGGCGACGGCAGGGCCGAGGAGCCGCCGTCGGCCGTCTATTCGACCCCGACGATCGAGCTTCGGCGCTCGAGGAGGACGACGTCGCGCCAGCGGCCGGTCGAGTCCCGA
Organism: Chloroflexota bacterium; assembly: GCA_003141955.1. Lineage (GTDB taxonomy): Bacteria > Chloroflexota > Limnocylindria > Limnocylindrales > CSP1-4 > Fen-1039. The sequence goes on from PLOC01000057.1 coordinate 4,074, forward strand.
CCGATGCGCTCCCGGACGCCGACGCGCCGGAAGCCCCACCGCTCGTGGAGGGCCAGGCTGGCCGCGTTGTCGGCCATGATCCCGGCCTGGAGAGTCCATACGCCCGCGGCCTCCGACGCGGCCACGAGCGCCGCCATGAGCGCGTTCCCGACGCCGCGGCCCCGCGCGTTCGCCGCGACGTAGACGCTCAGCTCGGCCACGCCCGAGTAGACAGCCCGCGCGGAGTAGCGGCTCAAGGCCGCCCAGCCGACGACCGCCCCGTGCTCGTCGCGCGCCACCAGCCGGCAATCGGGACGGTGGGAGTGGTTCCAGGCCTCCCATTCGGGCGCCGCCAGCTCGAACGTGGCCATGCCGGTCGCGATTCCTTCTTCGTAGATCACGCGAACGGCGGGCCAGTCGCCCGCGCCCATTGCCTCGATCCTCATCGCGCTCATCGACGAAGTATCGATTCGCCGGCCCCCGGCCGCACGGCGCCGGCGCACCGGATCGGGCTGCCGGGATCACGTCCGGCGCCGCTTCGGGTAATCTCTGCTGGCGAGGTCAGCCCAACCACACGACCTCATCCCGGAGGGAGAGAAGCCTCAAGCATGGCAACCCTGTACCCGGAGGTCGAGCGGCTGCGGGTAGCGCGCGACCGCCTCGTCCGGCTCCGCAGCAAGGTGGAGATGAGCCCGCCCGCGCCCGACGACCTGCCGCGTTCTCGCGAATGGGTCGCTCGCGAGACGCTCGCCCACGTCGACGAGATGCTCCCCTACTGGCTGGGCGAGATCGAGCGCATCCTCGCCGCCACGGCGGATCCGGTTCCCTTCGGCCGCAACCCGAGCGATCTGATCCGGCTCCTGACCGTCGACCGCGACCGAAGCCTGCCGGTCTCCGAGCTGTACTTCCGCCTGGACTTCCACCTGGAGCGGTTGGTACGCCGCCTGCTCGAGCTCGACGATCGGCAGTGCGCCCGCCGGGGATGGGACAAGACGCGGGGCGACATGACCATCAAGCAGATCGTCGACGTGATGGTGGCGGGCCACATCGAAGAGCACTGCAACCAGATGGCGGCGTCCCTGGAGTAATCGCGCCGCGCGAGGCCTTAACTCTCTCCCGCCTGAGGCCGTAAGAGTCACCTGCATTCGCCGCAGGAGGAAGCAATGGCCACGACCGCTCCCGCGCCGGCAGCCGCGCCGGCAACTCAAGACCTCAAGAAGAGGCTGGCTCCGACGCGCTGGCCGAAGTCCGGCGCAAGAAGGGCAATTCCGAGGCGCTGGATCGACTGCGCTTCGAGCGCTGGTGCGAAGGGCGCTCCGCCCAGGTCATGCACATCGGGCCGTACGCCGAGGAGCGCCCCACGATCGAGCGACTCCACGCCTTCATCGCTGCCCAGGGGCTCCGGCCGCGCGGCGCCCACCACGAGATCTACCTGGGCGACCCGCGCCGGGGCGACCCTTCGAAGCTCAAGACGGTCCTGCGCCAGCCGGTGAGCGAAGGCTGACGCGTTCAACTGAGGGTCGGCCCGGACCTTCTGTCATGGGTCGAGAATCGAACCCGTACCTCGATCCGGGCGGGTTCGACCAGGGGTCTTGTGCCGGCGCGGACCCTGGGCCGCGAGAGCCGGTTCGAGGCCGCAGATCAGTGCCCCCGGACCCGGCGGCCCTCTTCCTTGACGATGGCCCGCAGCATGAAGCCGACGTTGGCCGGGCGTTCGGCCAGGCGGCGCATGAAGTACGGATACCACTCGTGTCCGTACGGGACGTAGATCCGGACCGTGTAGCCGCGACCGGCCAGCATCCGCTGCAGGTCGCGCCGCACGCCGTAGAGCATCTGGAACTCGAAGCGGTCGGCGCCGATCCCCTCGCGCTCCGCGATGGCGATGGCCCGCGCGATCAGCTTTGGGTCGTGCGTGGCCAGGGCATGGTATGAGCCGGACTTGAGCAGCCGCTCCATCATCTTCGCGTAGTTGGCGTCCACCGTCGACTTGTTGACGTAGGCGACGCTGCGCGGCTCGTCATAGGCGCCCTTGCACAGCCGAACCCGGCCGCCGGCGGCAAGGATCCGCTCAACGTCGGCGGAGCTCCGGCGCAACGCCGCCTGGATCACGACGCCGGTCTGCGGATACGCCTCGTGGGCTTCCCGCCAGATCGCGAGAGTGGCATCGGTCTGGGTGTGGTCCTCCATGTCGAAGCGGACGAAGCCGTCCACGGCCCGCGCCGCGTCCAGGATCCGCATGACGTTGGCGCGGCACAGGTCGCGGCCAATCTCCAGGCCCATCTGGGTCAGCTTGACGCTGACGTTGGCGTCGAGGCCGCGGGACGCCAGGGCGGGCAGGGTCGCGACGTAGCGATCGGCGGCTGCGGAGGCGAGCTCCGGCGAGCTGACGGATTCGCCCAGGACGTCGACGGTGGTTCGAAGCCCGGCAAGCTTGAGGGCCGCTAAGGCGGGCAGGGCCTCCTCGAGCGTCTCCCCGGCGACGAAGCGGGCGACGACAGGCCGCGTCAGCGGGCTCCGCACGGCCAGCCGGGCGAGCCACTGGCGATGGGACAGCGAGATGAAGAGGGACCGCATCGTTCGCTGCGGCAGCACCCGAACGGCATCGGCGATGCTCATCTGATCAGCCTTCCTTGGAGGAGTCATCGGCTGCGTCGGCCCGGCGCGCGAACTCGGCCAACTTCGCCGCCTCCTCGCGCTGGAACGTCTCGAGCCTGCCTCGGCGGTGGGCGTCCACGGCGGACTGGATGGCGTCGATCGGGGGCGAGCCGAGTGGCCGGCCGTCCGCGTCGCGGTAGATCCGGCAGGCCAGGGCCACCGGCAGCTCCAGCTGGGGAACGACATCCTCGCCCTGGATGCGGATGGTGGGCGAGCCCTGGAAGCCGAGGAACTCGGCATCTTCCTGGCTGGCGACGAAGATCACCTGGATCGGGGTCTCGATTATCCCCTTGCGCAGTACGCTCTCCAGGTCGCGCCGAGCCTGCTCGAGGTGCGGGCAGTCCTCGACGGCCAGCAGCTCAACACGAAGGTCTGCCACGTGGTCAGCCTACATCGGGTCGCCGAAAACGTGCGGGCGCGCGGAATCCCGTTGCCGTGCGAGCGCATCGACCTGAGCCAAACCGGTCCGGCTGCACCGGAAATCTGCGCGGCGCTGCCCGAACGGCGACGCGCCGCTACTCGCCACCCTCCGCGGCGCGCAGCCAGGGGCCGATCAGAACCTTGCGGGTGCCCGCGTCGAGGCGGCTGCCGAGAGCCAACGCCAGCGCGGCGTCGACGATCGCCTCGCCGGCTTCGATCTTGATCTGCAGCCAGGTCACGTCGCTGCTGATCCGGTATGGAATCGAGTTGGAGCCGCGCGAGGCCCAGCCCAGCGCCCGATTGCGCACGCGGCCGATCTCGCGGGTCAGCCCCTCGCGGGCGCCGACGGCTCGGACGGCCGCCCAGGCTTCCTCATGTGCCTCGCGGCTCGTGGATCGCCAGGCGGCGCGCAAGGCCAGCAGTTGTTCCTGGTTGAGGTGGTCGAGCCGCTCGAAGAAGGCCGCCATTTCGTCTGTGTCGAGCAGATTCACACCGCTTCGCCGGCCCCACATCGGTCGTCCCCCTCAGTCTTCGTCCACCTGCTCGAGCAAGAAGCGCTTCAGAAACTCCAGGCAGCGCTTCCAGGCGTCGCGGCGGTTGTCGCGCTTCTGCCAGCCGTGCGGCTCCTCGTCGTACCAGTTGAGCTGGTAGTGCTTGCCCTCGATCTCGAGCGCCTCGACGATCTTCTCCGTCATCAGCGGCACGACGCGCTTGTCCTTGCGGCCGTGCATGATCAGCAGCGGGGCCTCGATCCGCTCCACCCGATGGAGCGGCGAGCCGCGGCGGTAGGCTTCGGCGGCCGCGGGGTCGTCGGGCCGGCCCATCATCCGCTCCAGGTCGATGCGGCCAAGGCGATCCCCGTGGCGATAGCTCTCGGTGATGTCCGAGTCCCCGTACAGGTCGATGCCGGCGCGCCACAGGGACGGTTCCTCGGTCAGGACGCAGAGCGTCATGTAGCCGCCGTAGGAAGCGCCGTAGTGGGCCAGGCGGCCGTCGCACCAGGGCTGAGTCGCTGCCCAGCGGGCCGCGTCGATGACGTCGAACGCGTCGGCGTGGCCCCACTCGCCGCGGTTGGCCCAGCGGAAGTCGCGGCCGTAGCCCGTGGATCCGCGGAAGTCGACCGAAAGAAAGGCAATCCCGGCCTCGGCCACCAGCTGGCGGAACGGCAGCCAGTCGCGCAGGGCCTGGGAGGTGGGCCCACCGTGGGAGTGGACCAGGCAGGGCACGCGGACCGCTTCCTCGCCGGTGGCGTTGGAAGGGAGGTACAGGTTGCCCTCGATCCGCAGTCCGTCGCGGGCCTCGAAGGCGATGCGCGTCCCCGTCGCGAAATGGGCCGTGTCCACCACCGTCGGCAGTGAATGGGTCAGCTGGCGGGGCTTCGCGCCCTGTGCCGCGGCCTCCGGGACGGGCAGCAGCCAGAGATCGTCGGGGGCGCGGTCGCCGCGGCCGATGGCCAGGATGGCCGACGCATCGGGCATCCAGCCGACGGTCATCCAGGCGCCTTCGAACGGGTTGACGACGGCCGTGCGCGCACCGGCCTCGGAGGCGCCTTGCGCGGGCAGCTCGCCGATCAGCAGGTCGACGAGCCCGTCGCGAATCTCCACGCAGGCGAAGAGCTTCCCGTCGGGCGATGGCACCGGCGCGTATCCCCAGCCGCCGCCGGGCTCGCCATGCTCGCGGCGGCCTGTCGTGAGAACCGCCCGCTCCTTGCCGTCCGCCGAGATTCGGACGACCTGGAACCAGCCGTCGCGGTCCGACACCATCAACAGGCCCGAGCCGTCCGGCAGCCAGCGCGGCGCGGTCTCCCAGGCGTCCTCGCCGGCGATCAACAGCTCCCGGGCCGTGACTGCGTCCACCAGGTGGATCTGCGAGGTGAGAAGGTCCGGCAGGCGCTGAGAGGTGACGGCGATCTGGCGGCCGTCCGGCGACCACACGAATTCGTCGACGTCGACGCCGGGTGCAGTCAGCGGGATGGGCTCGGCGGAGCGCGGGCGGGTCGCGGGGCGGCCGCGGCGCGGGACCGGCGCATCCACGACCCATAGCTGATCCCAGCCGCGGCGCCGCGAGATGAACGCGATCTGATGGCCGTCCGCGCACCAGCGCGGGGAGCGGTTGCCGGCCGGGTGCTGGCTCACCGGCGCCTGATGCGCCCCCTCGACGTCGATCATCCAGATCGCCTCGTCGCGGACGAAGGCGATGCGGCGCCCGTCGGGCGACCACTGCGGATCCGAGGCCGACTTGTCGGTCGCGGTCAGCTGCTCGGGATATCCGCCGCGTGACGCCATCATGAAGATCTGACGGGCCCCGGCGGCCTCCGCGGTGAAGGCCACCCGGCGGCCGTCCGGCGAGAGCCGATACTCGCGGGGCGCCTCGATCGCGCCGGCTTGCTCGATGGTCAGCCCGTCGCGGGATGGACGGTGGATGCGGCCGTTCTCCTGGGCGCCGCGGGCCGCCTCGGCGACGGCACGTGCACCGTGACGCATGGGCCCGGTCACCGCTTGCCCCACTCCAGGCCTACAGGCAGGTCTTCACGCTCGCCGGGCCGGGGCGCAGGATCGACCCGCACGAACGTCTCGTGGCCGAACATCTGCGTCAGTTGCTCCCGAACCTCCGGGTCGTCCCAGCGCCGGCCGCGCATCTGGCTGTCGTGGCAGGCCAGCGCAGCGAGCTTGCGGTCGAGCACGTCGCCGATTGCCACAATCGTCGTGATCTCCTCGTCCGGCCGGGCCAGCCGCTCGAATGCCTCCTGCTGGCGCCGGTCGTCCTCGGACGGCGGGGCCGTGTCGCCGGAGCTGCGCCGCTCCTCCTCCATCGCCACGCGCATGGCGGCGATGCGGGAACGCGGCATGACCTGGTGGTAGAGGGCGATCGGACCGCCCGGTTCGGCGGCAGCCCGTCGGTAGGCCTCGGTCGCGGTCGCCGAGCACCTGACGTGGTCCGGGTGGCCGTAGATCCCGCCCGGATCGAAAGTCACGATCACCGCCGGTCGGAGCCGCCGGATGACTTCGACCATCCGCCCCACGACTTCCTCTGCGTCTGCCAGAGCAAGCGACCCCTCGGGCGCACCCCAGCCCTCCATGCCCGAGTCGCGGTAGCCGAGGAAGATCGGCTCGGCGATCCCCATCTCGCTGCACGCGCAGCGCAGCTCCTCGAGCCGGATCTCCGGATCGAGCGAATGATCCACGCCCATCTCGCCGGGCCGTCCGCCCTGGTCGCCGTTGGTGACGCACAGAACCCAGACGGGATTGCCCGCGGCCGCGGCCAGGGCCATCAGCCCGCCTGCGCCGTAGCTCTCGTCGTCGGGATGGGGGAAGATCGACAGCAGGCCGCGCGGGCCGGCCGGTCCAGTCGAGCCGGTAGACCCAGGCACGCTAGCGACCGAGCCGCCGGGCGGTCGACGTCTTCGCGGGCGTGCCGCCGGCAGCCCGACCGTTTCCCGTCGCGTCGCTCACGCCTTCGTTGAGTCCAAGGCCCTGCTCCAGCTCCGCACCCAGTTCGATCGTTCGCCGGTACGAGGCCCAGACCGCCTCCGAGAGCACCGTTCGGAGGCGCCCGGACTCGAGCTCGTGGATCGCGGCGGCGCTGGTGCCGCCCGGCGAGGTGACCATGTTCCGCAGGACGGCGGGGTGCTGGGCGGTGGCCTTGGCGAAGGCCGTGCTTCCCTCGAGCGTTTCGATGACGAGGTCGTGAGCCACGTGGCGCGGGAAGCCAAGGTGGACCGCGGCGTCGATGAGCGCCTCCATGACCAGGAAGACGTAGGCCGGCCCGGTGCCGCTGACCGCGGTGGCCATCTCGACGAATTTCTCGTCCTCGACCTGCAGGTCCGTGCCCAGCGCCTGCAACAACACGCGCGCCTGGGCGCACTGCGCCTCGGTGACCTCCGGCGTCGCGTACCAGACGGTGATGCCGCGACCGATCTGGGCGGGCGTGTTCGGCATGCTGCGGACGACTTCGCGGTGGTCGAGCAGCGACGTGAGCACCCGGCACGTGGCCCCGGCGACGATCGAAACCACCAGCTGAGTCGGCTTGAGGTGGCCGCCCAGCTCGTGCCCGACTTTGGTCAGCGTCTGCGGCTTGACCGAGAGCAGGATCACGTCGGCGCCGGCTGCCGCCTCCAGGTTCGAGGCAACCATTCGAACGCCGTACTGGCTGGTCAACTCCTCGCGCCGCTCGGGTCGCGGCTCGCTGCCGACGATCTGGCCCGGGCCGACGAGCTTGCCCCGGAGCAGCCCCGCGATGATCGACTCGGCCATCACGCCGGAGCCGATCGTGGCAACGGTTCGGTTCGAAAGTGGCGACATGCGGCGGAGTATAGGCGTCGCGGGGGGCCGGCGAGGGGTCGTCGCGCGCGAAATAGGCCGTCCGGGGGCCGCGCCGGGGTCAAAAGGCGAATCCCGGCTCGACTGGAGGGCGAGGGCCCGACCGGCGGTTCTTCAGGCGGATTCAGCGGCTCGACCGGGCCCAAGAAAGACGAGAGCCGGTCGCTGGGATGGGGGGCGACCGGCTTGCCGTTCTCGTCTTGCCCTTGGAGGAGGGAGGAGGCAAAGAGAATATTCGAGCGCAGTGCTGAAGTAATCCTGAAATAGCAGCATCCGAGTCACGAAATCGCAGCCGGCCGGGCGCTGCTCCGGCGCTACCGGCGACGACCCGAGCCAAGGACGAAGAATCGATCTGTAGTGACCACTTCGATCTCCGAGAAGCCGGCTCGTCCGAGCGCCGACTCGAGATCCGAGAGCTCGTAGAAGACCTTCCGAACGTGGAGGCTGGTGCCATCGTCAAGCCGGCGAACCTGGACGTCCTCCACGGGCGGTCGATGGTCCCGAGCGCCCGACTCAGGGTCCCGGCGCGAGTCGATGAAGGCGAACAGACCCCCGGGGAGGAGCCACCGAGCGACCAGCCCAAAGAACTCGTCAAGCCGCCCGCGATCGACGTGGCTGATCCAGAAGCCGGCGAACAGGCCATCGACCAACCGGTCGGGCTCGCGCCAGGCATCGCGTATCTGGAACTCCGCCGAGACGCCGGCCGCCGCCAACCGGGCCCGGGCCTTCTCGAGCGGCTCGGCCGCGGCATCGCAAAGGGTCAGCTGCCCCTGTCTTGCCAGCACGGGCGACCACCAGCCGGTGCCCGCAGCCAGTTCGACGATCCGGCCACGAAACCCTCGGCTGCCCAGCCACGCGGCACACGCCTCGAGGTCTGAACGCCAGGCTGCGTCGTTGGCCGGGCCATGCGAGTAGCGACCCCGGCGCAGGTACCAGTCGTCGTATTCGTCAGCCCGGGCCGCGTAGTAGCGGACCATCTCCGAGTCGACTCCCTCGGGATTCCCACCGGCGGCCATCTCCCGCTCTACTCCATCACGGGCGTCCAGCTGCCCGGGGGCGAGGTGTCGACGAAGCCGTCGGAATCGAAGATTTCGGCCAGCATTCCCACGCCGTCGACGATCCGCGGGCTCGGCCGCTCGAAGTAGACCGGCTCGACGATGAAGATGCGACCGCGACGGACAGCCTCGATCTCGTGCCAGAACTCCGGCAGCTGCGTCCGCGCGAACGCCCGCTTGGCCGCCGGCAGATGCATCCCGACCGGCGCCATCAGCAGCATCTGCGGGTCCACGTCGCGGACCGTCTCCCAGTCGATGGGCGCGGCGGACTCGCCCTCGCGACCGAGCAGGTCCCAGCCGCCGGCGCGACGAACCTGCTCCGGAACCCAGCGGCCGCTGGCGAAGGGTGGTTCCAGGCCCTGCAGCATGACCACTCGCGGAGCCCGGACGCCCTCGTCCTGACGAACGATGACCTGCTGCTCCAGGTCGCCGAGCTCCTCGCGCAAGGCCTCGAGGAGCTCCATGGCGTCGTCCTCGGCCTCGACCATCGCCCCGATCGTGGTGATGGAGTGGAAGATGCCCTCCACGCTGACGGGATCCAGCGAGACGATGACCGGCTCGCCGACCGACTCCCCCAGCGCCTCGCGGACCTGGCGGCTGCCGATGCCGGAGCCGGCGCCGGCGTCGCGGACGATCACGAGGTCCGGCTGCGCGGCCCGGAGCGCCTCGACGTCCAGATCGCCCGGCCCAAGCTCGTTGTCGATGAAGAGGTGCAGCGCTTGCCCCCGGTCGCCGGCGGGGCGCGGCCGCGTGACCACCGCCACTCCCTCGATCTCCGGCGGGTAGTCGCAGCAGTGGCTTACGCCGACCAACTCGTCGCGCAGCCCCAGGGCGCAGACGATCTCGGTGGCAGAGGGCAGGAGCGAAACGATTCGCATCGGACAAGTCTAGCCGCGGCGCCTTACCCGCCCCTTATCTGGCGCTGCACTGAGCCGCCCCGGCGGGGCGCTGCGTCAGTCCGCCGCCTGCCGCGCCCACCCGCGCCGCCCTCGCCGCCGGGGCCGGGCCTGCGGCCCCGGAATCAACAGGCGCCCGGCCGATGGCCGGGCGCCTGTTCGAAACTCGAGACGATCAGCGAGGCTTGGCCTTGTCCACCATCGCTCGGGCAGCGGCCTTGTCGGTGTACCAGAGCGCGTTGATCTCCGTGTAGACGGCCCACTGGGGCGGGAGCGCATCCTCTGTGAAAATGGCGTTCACGGGGCACTCGGGCTCGCAGGCGCCGCAGTCGATGCACTCGTTCGGCTCGATGTACAGAGTCCGGTCGCCCTCTTCCTCGTGGATGCAGTCGACCGGGCAGACAGAGACGCACGCGCGGTCGGTCACATCGACGCACGGCTCGGCGATCACATAGGTCATCGGGTTTCTCCTGGGTGGTTCGGTTCTCGATCGTCAGCTTAGGAGGCTGGCTCGGCACTCCACAACGTCGAGGTGAGCGTACCACGCTGGGCATGGGCGGCGGAGCCGACCTGGCCCGGATCAACCGTAGCCGGCATCCCGGGCGGCCCGCGGCGCCCGACCCGACGGATCGGGGCCTGGCTCCCTACATGTGCGGCTCGTACTCCGGATCCAGGTACTTCTCGGGGTCTTCCTCGAAGTCGAGCTTGCAGCCCCGACTGCAGAAGTAGTAGGTCTCGCCGTCGTGTTCGGTTTTGAGGTCGGTGTCCGTGTCGACCTCCATGCCGCACACCGGGTCTTTCGCGTAAGCCATCGGTTCTCCTTCGACCGAATGTGCGGTCGTCTTCGACCTTCCGAGCTCGACCGGCTCGGTCGCAGATCCGAGTCTAGCTCCGGCGGCCAGAACGGCCCGGCAGGCGGTTCGCGCCTCCGCGGGGTCCCTCGAGCAGCCTGACGGCGCGGCCTCGGGATGTGCTGAAAGACCCACGCGCCTTCAGCCAGCAGCGTAGGATGCCACCCATGGACTCGAAGCTGATCGACAATGCGCGCCGAACGCTCGAAGCTGAGCGCGCGCGCATCCGACTCGAGCTCTCCGAGGAAGTCGAGCACCCACACGTCGCCCATGGCGCCCAGACCGCCGCGGCCACCGAAGTCTCAGAGAGCCAGCGCGGCCAGCAGCTCCGGGAGCGCGAGGAGTTGCACCTCGGCCAGATCGAGGGCGCGCTGCGGCGGGTCGAGGCGGGAACTTTCGGGCTGTGCCTGACGTGCGGCAAGCAGATAGCGCCGGAGCGCCTGGAGGCATTGCCCTGGGCCCAGGACTGCGTCGACTGCCACGCCAGGAAGCGCCGCTGACCGAGCCGCGCTCGAGGGGCATCGGGAGCCACAGAAAGCGAGGCGTTGCAGCGCATTACGGGCTGCCATACTGGTCCCAGGAGCCCACTGAAGACAGGAAGTGATCGGACGTGGCCGAGTCGTGTCAGCGCTGCGGCGCGGCGTTCGGGTTCATGGACAAAGCTCGTAGGCGCACCGTCTGCGTCCCATGCCAGCAGGTGCAGGAGCAGGAGCGGGCTCAAGCGAGACAGGCCTATGCGGGTTTGCTGCATCAGGTCGCGCTCGGCACGGTCGCGGCGGACGACGTCGCGACGGACGTTGCTGGGTGGCGCGCCGCTGCCGCGCTCGGGCCGGCCGACCTGGCGAACCTCGATGTCCAGATCTGGCGCGAGGCCGTCGAGACGGTCCTGGCCGACGACATCGTGACCGAGACCGAAGAGGACCGGCTGCACTCGCTCGGCCGTCTGATGGGGGTCGACCTGCCCGCTCTGAGCGCGCTCGCGCCCGACCTGGCGGGGCGTCTCATGGTCGCCCGCATCAACGACGGGCGGCTTCCGCAGGTGGCTGTGCCGACGATCCTCCTCAAGAGAGGAGAGACAGCGCACCTGGAGATCCCGGCCGGCCTGATGAAGGAAGTCATCGGTCGGGGTACGCGCGGGGCCTACTCCGGCCTGAGCTTCCGAGTGGCGAAGGGCGTGCGGTTCAATACTGGGGGCTACCGCGGCCAGTCGGCCGTCCTCGGCTCCCATCTGGTTGCAGCCGACCAGGGAACTCTCACCCTCACCTCGACGCGCGCGGTCTTCCTGGGGCCGCTCAAGACCATGGAGCTGCCGTACGCCAAGCTCCTGTCAGTCAACGTGTTCAGCGATGGCATCCAGTTCCAGATGAGCAATCGCCAGTCGGCGCCGCTGTTCCGCGTGGCCGATGGCAACGTCGCGGCGGCTGTGGTCAACGCGGCATACCAGAAGCTGTGAATCACCGGCATCCGACCGTGATCTGACTGTGAGCTGAGAGCCCACCACACACGACGAAACCCGGTCCTTCGACCGGGTTTCACGCTCAGCTCTTGGTTGCGGGGGACGGATTCGAACCGCCGACCTTCGGGTTATGAGCCCGACGAGCTGCCGCTGCTCCACCCCGCGCCGGGAACTCTAGCGGTGGACCGGGGTCGCGTCAAACGAAAGCCGCATCACGCTGTCCAGCCGCGCGCCGCCGGCCGCAATCAGTGCTCGGCGCGGTAGGCCAGTGCTTCGTGCCAGGCCGAGAGGGCCGCGGGCCACCAGACGTCCATGGGGCCCTCCGTGCCGTACCAGGGCGCCCCGGCGCTCGGGCCGTGGATGGCGTCGTCCACGACGATCTGCGCCGAGCCGGCGAGCATCGCCGAGGCCACGGGGACCAGGCCGTCGCCTTCGGTTCCGGGCACTGCCGCGCGGCCCATGACAGAGCGGTAGAGCAGATACGCCACGCGCTCCCGGCCCGTGCCGGCGGGGTCCCCGCGAATCGCCCGCGACGCCACCGACACGTACCCGATCTCAGGGGAGTGGCAGGCGCCCGGCGCCGCCTCTTCCGCGATCTCCGACACGACCGTGTTCAGCCGCTTGCCGATCCCCTCCCCCGTCGATAGCTGGTGCGGCGTGCCGAGCGTGACAATCGCCCCGATCCGTCGCGCCGCCCCGAATCGCTTCCCCGGCAGTGGCTCAATCGCGGTCAGGATCCGCGCGATCAGACCGCCGGCGGAGTGGCCCACGGCCAACACCGGCGCCCCTTCGGAAACCTCCGCCGCCAGCCGGCCCGCCTCGATAAGTGCCCGCCCGGAGCGGGTCGCGATCGCGCCGGGACCCCGCGTGGAGGCGATCAGCCAGTCGGGGGTCCAGACGTTGGCAACGACCACGGCCGCGGCGCCGCGCGCCCGGAGCCTCTCCACGAAGCGGCGGTACATCGGCGGGGCAGTGAGGAATCCGCCCAGGACCAGGACGGTCGGCTCGACCGTGTCGGGGTGGCCACGCCATCCGCCCGCGGGCCCGGAGGAGCTGCTCGCGCCTGGTTCGCCGCTTTGCGACTGCCATCTCGCCACGCGACGCATCGTACTCCGGGCGCTCCGGCGCGCGGTCCGGCGCGCGTCCGCTCGGTCCCGATCGGCAAGGTGCGCCATCATGTGGTGACCAACGACGATGGAGACGCGGGCATGACGATCGACGACGAGCGGCAATCGGAGCAGTCGGGGACGCCCCCCGAGGACGAGACTGCCTCTGACCAGACCCAGCGCGCGAGCCCCGCCGAAACGACGGCCGGGCCGACTGCAGGACCGGCCTCGGGGCCGACCGAGGGACCGGTGGCGCCGCAGGCCGGCGGCCCGACCGCTCCAACGGGCTGGCCATCGGCACAGCCCGGCTGGCCGCCCGCGCCGCAGGG
>PLOC01000084.1 GCA_003141955.1 Chloroflexota bacterium
GCCGGATCGTCCTCGACGTGGCGGCCGAGCGTTTCGACCAGCCACTCGAGGCGGCCAAGGCCAAGCACGGCAAGGACGCCAAGGACACCGATCTCGACGTTCAGGACCTCAAGACGCTGGTCGAGGAGTACAAGAAGGTCGTCCGCCGCGACACCGGGCGCCACTTCCCCGACGATCCGAACGAGCAGCTGGACCTGGCCATCAAGGCCGTCTTCGGCTCCTGGTTCGGCAAGCGCGCCCACGACTATCGCAACATCAACAAGATCCCGCACGACCTCGGCACGGCCGTCAACGTCGTGACGATGGTCTTCGGCAACATGGGCAACGACTCCGGCACCGGCGTCGCCTTCACTCGCGACCCCAACACCGGCGAGAAGGTCCTCTACGGCGAGTACCTGGTCAACGCCCAGGGCGAGGACGTCGTCGCCGGCATCCGCACGCCGTCCAAGATCGCCCAGCTGGCCAAGGACATGCCCAAGGTCTACGCCGAGTTCAAGAAGATCGCCGACAAGCTCGAGAAGCACTACCGCGACGTCCAGGACATGGAGTTCACCATCGAGCGCGGCAAGCTCTACATGCTCCAGACCCGCAGCGCCAAGCGGACCGCCGCCGCCGCGATGCGGATCGCCATCGACATGGTCAAGGAGAAGCTCATCTCGCAGGAGGAGGCAGTCGGGCGCGTTGATCGCTACCTCGCGAATCCGCCGCGGACGTTCGTCCGGCGCATCGACAACCTGACAGCGCTCACGAAAGGCAGCGCTGCATCGCCGGGCGTGGCCTGGGGCGAGATCGTCACCTCCCCGGACGCCGCCGTGAAGGAGGCCAAATCCGGGAAGCGGGTGATCCTGGCACGTCCCGAGACGTGCCCGGACGACGTCCACGGCATGGCCGTCGCTCAGGGCATCCTGACCTCCACGGGCGGAACGACCTCGCATGCCGCGGTCGTTGCCCGCGAGCTGGGTATCCCGGCCGTCGTGGGTGCAGGCGAGGTCGAGGTCGGTGACGGGGTCGTAACGATCCGCGGCCGTCTGTTCAGGGCCGGCGACACGATCACGATCGACGGCAAGACCGGCGAGGTCTTCGCCGGCGAGGTCCCGGTCAGCGCCGTGATCGTGCCCGAGGCTGCCACCCTGTTGGCCTGGGCGAAGGAGCTCGGGATCCCGATCGGCGAAGCCGAAGGCGAGCCGGCCGTCGAGGCGCCGGCAGAAGCGCCGGCAGCGGCGGCGGCCCCGGCCGAGCTGAACGCCGACGAGGTGCTCCGTGGCCTGATGATCAAAGGCCTGGTGACTCCCGAAGCTCTTGCGGTCACGCTGGCCGGCGCACCGGACAAGATCGGGGAGCTCATCGACGGTCTCGTCGCCGAGGACCTGGCGGAGACCACGGCCGGCGCCTTCCGGCTGACTGGAGAGGGCAGGCTGCGTGCCCTCGACGTCTTCGCGGCGGATCGCGACCGCTGCGGGGGCGAGGAGGCCTGCGTGGCCGCCCTGGATCGCTTCCTCCTGCTCGACTGCAGGCTGAAGGACCTGGTCACAGCCTGGCAGGTCCGCGACGCCGCCAACCAGGTTTTCAACGACCACACCGACGCCGCCTACGACGCCTCCATACTCGAGCAGCTCGGCGCTCTCCACGGCGATGTCGTCGAGTGGCTTACCCCGTTCGGCACCAAGCTCGGGCGGATGGCCGCCTACCGCGAACGGCTTGAGCGCGCCCTGGCCCGCGCCCGGGACGGCGACCAGAAGTTCGTGGCGTCGCCCCGCGTCGACAGCTACCACACGGTCTGGTTCGAGCTGCACGAGGACCTCATCCGGCTGTCCGGTCGCCGGCGCTCCGACGAGACCGCCGCCGGCCGGGCCTGAGGGCACGCAAAGGCATCGAGCATCCGACCTGCTGAGGTCGGCCAGAACGGCGGGACACGCCGTGCGACATAGCGAGGATCTCATGTTCACGCGAATGAGCCGGGCCGAAACGGCGATCACGCCCATGCCCGGCCGCAACTGGCACTCCTACATCGGCCCTCAGACGGCCCCGACCACGCACCTCTCGATGGGCGTTTCCGTCTACGAGCCGGGAGCACGCCCCACGGGCCACGTTCACGAGGCCGAGGAGGAGACGGTCTACTGCCTCTCCGGGCGCGGCAGGCTCGTCTGCGACGCGGGACCGGCCGAGCTCGAGGCCGGCGTCGCGGTCTTCATCCCGGCCGGGACGTTCCACGCCACCGAGTGCGACGGCCCGGAGCCGCTCGAGCTCCTGTGCATCTTCACGCCGCCGGTCGTGCCCGGCTCC
This sequence comes from Chloroflexota bacterium, assembly GCA_003141955.1. Classification (GTDB taxonomy): domain Bacteria; phylum Chloroflexota; class Limnocylindria; order Limnocylindrales; family CSP1-4; genus Fen-1039. Next base: position 2,284 of record PLOC01000084.1, read on the forward strand.
TATGAGAAGAAGAAGGGTTGACTCGGTCGTCGGGGCCGAACTGTCAGCCGGGGAGCCGCTCGGGCTCGGCTCATTGGACGCGCAGAGACGGAAACGAGGAGAACCGCAAGAGATGACCGCCGACGAAGCAGCAGCTCGCGCGAGAGCCATCTTCCTCTCGGAGTCCCACGAATTCGGTTGCGCGGAAACCACCTTCATGGTTCTCAAGGAGGCCTTCGGCCTGCCCGACCCCCTCGACCCCTCGGCGGCGATGACCCTCAACGGCGGCGTCGCCTACAGCGGCGGCGTCTGCGGCGCCATCTCGGGCGCCTCGGTGGCCGTTGGGCTTCTGGCCTCGCGCCGGTTCAAGAGTCACGTTCGGGCCAAGCGCGTGGCCCGCGAGGTCATCGCGTGCCTCATGGACGACTTCCGGGCCGAGCACGGTGCGGTCGATTGCCGGACGTTGATCGGCCGTGAGATCCGAACTCCGGAGCAGCATCGGGCATTCATCGACAGCGGGGTCTGGCGAGTCGCGTGCATGAGCCAGGTCGAGTTCGTGGTCCGCGCCCTCGCGTCCTTGTCGGAAGGGAAGGCCTGGACGTGATGGGTCGGTTCGAGCGACCCCGCTGTCAGTCGAGCGGGTTGAGGAGTATGATCGATCATCGATTACGAACGAAGGCCGGTTCCGCCCACGGCGCTCGTCGTGCGGCATCGGGCGGTGTCGATCCGCGCGATCCTTCGGTCAGTTCTCACCCGCAGCCATGCCCGGCTCCCGAGGGCGCGTGCTGCGCTCCAGAGGAAGGATCATGACCACCACGACGCAGGATCCGGAAGTCCGCCGGCTGGAAGAGTCCGCCCGGCGCATTCGCGTCGAGATCATTCGTGCCGTGAACGAGGCCAAGGCCGGGCACCTGGGCGGGCCGCTCTCAGCGGCGGACATGCTGGCCGCGCTGTACTTCCGCGTCATGCGCATCAGGCCCGAAGAACCCGGCTGGCCGGATCGCGACCGGTTCGTTCTCTCCAAGGGTCACTCGTCGATCGGGCTGTATGCCGCGCTGGCCCTGCGCGGCTACTTCCCCCTCGGGGAGCTCGCGACTTTCGATCAAGCCGGAACCCGGCTGCAGGGGCATCCCGACATGACCAGGCTCCCGGGCCTGGACATGTCGACCGGATCCCTGGGCATGGGCATCTCGGCCGGTCTTGGGATCGCCCTCGGAGCGCGCCTGACCGGTCGGAGCGATGTTCGGACGTACGTCATGCTCGGCGACGGCGAATGCCAGGAAGGCGAGGTCTGGGAGGCGGCCATGGTCGCGGCCCGCTACGGCCTGGACACCCTGATCGCGATCGTCGACCACAACAAGCTCCAGCAGTACGGCTGGGCAGGGGACGGACCCGACGGCCGCCTGCCACCGGAGGCGCCGGGCGAGCTCGTGGCGAAGTGGGCCGCCTTCGGCTGGCGGGTCCTGGAGGTCGACGGCCACGACATGGCCTCCGTCGTAGATGTGCTCGAGCGCGCGCGCGAAGGCGACGGCCGGCCCACTGTGGTGATCTCCCACACCGTCAAGGGCAAGGGGGTCTCCTTCATGGAGGGCCACTACTACTGGCACACGCGAGCGCTCACGGCGGACGAGTTCGCCACGGCAATGGCAGATCTCGGGGAACCCGTGGCTGCGACGAATGGGGGCGCCCGATGACGCTGCCGCTTGGTCGCGCCATGCGCGAGGTGTTCGGCGAGACCGTCGCCGAGCTGGCCGATACCGATCCCCGCATCGTCATGCTCGACGCCGACGTGGGCAGCTCCACCAGGGCCGACATCTTCGAGCACCGCCATCCCGATCGCTATCTCCAGATGGGCATCGCCGAGCAGAACATGCTCGGTGTGGCCGCCGGCCTCGCGACGGTGGGTCTGATCCCATTCGTCAGCACGTTCGTCGCCTTCGCCGTGGTCAGGCCCCTGGACCAGATCCGCGTCCTGATTGCCCAAACGGGTCTCAACGTGAAGATCACTCCCGGCTACGCCGGGATCTTCACGGGCCTGACCGGCAAGACGCACCTCATCGTGGACGACGTCTCCATCATGCGGGCGATGCCGGGCATGGTCACCGTCTGTCCCGCCGATGACATCGAGGCGGCCCAAGCTCTACGCTGGTGCGCTTCCTACCAGGGGCCGGCCTACATCCGGCTCGTTCGCGACGCGACGCAGCGGCTCTTCGACGGCTCCTACGCGTTCGAGTTCGGTCGAGCCGTCGTGGTCCGCGAGGGTCGCGACGTGACGCTGATCAGCACCGGCACGCAGACGCCGCGCGTCGTCGACGCCGCGGAGCTGCTCGCCGCGCAGGGCATCGAAGCGCACGTGCTCCACGTTCCGACGATCAAACCACTCGACGTGCCGGCGATCGTCGCCGCCGCGGACAGGACCGGCTGCGTGGTCACCGTGGAGGAGCACACCATCATCGGCGGCCTCGGCGGCGCCGTAGCCGAGGCCCTGTCCGAGCATCGCCCGACCCTGGTCAAGCGGCTGGGCATGCAGGACGTCTTCGGCGAGTCGGCATCCAACGCGGCGCTGCTCGAGCTGTACGGCCTGTCAGCGGCCCGCGTATCGGAACAGGTCGCGGCGATCTGCCGAACCAGAGGAAAGGAGGCGGCCGCGCAGAGCTGAAGTCGCAACAGGGGCATGCCGCCGTCCATCGAACGGGGCGGCCAGCGGCCGGAACCCGCCCAACGTGCCCCGGAGGAGAGAACCTTGCGATCATTGGCCCCGTCGCTACGCGGGACCAGGGTCGTATGCGTCGAGGATCCATACGTCGGCCGGGGCCCGCAGGGCTTCGTGACCGACATCGGATCGCGACGGCGCCCGCCTCCGCTCCCGTCCCGGGATCCCGACGGGCACAGGTCGGATACGTCATCAGCGTGCCGGGCAGGCTCGGCAGTGTGATTCGCAGTCGCGAGTCCTGCCCCCAGCGGCAGCCAATCTGAAGCGGCCGTCCGCAGTCGCCGCCTCGCCTCCCGGAGCGCAATGCCCTCGGCGTTGACGGACGGCGGTCGAAGCATTTGGCGCGGGCAGTGTTCGCCGGCCCGCATCCGAAGCGCGTGAAGGAGAAGGCAATGTCGAAGACCGTCTTGTTGATCGGCACGCTGGATACCAAGGGCCGTGAGTACGCCTACGTCCGCGACCTGATTCGCGCCCGCGGGCTCGAGACGTTCGTGCTGGACGCCGGGGTCCTGGGCGAGCCGGTGTTCACGCCCGATAGCTCCGCCGCTCGCACCGCCGAGGCCGGCGGAGGCTCGCTCGCCGAGCTCCGCGAGAAGCACGATCGAGGCCACGCGATCGAGATCATGGGTCTGGGCGCGCGCGCACTCGCGGTCAAGCTCGCCGCCGAGGGCAAGTTCGACGGCGTCATCAGCATGGGTGGCTCGGGTGGTACGTCCATCGGGAGCACAGCCATGCAGGCGCTCCCGGTGGGCATGCCCAAGTTGATCGTGTCCACCATGGCCTCGGGCGACGTCGGGCCATACGTCGGCGTCAAGGACATCACGATGATGTACTCCGTCGTCGACGTGTCCGGGCTCAACCGCCTGTCCCGCCGCATCTTCGCCAACGCCGCCGGGGCCATCGGCGGCATGGTCGAGCAGACTATGCCGAAGGCCGAGGACAAGCGGCTCATCGGCGCCACGATGTTCGGCGTCACGACGCCGTGCGTCGACCGTGTGCGGGCACGATTTGAGGCAGAAGGCTACGAGATGCTCGTCTTCCACGCGGTCGGAAGCGGCGGCCGCTCCTTCGAGGCGCTAATCACGGACGGCGTCTTCGACGGAGTCGTGGACGCAACGACAACAGAGTGGTGCGACGAGCTGGTCGGCGGCGTCCTGTCGGCCGGACCGGAGCGCCTGGATGCCGCCGCCAAGAAGGGCATCCCGCAGGTCGTCTCGCTCGGCGCGCTCGACATGGTGAACTTCGGCCCGAGAGACACGCTTCCGGCCAAGTTCGAGAAGCGGAACATCTACATCCACAACCCAGAAGTGACACTCATGCGCACAACGCCCGAGGAGTGCGCGAAGCTCGGCGAGATCATCGCCAAGAAACTCAACAAGACCACCGGGCCCACCGCCCTGTTCGTGCCCCTCAAGGGCGTGAGCGCGATCGACGTCGAGGGCGGGCCTTTCTACGATCCAGCCGCGGACAAGGCGCTCTTCGAGGCCATTCGCAAGCACCTCGATCGCTCGAAGGTCGAGCTGGTCGAGCTCGACCTCGCCATCAACGATCCCGCCTTCGCCGATGCGATGGTCGACCGCCTGCAGAAGATGCTCAAGAAGTAGCCACGGAAGATCCAACAAGCCACTGAATCCTCGAAGGAGGAAGGGCCATGCCATTCATCGCGCGCGCCGAAGTCGTGCGGCGACTCCGTGCGCAGGCTGCCACCGGCAAGCCGATCGTCGGCTGCGGTGCCGGCACTGGTATCTCGGCCAAGATGGCCGAGGCCGGCGGCTGTGACCTGATCATCATCTACAACTCGGGACGTTACCGGATGGCCGGCCGGGGTTCCCTCGCCGGCCTGCTCGCCTACGGCGACGCAAACGGCATCGTCGTCGAGATGGCCTCCGAGGTTCTGCCCGTCGTCAAAGACGTGCCGGTCCTCGCGGGCATCAACGGTACGGACCCGTTCCGGCTCATGCCGGTCTTCCTCAAGCAACTCAAGGAGATGGGTTTCGACGGCGTCCAGAACTTCCCGACCGTCGGGCTCATCGACGGCAGCTTCCGGGCCAACCTGGAAGCGACCGGCATGGGCTACGACAAGGAGATCGAGGCGATCCGGCTGGCGCACGAGATCGACCTGTTCACCTCGCCATACGTCTTCAACGCCGACGACGCGAAGGCCATGGCGAAGGCCGGCGCCGACCAGCTGGTGGCGCACGTCGGCCTGACCACGGCCGGGACGATCGGTGCCGGGGTCGCGCTGACGCTCGACCAGGCGATCGATCGGGTCATGACGGTCGCCGAGGCCGGTCGCTCGGTTCGCAAGGACATCCTCGTGCTCTGCCACGGGGGCCCGTTCGACGAGCCCCAGAACGTCGCCGAGGCGCTCGCCCGGTTGCCGGGCGTGCAGGGTTTCTTCGGTGCCTCGAGCATCGAGCGGCTCCCGACCGAGCGGGCGATCCGCGGGCAGGTTCAGGAATTCAAGAAGCTGAAGCTCGCCCCGGTCCCACAGGCCTAGGTCGAGACGGCGCCGTTGATAACAGGGCGGCGGGGCCCAGAAGGACTGGTGCCTCGCCGCCCAAACTATGGCCGGCTGTCGCACGCGACGTGCTTCGGGTGCGGGCCGCACGAAACGGAGGCTCAGGTCGATGGAGATAGACGTGGCGCTCGTGCCGTCCGAGGCACGCGTCTGGAGCCGCACGATCTGCATCGTCATCGACGAATTGCGGGCGAGCTCCACGATCACCACGCTCCTGGATCTGGGCTGCTCGCGACTCTACGTCACCGCCGGCCTGCAGTCGGCGCGACGCCTGGCGCGTGAGCACGACGGGCTCCTGGCCGGAGAGCGGCACGGCTACGCGCCGCCCGGTTTCGACTTCGACAACTCCCCCGCCGCGCTCGCCCGCGTCAACGCCGTCAGGGGACGCGTCGTCGTCCTGTCCACGTCCAACGGGACGAAGGTCTTGGAGCAGGTCGCGGGCGCGCCGGCGACGCTCGTGGGGTGCCTGCTCAACGCCCGGGCGTGCGCCGAAGCGGCCGTAAGCCTGGCCGAGACGATGGGCGCCCGGATCGGCATCGTCTGCGCCGGCACACTCGGCCGCTTCGCCCTCGACGACGGGGTGACGGCCGGCATCCTCGTCGAGCGGCTGAGTGAAGCGCTCCGGTCGCGTGGCGCCGACGTCAGCCTGACGGAAGCGGCCGTGGCCGCCGTGCAGCTGCGCAGGAGCTATCCGGACCTGCTGGCCCCGCTCCGGGATTCCGTCGCCGGCCGGCTCGTCACGCAGCTGGGCGCTGGCGACGACGTCCCATTCTGCGCGCGGGTCGACGTCAGCACGACCGTGCCGGTTCTGCGCCCGGGCTCGCCGCTCGTCATCGAGCGCCTGGGCGCGCAGGCAAGCTAGGGCGACCGGGCGGCAGGCGAGGACGGCCGAGCGGCATGAAGAGTCACCTTAGCGGCATGCGAGCGCGCCCGTACCTGCTGCTCATCTGCCTGGCCTTCGTCTGGGGCATCCACTGGCCGGTCGCCAAGATAGGCCTGCGCGACATCCCGCCATTCACCTACGGCGCTCTGCGCGTTGCCACTGGGCTGGCGGTGATGGTGGGCGTGCTGGCCGCGCGGCGCGGCCTGCGGCTTCCTTCCCGCCACGACGTCCCGGTGGTCCTGTCCGTGGGCATCGGCCAGATGGCCGCCGGGATCGCCCTGATGAACTTCGCCCTGCCGCTGATCTCCGCCGGCCGGTCGTCGATCCTGGTCTACACGATGCCGCTCTGGGTCGCGCTCATCCAGCTCCCCATGCTGCGCGCCGGCGGGGCCGGGCGACAGGTGGCCGGGTTGCTGGTGGGTCTGGCCGGCATCGCCGTCCTGCTCAACCCGCAGGCCATCGACTGGCGATCGTCCGGTCAGCTGCTCGGCAGCGCGGGACTCCTCGTCAGCGCGGTTCTGTGGGCCGCCACGACGATCCATTTGCGGCGCCACGAGTGGCGTGGGACACCGCTCGACCTCATGCCGTGGCAGCTTCTGGTCGCTCTGGTGCCGCTCGTGATTGCGGCGCTGGTCCTGGAGCCTGGGCGGCAGATTCACTGGGAGCCGACCGCCGTTGCCGCCATTCTCTACAGTGGCCCGCTCGCCACCGCTCTTGCCTTCTGGCTGAGCCAGTCCATCTCGCGTTCCCTCAGCCCGCTCGCAACGACGATGGGCTTTCTGGGCGTCCCGGTCGTCGGCCTCGTCTCTTCGTGGATCATGCTCGGCGAGCCCCTGACGGCGCTGGACCTGGCCGGTGCCGCGACGACGTTCCTCGGCATCGTCCTCGTTTCCGTCTCGTCCGACGCCAGGCGCGGGACACCGGCCCCGAGCACGGACCCGGCCTCCGTTCGAGCCGAGTCTTGACTAGCCGGACGATCGGCTCGCTATCGGCCCACGGCTGCTGCTCGCGGGCGTTATCTTCTCTGCGAGTAGCCGTCGCGATGAGTGGCCGATGACCGGAGCCGATTCAGGCGCGCCCTTCGTGAAGACAGGTCCTGTGCGGATCCGTCCCGGACAGCGCATCTGGCTGCACGACCAGGGCATCCCGGTCTTCGGGGTGGGGATCCGCGAGCTGCTCATCCGGGTCGAGTCGACGGGATCGCTCCGTCGCGCCGCCTCCGACATGGGCATGGCATACAGCAAGGCCTGGCACATCGTGCGGCGGGCCGAGGAGCACCTCGGCTTCACGCTGCTCGAACGACGAACCGGCGGCACGGGCGGTGGAGGTTCAGGCGTGTCCGACGGCGGGAGATGGCTGGTCGGGGCCTTCGGCGCTTTGCTCGACGAGGCGGACGCGCTTCTGGACGAACTGTACGCGAAGCATTTCGGAGATTGGTCCGACGGGAGGGGCGACACCGGGATAGGCGACGGTCCCGCATAGAGGCACGGTGGTCGATGGCGGCCAGATGCTCCTCCGCCGTTGCCGATGGAAGAAGCGGGCTCGGCCGGCTCGGTCGCCGCGCGGAGTATCCGGGCGTTCGGGATGTCGGCGTTCGCGGGCGCCGTGGAGTGGCCTAAGCTAACCGGGCGGATCCCCACCCGCAGCACCCGGGCAAGCAGCCGCCAGCAAGCAACGCCGGAGAGATGACCATGACCGCGCCCGCCAGATCCCGCTCCTATGGCATCGAGACGCGCGCGGTCCACGCCGGCGCCGCCCCTGATCCGACGACCGGCGCCCGCAACGTCCCGATCTTCCAGACGACGTCGTATGTCTTCAACGACGTGGATCACGCGGCGGCACTCTTCAACCTCGAGGCGGCGGGCTACATCTATACGCGCCTGGGCAACCCGACGGTTACGGCCCTCGAGGAGCGGGTGGCCAGTCTGGAGGGCGGCAGCGCCGCGGTCGCCGCGGCCTCCGGCCACTCGGCCCAGCTGCTCGCCTTCTTCACGCTCATGGGCCCCGGCGACGAGTTCGTGGCCTCGAGCTTCCTGTACGGCGGGTCGATCACCCAGTTCACGCACACCTTCCCGCGCCTGGGCTGGCACGGCACGTTCGTCGACCCGCGCAACCTCGACGAGGTGCGCGCGGCAATCGGCCCGAGAACGCGCCTCATCTTCACCGAGAGCCTGGCCAACCCCGGCGGCGTGGTTGTGGACCTGGAGGCGCTGGCCGCCATCGCCCACGAGGCCGGCATCCCGCTGGTCGTCGACAACACGCTCGCCACGCCGTACCTGTGGCGGCCGTTCGAGTGGGGTGCAGACATCGTCGTCCACTCGATGACGAAGTTCCTCTCCGGCCACGGAACTTCCCTCGGGGGCGTGATCGTGGAGTCGGGGCGCTTCGACTGGGCCCGTGAAGGCAAGTTCCCGGCCCTGACCGAGCCCGATCCGGCATATCACGGCCTCGACTTCTTCGAGACGTTCGGCGACAAGGCGTTCTCGATGAAGACGCGGGCGGTGGCGCTGCGCGACCTCGGGCCGGCGCTTTCGCCGCAGAACGCCTTCTACATCCTGACCGGGATCGAGACGCTGCCGCTTCGGATGGAGCGCCACGTGGCGAATGCGCGGGCGGTGGCGGAGTTCCTGGCGGGCCATCCGGCCGTGGCGTGGGTCAGCTACGCCGGCCTGGCGTCCAGCCCGTATCGCGCCCTCGCCGAGCGCTACCTGCCGAAGGGCGCGGGCTCGGTCTTCACTATCGGCCTCAAGGGCGGCTACGAAGCCGGGATCCAGCTCGTCGAGTCGGTCGAGCTGTGGTCGCACCTGGCCAACGTCGGCGACACACGCAGCCTGATCATCCATCCCGCCTCCACGACTCACCGCCAGCTGACGGACGAGCAGCGCGAGGCGGCCGGCGCCGGCAACGACGTCATCCGGCTCTCCGTGGGAATCGAGACTGCCGCCGACCTGATCGCGGACCTCGCGCAGGCGCTCGAGCGAGCAGGTTAGCGCGAGCGGCGGCGCGGGGTCATCTGCGCCGCGTGCGCGTCGGCCCGCTTCGTGAGCCCGTTGTCCGGGCCGAGCGTCCGGCGGAGGGCCTCGGCGACGTTGCGGGCCTGGTTTCGGGCCGCGACCTTGCGTCCCAGGGCCGCCATGGCGTCGGCGTCGTGTCGCAGAACCTCGAGCGTGTCCGGGTCGTCCGGGCCGGGGAACTTGCGCAGCAGCGCGAGCGCATCCGCATATCGCGCCCGAGCGCCGACCGGATCGCCCTGCTTGAGCAGGACGTCGCCAATGTGGGCGTGCATGTCCGCCACATTGCGGTCCCTGGGGCCGAGGTTGCTGGCGTAGCCGTCCAGGACCGTCTGGTACATCGCCCGGGCCGCGTCGAGCTGGCCCAGCTTTTCCATCACCAGGCCCAGGTTATGGCCCAGGTGAAGCGTGCGAGGATCGTCCGGTCCGGCCTTGTCCCGGCTCTCGGCATGGATCGGACCGTACGGCCCGGCGATCCGCTCGTAGCCGGCGCGGGCGGCATGATGCTCCTCCAGCCTCTCGTGCGTCTCGGACAGCCAGAGCAGGCACTCGAGCGTGCGCTCGTTCCTGGGCCCGCGGTTTCGCTCGTAGGCGTTGGCAAGCTCCTGCCAGCGCGCGCGGGCCTTCTCGAGCTCGCCGACCTTGCCCAGCTCCCACGTGTAGGCCTCCAGGGCCGTCAGTGCGTCATCCCCCTCCGGACCCACGATCCCGACCTGCGTTTCGTACAGGACACGGTAGGCCTCCAGGGCGGCGGCGTGCGATTCCGCGCGCACCAGGACGCGCGCCAGGCCCGTCAGAGCCCAGATCGTGTCGGGCGCCTCGGGGCCCAGCGTCACCAGGCGCCCCTCGAAAAGCGCGCGGTAGCGGGCCGCGGAGTTGGCCAGGTCTCCGAGCTGTTCGAGGTTCCAGGCCAGGTCGCCTAGCGCCCATTGGGTGGCCACGTGGTCTTCGCCCAGGATTCTCCGCCGCTCTTCCAGCAGCTGCTGGTCTAGCTTGCGGGCCCGGACGTGCTCGCCGCACTGGCCCAGCGCGTCGGCAAGACCGGCCAGGGCGTCGAGGGTGGCGGTTTCCTCGGGGCCGACCTTGCGCTTGAGACGCCGGTACAGGTCTTCGTAAACCTGTGCGGCAGCAGCCGCGTCGCCCACGCGGAGCAGCAGCCGGCCGTGCTGGCCGCGGGCGGCAAGAGTCGCCGGGTTATCCGGCCCCAGAGTCGAGATCGTGGCGGCCAGCGTCTGCTCCGACAGGGCGCGGCCCTCGGCGCGGTCGCCCGCTCCCACCTGCGCGCGCGCCAGGCTGAGCATCGCTTCCAGCGTGTCGGGGTGGGTCGGACCAAGGACGCGGCGGCTCCGCTCCACCCGCTCGGCGAGCACCTTGCTGGCGCCGGCGTAGTCTTCGATCGAGATCAGGACGCTGCCAAGGTTCGCCAGCGTGCGGATGACCGCCAGGCTGTCCCGGCCGAGCGTCTTGCGCTGCACCTCCAGGAGAGCCTCGAATGTCCCGCGCGCCGAGGCGTCGTCGGCGACGGCCCGCTGCGTCAGGCCCAGGTTGTGCAGGGCGCTGAGCGTGGCCGGGTCCTCGGGCCCGAGCGTGTTGCGGCGCCCCGCGACCACCCGCTCGTAAATGGGGCGGGCCTCCTCGGGTCTGTCCAGATAGGACAGGGCGACGGCCAGACCGTGGGCGGCGGAGAGAGTGTCCAGGTGACGCGGCCCGAAGACGCGCTCGCAGCGCTCCAGCAGGATGGTGTACTGGTCCCGAGCGGTCGAGTAGTCGTCGAGCTCGAGGCCGATCGCCGCGATTCGGGCCTCAGTCTCCAGCGTCGCCGGATGCTCGGGTCCGAGAAGCCTGCGGCGCGCATCCATGACCTGACGGCAAAGCGAACGCTTGACCCGCAGGTCCGGGAACCCTTCCAGAAGGATGTCCAGATCCTGCAAGGCCGCAAGCCCGGAAACGGACGGGACGTCCGAAATGTCGGCGCCTGATAAGCCGCGATCCATCGACAGAGCAGATTCTCCCGCCTAAGCCCCCGGTGGCTACCCATGATGCCAGGTTCGGCAGAGTTCGAGTGTGCGGCGGTTACGATAGCGGAGCGCCCCGAATGGTGCCGCGGCACCTCGTCGAATGCCGGGAGATCGCTTGAAGTCGGTCGAAATCGAGATTCGGAACGAATCGGGGCTGCACGCCCGGCCCGCGGCCGTGCTCGTTCGCGCCGCCGCCGGGTTCCGGTCTCGGATCGGCCTGGAGAACGTCACCACGCCGGCCGGGCCGGCGGCCGACGCCAAGAGCCTGGTCAGCGTGCTGGCCGCCGGGGTAGAGAAAGGTCACCGGGTCCGAATCTGGGCCGAAGGCGAGGACGAGGCGGAGGCGGTCGACGCGCTGCGCGAGCTGCTCGGGGACGGGCTCGGCGAAAGGCCCGCGGAGGCCGGCGCACCGACCACTGTGCTCGGGGTGCCGGCGGCGCCGGGGATTGCGGTTGGGCCGATCTGGCGTCCGGACGTCGAAGGGAGGGCCGGGGTCGAAGGCACGGCCGGGGCCGATGGGATGGCGGGCGCCGGCGCGCCGGGCGTCCCCAACCCGGAGGCGCGCATCCGCTCCGCCGCGGCCGCCGCCGCCTCGCAGCTCGACGCCCTGGCAGCCCGGCTGCGCGAGCTGGACCGAACCGGCGAGTCCGAGATTCTCGAGGCGCAGGCCCTGATGGCCGTCGATCCGGCACTGCTGGATGAGGCGGTCCGGCTGGCCGCCGGCGGACTGGATCCCGTGGCGGCGATCGAGGGCTCCGCCGGGGAATCGGCGCGGACCCTGGCCGCGCTGGACGATGAGCTTCTGGCCGCGCGGGCGGCTGACGTGCGCGACGTGGGAGCACGAATTGCGCGGATCCTGGCCGGGGCCGGGCTCGCCACGCCCGCCGCGCCGTCGATCGCGGTCGCGGCCGATCTCGCTCCGTCGCTCGTGGCGGAGGTGCCGCCGGGGCTGCTCCTGGGCGTGGTCCTCGCGGGCGGATCGCCCACGGCTCATGTCGTCATCCTGGCCCGCAGCCTGGGCATCCCGGCGGTCGTGGCCGCGGCCGGGCTGCTCGATGCGGCGCCCGGCGCCGGCTCGCTCATCGCCATCGACGGCGAGACGGGCGAGGTCCTGGTCGACCCCGGCCCTGCGGACCTCGAGCGGCTGGCCGGGCTGCGGGCTGCGCGGGCCGAGCGCGGCCGGCGTGCCGCCGCCCTGCGCGGTCGACCGGCGGCGACCAGAGACGGGCAGCGGGTCTCGCTCCTGGCCAACATTCGAAGCCCCGAAGATGCAGCTCGGGCGATCGCGGCCGGGGCGGAGGGCGTCGGTCTGTTCCGGACCGAATACCTCTTCATGCGCCGCCAGTCAGCCCCGACCGAGGCCGAGCAGACGGCCGCCTACCGTCGGGCGATGGAGGCCTTCGGGCCCGATCGACCGGTCGTCATTCGACTCGCCGACATCGGCGGCGACAAGGAGATCCCGTACCTGGGCCTGCCCGACGAACCAAACCCGTTCCTCGGCGTCCGGGCGATCCGGCTCGCTCACGGTTCGCGGGAGTTGCTGCTGACGCAGCTTCGGGCGATCTGGCGGGCGGCCGGCCTGGCCGGGGTCACGCCCCACGTCATGGCCGCGATGGTTTCGACCATCGCCGACGCGCGGCTCCTCGGCGAGCTCCGCGACGAGGCCCGGACCGCTTTAGTGGCAGCCGGCGACCCGTGCCCGGATCGCATGGTAACCGGGCTCATGATCGAGGTGCCCTCGGCGGCGATCCTGGCCCCGGAACTGGCGCGCCTGGCCGACTTCTTCAGCATCGGCACCAACGATCTGACGCAGTACGTCCTGGCGGCCGACCGCGGCAATCCCTCGCTTGCGCGGCTCCAGGACGCGCTCCATCCGGCCGTTCTGCGGACGATCGCGAGCGTCGTCGCGGGTGCGGACGGGGCGGGGATCCCGGTGGCGGTGTGCGGCGAGCTGGCCGGCGATCCGGCCGGGGCGCTGGTCCTGGTGGGCCTGGGCGTGGACGAGCTGTCGGCGGACGCGGCGTCGCTGGATGGGATACGAGCGGCGCTGGCGGGCGTTACGGCCGCGGAGCTGAGGGAGCTGGCGGCGCGGGCGCTGGCTGCCACGGACGCGGAGACGGTGAGGGCTCTGGCGGCGGGGCTGACCGCGCGGGGTTAGGGCGCCGGTTCAGCGGGTTGCGAGAATCGGGACCGAGACCGAGGAGTCCTACGCGGCGCCGGACATTCCGCCGGGGCTCGTGACCGTCCGCAGCGAGATCGCCAGTTCGCGGTTCACCAGCAACGTGCGGAACCACTGGGAAACGGGCTCGCTACAGAACTCGTACTCGAGCACCGCGTCGGTGATCGCGACCATGGCCGGCTTGCGGTCGAAGCTGCGAACCGGGTTCGCGGTCGGCGGAGCGTGCATGAAGCCTTCGGCGCAGTAGGGGCCGAGCTTGACGGTCACGCCGTTCGGCTTGGTCGCGAGGCGTCGCTTCGGGTCACCTCGAGGCCCGCTGGCCACGACGATGTCGAGTTCGTCACGGGAGATGTCGAGCTTGTCGAATTCCTGGGTATGACCGTCCAGCGTGCTCACCAGCGTGACGTCGTGAACGGTGATGGTCTTGCGCCGATTCAGCAGATCGGCCAAGCGCGAGTCCTCCAGGTCTACTCGTCCTTCGACCCGGCAATCCTCGGCGAAGCCGACAAAGTCGATGTCCGTTCCCATGGCGTCCCCTGCTGTTTCCTGGACCATTGAGTTGAATCTCCTGCAGGGGGCGTCGGACGAGTAGTCCCGATGAAGATACGCCGAACGGGGAGGTACTTCGTCCGCAACCCGCAGGATGGAACCCGGTGCGCCACGTGAGACAGGAGGGATCCGGGCGGCCCGCTTCAAGCCCGTCGGCGGAGCCGGGCCAGCGGCCCCACGGCTGGGTCAGTGCGACCCGTCGGCTGCCTGGCCCGCGGTCGGTCCGGGCTTGTCGGAGCGGCCGACACGCCGTTCCTGGCCGGACAGCAGCCGCTGGATGTTGTCGACGTGGAAGAGCCAGATGAGCCCCGGCACGCCTACGCCGTAGACGAAGTAGATCGGCGGGAGGGGCGCGACCACGGTCCAGATCACCATGGCGACGCCGCCGATCAGGGTGGCGGCGAGCGACCCCAGCGAAGCGATGCGCGTCACTGCTATCACGATCACGAAGATGGGGAAGATGACCGCCAGGATGAGCGGCGCGATGATCAGCGCGCCGCCAGTGGCCGGCGCCACGCCGCGGCCGCCATGGAAACCGATGAACGGCGAGCGGCTGTGACCGACGACCGCGGCCAGGGCGGCCGCCACTTGCGCTACCTGGTCGCCGCCGATGGCGATCACGATGAGAACGGCGACCGCTGCCTTGGCCACATCGAGCAGCCCGGAAACGGCGGCCCAGCGGAAGCCGACCGCGCGCGACACGTTGGCGCCGCCGGTACGGCCGCTGCCGATGGTGCGCGGATCTGGCCCGCCGATCAGGCGCGGAACGATGATCCCGAAGGGGATGCCGCCCAGAAGGTAGCCGGCGACCAGAGCGACGGCGACCCGGACGAGGTCGATGGTCTGCATCGCCGGGAAGTATAGGGCGGCGAATCGAGGCCGGAAACTCGCTCGGTCAGCCGACCCCGGGCTCGGCCAGCCCCGCCAGCTCGGCCAGGAACCGCCGCGGGTCGTGGCGCAGCCAGGCCCGCCGATCGGGGTGGGCGGCCACGTCCTCCACCATCTCTGCGAGCCGGGCGTTCACCGGGGTCGTGACCCCAACTTGCCGGCCGAAGCGGGCGACCGCGCCGTTCATCCAGGCCACTTCCGTCTGCTCGGTGGACGGGCCCTGGCCGGCCATCTGGACGTGGAGCCGCAAAGACGGCAGCTTGCCGCCGCGCGCTCCGCCGACGATCCGTCGCAGAATCGGGCGGCCCAGCGGGGCCGGCAGCCGGATCGCCCGAGCCAGCCATGGCACCGCGGCGCCGGGCAGCCTCACGGGCCTGACCCCGAGCGCGGTCATCACCGCCAGCGTCTCGAGGAGCTGCCGCCGCTCAACCTCGAATAGCCGCCTGTCGGCGTAGATCGCGTCCGGATCCATGTCGAGGATCGCGCCCGTGGCGTTGGCGATCAGGTTGGCGAGCAGCTTCGACCATTTCATCGCATTTGCGTCGGGCAGCTCGGCGGTCCGCAGGCCCGCTCGCCCGAAGTCGGCCAGCAGCGGCGCAACGAACGGTTCCGCGAGGGGATTGGCGGCGGCCAGCGCGATCCCGCCGCGCCCGAGCCAGAGGACCTCGTCATCCGACGCGAGGCGGATCGGGGCGGTCAGCGAGCCGGCGATCTGCGGCGCCGAGGGCCGTATCTCGGCCGCGATCTCCTCCGCTCCGATGCCGTTCTCGACGGTCAGCGTCGGCACGTCCGGCCAGGCCTGGGTCGGCGCCAGCGCGTCGCGAAGGACCGGCATCTTGACCGCGACCAGGATCAGGTCCGGAGGCGAGGAATCCTCGGTCTTCGTGACGCGATGGACCGGGACGACGGCGCGCGCGCCGTCCGGCCGAACCAGCGTGACCGGCGTCTCGGACGGCGGCTCGAAGATTCGGACGAGCGTGACCTCGTAGCCGGCGCTGCCCAGCAGCGTCCCGAGGAACGACCCGACGGCTCCCGCACCCACGACGAGAACTCGTCCGGAGCTTCGGTTATCGCGGTCCGATTGGGGCGCGGTCGGCGTCATGACACCTGCCGGTGGAGGATCGGTCGGTCGTTAGCCTAGCCGGTCGATCACGGGCGTGCCCGAGTCCTCGGCCGCGGCCTAGGAGGCGTCCACCTCGCCCGGCACGACCCAGTCGAGGGTCCGGGCGACGGCGCGCTTCCAGTTCGCGTACTCATGCTCGCGCCGGTCCTCGTTGATCTGCGGCAGCCAGCGGTGGTCCTCGACCCACTGGCCTCGCAGTTCGTCCATCGACGACCAGTAACCAACGGCGAGCCCCGCCGCGTATGCGGCACCCAGGGCGGTTGTTTCCGTCACTCGCGGTCGGACGACGGGCAAGCCGAGCACGTCCGCCTGAATCTGCATGAGCAGGTCGTCGCGGACCATTCCCCCGTCGACTCGTAGCTCGGCGAGAGGCGTGCCGGAGTCGGCGCACATCGCGTCCAGCACCTCTCGCGTTTGCCAGGCCGTGGCCTCGAGGGCCGCGCGGGCCAGGTGACCCTTCGTTGCGTAGCGCGTGAGACCCGCGATGATGCCGCGTGCATCGCTCCTCCAATGCGGGGCGAAGAGGCCACTGAAGGCCGGCACGAAGTAGACGCCGCCGTTGTCGGGGACCGTGCGTGCAAGGGTTTCGACTTCATCCGACGTCGAGATCAGACCGAGGTTGTCGCGAAGCCATTGGACGAGCGCGCCGGCGATGGCGATCGAGCCTTCCAGGCAGTAGACCGCGGGCTGGTCCGCCAGCCGGTAGCCCACCGTTGTGATGAGGCCGTGACCCGAATGGACGGGGGTGGTGCCGGTGTTCAGCAATGCGAAGCAGCCCGTCCCGTACGTGTTCTTGGCATCCCCCGCCCGGAACCCGGCGTGGCCGAAGAGCGCGGCCTGCTGGTCCCCGAGGTCGCCGGCGATTGGGACGCCTGGCAGGCAGTCGACGGCTGTTCCGTACACCTCGCTCGATGAGCGGACGTCGGGGAGCATGGCGCGGGGGACGCGCATCAAGCTGAGAAGCTCGTCGTCCCACTGGAGCGTCTCGAGGTCGAACAGGAGGGTGCGGCTGGCGTTGGTCACGTCGGTGACGTGGAGTCCGCCATGTGGACCCCCGGTCAGGTTCCAGATGCACCACGTGTCGACCGTGCCGCAGAGGACCTCACCGGCCTCGGCGCGAGCCCTGACACCGGGCACGTTATCCAGGATCCAGCGGATCTTCGGGCCCGAGAAGTAGGT
>PLOC01000017.1 GCA_003141955.1 Chloroflexota bacterium
TCCGGGTAGAGGTTGTGATCGACGCGCGTGGTCATGCCCGTGCCTCCGCCGGTACGGCCAGGTACCGGAAGTAGCCCTCCGGCGTCGTGTCCTTGGTCTCGCGGATCCAGCCGTAGCGGCGCATGCCCATGACCCAGAACATGGCCTCGTGGCTGGGCCGGCCGATTTCCTGCGCGATCTCCGGGACCGTGTGCGCCTCCTCGGCGCAGAACTCGAGGATCTGGCTCCGCATGAACGGCTCCTCGCGGATGACCTCGCGGTTGTCGCGGTTCGTGTTCATGCGATCGCCTCCTCGAGCATGCCGTCGATCTCGGCGAGTATCTGGGCGTTCGTGTAGCCGCGGAGGTCGATCGCGCCCACCGGGCAGACCGGGACGCAGCCGCCGCAGCCCTTGCAGGCGGTCTCGCTGATGATCGCCACGTCGCGGCCGTTGAGCGACAGCTTTTCGATGGCCTCGTACGGGCAGGCAGCGATGCACTTGTCGCACCACTCGCACATGTCGGGATCGACGGTGGCAACGAGCGGGTCGAGTTCGGTGACGCCCTTCTTGAGGACCGAGGCGCTCTGGGTCACGGCCGCCAGGCCGGAGGCCACGCTCTCGGCCGAGCTCTTGGGCCCCTGGCAGGTGCCGGCGATCAGCAAGCCGTCGACCATCGTCTCGACCGGGCGGAGCTTCGGATGGATCTCGTTGAAGAACCCGTCGCGGCCGATGGGGAGCTTCAGGATAGAGACCATCTCCTCGTTCTTGCGGGGGACCATTCCCGTGACTAGGACCACCAGGTCGACGGGGATCTCGAGATCCTCGCCGCCGGAGAGCAGGTCGCGGACGCTGATGAGCGGCCTGCCCGACGCCTCAGTCGTGACGACCGGGGGAGCGTCGTCGGGGTACTTGATGTAGATGGCCCCCTGCTTGCGCGCCTCCGTGTACAGGAGTTCGAAAGTGCCGTAGGTGCGGATGTCGCGATAGAGGTGGTACTGCCGAAGGCTCGGATCGAGTTTGCTGGCCGCGATCGAGACGTGCGCCGTGGAAGTGCAGCAGAAACGGGAGCAGTAGTCGTTGCCGCCCTGGCCGCGGCTGCCGACGCAGTAGACGTAGGCGAGACTGCGGACCCGGCGGCCCTTGTACTCGAGGGCACCCGTGGCCGAGTCCACCATCTCCTTGAAGTCGGGCAGGGTGACGACCGCGTCGGTGCCGTAGCCGAACTCGCCCTCTTCAGGCGTGTAGCTGTCGAAGCCGGTCGCGACGATGATCGAGCCGATCTCGAGCGGAATCGTCTGGAGCTGGTCTCCGGACATGCGGACGTCCACGCGGTAATTGCCGAACGAGCCCGACTTGGCGACGATCTCCGCCTCGGTGAACACGTTGATCGAGGGGCGCTTCTTCACCTCGGCCACGAGGCTCGCGATCAGCTCGCGGCCGTTGCGGTCGTGCGGGAAGATCGGGCCGAAGCGGCCGATCCAGCCGCCCAGCTCCGCCTCGCGCTCGACGAGGAAGACGCCGAGTCCGACGTCCGCTAGGCCGACGGCGGCGCGTAGACCGGCGATGCCGCCGCCGATCACCAGCGCCTTCTGGGTCGTCTCAACGACGATCGGTTCGAGCGGGGCGCTCTCGCGGGTCCGCCCGATCACGCCCCTCACCAGGCCGATGGCCTTGGCCGTGGCGCCCTCGTGGTCGTCGGTGTGGGTCCACGAGCACTGCTCGCGGATGTTGGCCTGGTTGTACTCGTAGGGGTTGAGGCCGGCCCGCTTCGCTACGCCGCGGAATGTCACGACGTGGAGCTTGGGAGAGCAGGAGGCGACGACGAGGCCGTCGAGGTTCTCCGCCACGATGTCGGCTTCCATCTCGGACTGGCTGGCGTCGGCGCAGGCGAAGATGGTCGTCTTTGCGACGACGACCCCCGGCTCGTTCTTGACGGCGTCGACCACGGCCTCGACATCGACATAGTCGCTGATGTTTCCGCCGCAGTGGCAGACGTATACGCCGATGCGGCGCGCCTTGGGATCCGGCAGGGCGGCGTCGAGAACCGTCTCCGCGTCGCCCTCGTGGACGGGCGCGCCGGCCTCAGCCACCCTCTCGGTGTCCTTCCAGCTGAACTCGGGCAGCTTGCCGCTCATGCCGGCACCTTCACTGTCTGCGTCTCGCGGGCTCTTGCGGCCGCAGACACGCCCTCTAGATGGGCCGCGACCTGGGCGACCGCGGCGCCGGCGTGGAGGATGGAGTCGGCGATGTCCTTGGCGCCCGACGCCGTGCCGGCGACGAACACGCCGGGGATGCTGGTGCGGCCCGGGTTCAGGTCCTCGTCCGGCTCCAGCACGTAGTGGTAATCGCTGAGCTCGAGAGCCCCGTTGTCGAAGAGCATCTCGACGTCGCGGTTCGGCTGTACGCCGACCGCCAGGACGACCATGTCGTACTCGGCCTCGACGAGGGCCCCGCCGTTCTCGATGTCCTCGTAGCGCAGGATCAGGTTCCCGTCGGGCTTCTCGGTGATCCTGGCCACGCGTCCCTTGATGTAGGTCGCGCCCATCGACTTCGCGCTCTCGTAGAACTCGTCGTAGCGCTTGCCCGGGGCCCGGATGTCCATGTAGTGGACCGTGACCTCGGCCAGGGGCAGGGCGCCCATCACGAGCTGGTTCTGCTTGATCGAGTACATGCAGCAGAACCGGGAGCAGAGCGGGTTGTCGACGGTTTCGTCTCGCGACCCGGTGCAGAGGATGTAAGCGATCCTCTCGGGGACCTTGCCGTCGCCTGGGCGCAATACCGTGTTGAACGGCCGGGTCGGGGCGAGGAGGCGGTCCATCTGCGTTCCGGTGATGACGTTCTTGTACTTTCCGAACCCGTACTCGGGCTTGGCGTCGGCCGTGAACAGCTTGTAGCCGGTGGCAACTACCACGGCCCCTGCCTCTATCTCCATGATCTTGTCGCGGGCCTGCAGATCGATGCAGCCGTCGACCGGGCAAACGTTCACGCACTCGTGGCAGCCGGAGCAGACGGCGCAGTCGACGCAGCGGACCGCGCCCGAGCGGGCCTCGTCCTCGGTGAGCGCGGCCTCGACCTCGCGGAAGTCGCTCGGGGCCGCCACAAGGGCGGTGCCGTTCGCGGTCGCCGGCCTCGGCTCATAGGCGGCTTGGCGGGCGAGGACCGCCTTCTTGTCGACGACCGGGAGGCGCAGGTCGAACCCATCGAGCGGGAGGCCGTTGAGCCAGCGGTCGATCATGTGGGCGGAGCGCCGGCCCTCGCCGACGGCCCGCGTGATGTCGGTCGCGCCGTTCACGACATCGCCGGCGGCGAAGATGCCCGGGACCTGAGTCTCGAGCGTCCCCTCGCGGGCTGTCAGGGTGCCGTTCCTGTTGCTCTCGAGCGTGCCGGCGAACGCCCCGGCGTCGGCCGAGAGGCCGATCGCGGAGATGATGATGTCGGCTGCGATCACGTATTCGCTGCCGGAAATCGGCTCCGGGCGGCGCCGGCCGGAGGCATCCGGTTCGCCAAGGCGCATCTTCGTGCACCTCAGGCCGCTGACAGCTCCGCTCGCATCGCCGGTGACTTCCGCCGGGCCGACGAGGAACGTGAATCCCACGCCCTCCTTCTCGGCGTCGTCGGCCTCGACGTGATGGGCCGGGAGCTCGGCGCGGGTTCGCCGGTAGGCAATCGTGACGCTGGATGCGCCCAGGCGGGCCGAGACACGGGCGGCGTCCATGGCGACGTTGCCGCCGCCGACGACCACGACGCGCTTGCCGCCGAAGTCGACCTTCTCGCCGAGCTTGACCTTGCGCAGGAAGTCCGTCGCCCCGAGCACGCCGAGCCTGTCCTCCCCGGGCACGCCCAGCGCAGACGAGCGGGGGGTTCCGGTGGCGACCAGGACCGCGTCGTAGCCCTCGGCCTTNNGACGGGATGGCCAGGCGGAGGAAGCCCCCGGGCTCCGGGGCGGCCTCGAAGATCTTCACGGCGTAGCCGAGGCGTGCCAGCTGCCAGGCCGCGGTCAGGCCCGTGGGCCCGCTGCCGACTATCGCCACCTTCTTGCCGTTCGGCGGGGCGACCTCGATCCCGAGCTCGTTGTCGGACGCGTTGTGCTGATCGGAAATGAAGCGCTTGATCCGGCGGATCGGGAGCGTGCCCTCGAGAGAACCGCGGGTGCATTCGCCCTCGCACGGGGCGTAGCAGGCGCGACCGAGGGTCCCCACCAGCGGCGTGGCATCGAGCACCAGCCGGTGTGCCTTCTCGTACTCGCCGCTGCGGACGAGCGAGACGTACCCGTGCGCCTCGATGCCCGCCGGGCACGCATAGGTGCAGGGCGACGAGCCCTCGCGCTCGATAACGGCCTTCTTCGGCACGGCCTGCGGGAACGCGATGTAGGCCGCTCGGCGGGCGACCAGGTCGTAGTTGAATTGGTCCGGCACGGCCACGGTGCAGGCCTTTTCGCAGAGCTGGCAGCCCGTACAGGTCACCTCGTCCACGAACCTGGCCTTCTGACGGATAGTCGCCTTGATCACGCCATCGTCGCTGCGCGTGATCTTGTCCACCTCCGTGTACGTCATCGCGGTGACGTTGGGGTGGTGGATCGAGGCCGCCATCTTGGGGGTCGAGATGCAGCTCGCGCAGTCCAGGGTGGGGAAGACCTTGCTGAGCAAGATCATCCGGCCGCCGACGCTCGCTTCCTTCTCGACGAGCAGGACGTTGTAGCCCATGTCGCCGAGCTTGAGCGCCGACTCCATGCCGGCGATGCCGCTGCCTACTACGAGGGCGTCGTACTTGGTCATGACTTGGCTCCAGCCGACCGCATCGCGATCAGGGCTTCGGAGAACTGGTTCATGTGCTTGGCGAAGTTCTCCGCGCAGACCGAGCAGATCGCGCCCATCTTCAATCGCTGAGGCGACAGGCCCTCGGCTTTCAGCATGGTCTGGGCCTCGGCCATGATCCGCGACGCGCGCTTGGCGCAGTCGGGCAGGAGGGCGCACTCGTCGCCGTCCGAGGCAACGAACACGCCTTCGAAGCCTTGCTTGATGGCATGGAGGATCCACGACGGCCGGATGCCGCTCGTGCACGGCATGCTGATGACTCGCACCCCCGTTGAGTAGTGGAGGTGGTTGCTCCCGGCCAGGTCGATGCCCGGGTCGGAGATGTTGTTGGTCGAGAAGACCAGGATCCGCGGCGCGGCGATCCGAGCCTTGTCGTCTACCGGGGCAGCTGCCAACGCGGTCATCTATCGATGCTCCTGCGGTGCCTATCTCGGCCTGGCGAGGGGGCCGCCAGCCTGTCGAGACTCGAAGACTTACTTGCCCCGGCGCAGGAAGACCCGGTCGTAACCATCTGCCTCGACCACGCCGAGAAACTCATGGCCGACCTTGCCCGCCCAGGCGCTCATGTCGCTCTTAGTGGCCGGGTCGCTCGACCAGACCTCCAGGACGCCGCCGATGATGATCTTGCCCATGCCCTTCTTGGCCTCGAGAAGCGGGCCCGGGCAGGCGGCGCCGCGGGCGTCGATGCATTCGGCGGCGGTGAGAGCTTCGAGCTGGCTGATTGTGAGGGTGGCCATTTCGTTCTCCGATTGCGAAAGAGGATCAATAGGTCAGAGCGTTTGTCGCTGAGGTCAGTTCGACAACGAACCTGGCCGCGGCGACGATCTCGGCGTTATCCACGAGCTGGGTGGCAGGGTCTATCTGGCGCGATTTCACGCATGGGCCGCAGATCAGGATCTTCCCGCCAAGTTCCTTGTAGTCGTTCATGAGCTTGGCGAGCGGCTGGAAGCCGTCTGCGGTGACCGCGTCCGTGCGGCCCTTGACGGCGATCTCGACGCCATCGGCCTGCAGACCGATGACCGCGTCCACGTCGGAGGCAAGAGCGGCAACGGCCATCACGAACGGGATCGTTACGTGTTCCGAGTGATCCGGCCCGTGGGTGATCATGAAAAAGAGCTTCTCGGACACCGTCTTAACTCCTTGGGACGCCTGGAGGCCGCTACCGGCCTGCTTGGACGGCCGCGGCCGGTTCGAGATCCTGGCTGGCGTAGGAGGCGGCCATGTCGCCAAGTCGGGTCATCCGTCGGATCAAGACCTGGCGCATGAGGCCACAGGCGGCGACTATCTCCGGATCCGCCAGTTGGTAGCGAACTTCTCTGCCGTCGCGGACGGAGTCGACAAGCCCGACGCCGCGAAGCGCGGCGAGGTGCTGGGAGACAGCCGGCTGAGGCATGTCGAAATGCTCTGCCAACTTCCAGACTTCGGTTGGCCCGGCTTCGCCCAGGTAGTGGATCAGTTCAAGGCGACGGGGGCTGGCCAGCGTCTTCAGGAGCGTTGCTTGCATCTCGTAGATGCTTTCGGACCCGCGCAACATCTATCGGTCCTCCTCGCGAAGTGCGGATTCGAGCCCGGAACTGCCGATCGGCGGGAGGCAAGAAGGGCTCGACATGCTCTATCCTCATGGACTGTTATATGCGCAGTTAGGAATAGTTCACACGTGTGCATCTGCCCATGTGCCATAAGTCACGATGCGACTGCCCTTTGACCCGAACCTCAGGCAGAGCCGCGTGGGGCTCGCTCGGCATGCTTCATGGGTCGAGCGTCGAGCCATTGGCGACCCGTCTCCTTCCGAAACTCCCGTAGACTCGGCCGAGCATGATTGACTTCACGCCCAATCCGGTTGCCCTCGTGGTTGGCCCGCTCGAGATCCGCTGGTATGGGATTGCGTATGTCGCTGCCATCGTCGCCGGCACCTGGCTAGCCTTCCGCCTTGCCCGCCAGCGCGGAGAGCGGACCGACATGCTCATCGACGGCCTGATCATCGTCGCGATCGCCGCCCTCATCGGCGGCCGGGCTTACCACGTCATCGACCAGTGGGCCTACTACCAGAACCACCTCGCCCAGATCGTGCTGCCGCCCTACAGCGGCCTCGGTATCTACGGCGGCCTCTTCACCGGGATGCTCGCGATCATCTGGTATGCCCGACGAAAGCATCTGTCGTTCTGGCGCTGGGCGGACATCATCGTGCCCTGCGTCCTGCTGGCTCAGGCCGTCGGTCGGTGGGGCAACTTCATGAACCAGGAGCTCTACGGACCGCCGACCAATTTGCCCTGGGGCATCGCCATCCAGTGCCAATACCGCGTCACCGAATTCGCCTGTCCCGCCGGTTCCGCCCCAACCGCGACGCTCGGCCAGCACTTCACCCCGCTCTTCTTCTACGAGTCCGTGCTGAGCCTGATCGGCGTCGGGGTGATGCTCTTCCTCTGGCGTCGCTTCACGGCGCATCGCCGTTTGCTGATCGCCGGCGACGTCGGCCTGCTCTACTTCGTCTGGTATGGCGTCGAGCGCAGCCTCCTCGAGACTCTGCGAAGCGGTTGGAATTGGACGTTCTTCGGCCTCGCCACAGCGCAGGTCGTCGGCCTGAGCGCGGCCGCCGCCGCGATCGTCGCCATCTTCATCCGCCACTGGTGGGTGCGTCGCCACCCCGAAGAGGGCGCTGGCGGTCCTGCCGAGATGATCGCTGCGCGGGGCTCACCGGCGGAGCCCGTGCCCGCTACCTGACACCGGGCGATCGATTGGGGCCGGTCGTCGGCCTGAAGACGATCCATTCGCAAGAGGACGAGCTTGGATTACCCGCAGGCGATCATTCTCGGTCTCATCCAGGGCATTACCGAGTTGTTCCCCGTTTCGAGCCTGGGCCACTCGGTCATCCTGCCCCAGTTGTTCGGCTGGACGAGCGTGGTCGCAGCCCAGTCCGCCCCGGAGTCGTTCTTCCTGGCCTTCCTGGTCGGTCTCCACGTCGCCACTGCACTGGCCCTCGCCTTCTTCTACCGGGATCAATGGATTCGGATCGTCCGGAGGTTGATCCAGTCACTGCGCCACCGCAGGATCGAGTCGGCGGAGGAACGTCTGGGCTGGCTGCTGGTCTTCGCGACTATCCCTGCCGGCGTCATCGGCCTTGTCTTCGAGCATCCGTTGAGGGTTCTGTTTGCGACACCGGTTGCGGCGGCCGGGTTTCTGATCGTCAACGGGTTCGTCCTTCTCGCCGGCGAGTGGATCCGCAGGCGCGCGCAGGTTCGGGCCGTTGTCGCTGCCCACGAGCAGACGGCAAGCGGTGATCGAAGGCTCGACACGCTGTCGTTCCGAGAGGCTGGCGTAGTGGGTGTGGCCCAGGTCTTTGCCCTCCTAGCCGGCATCAGTCGCTCGGGTATCACCATGGTGGCTGGCCTTGTCCGCGGTCTGGACCACGAGGATGCGGCGCGTTTCTCGTTCCTGCTGGCCACGCCGATCATCCTCGCGGCCGGGGTCTACAAGCTGCCGGACCTGCTCGGTCCCAACGGCGACGGCGTCCGCGGCCAGGTACTGGTGGGAAGCATCGCGGCCGGAATCGCGGCTTACCTGTCAGTCCGCTTCCTGAGCCGCTACTTCACCCACCGTACGCTTCTGCCGTTCGCGGTTTACTCGCTGTTGGCCGGCGCGCTCGCTCTTGTCCGGTTTGGCCTGTAGCCCGCTAGCGAGTGCTGCGGTCTTGCGCTCCTACGCCTTCTGACCCAACCTTGTGAGGGCATGGAGATGCTCCGGGCCCAACGCATCCTCTTCGTCGATGACGAGCCGCCACTGGTCGAGCTCGTGCGCGGATCTCGCTCGGGAAGGTTTCGAGATCGTCACGGCCGCCGACGGGCCGACAGCAGTCCCTGAGGAAACATGAGTACCGATCGCAGACTCGAGATCATTGGGATCTCGAAACGATAGGAGGAATCAGATGCCGTCTCGTGTGAGGGCTCATCCATTCTTGACCCTGATGGCGGTGGCCTCCGCGATCCTCATCGTGGTCGGTCGGGTCAATCGCGGCCTCTGGTGGGGCGACTGGGTCTTTGTTGCCGGAATCGCGGTGCTCGTGGTTGCCGGCGCCCTCTTCCTCCTCCTGGCAAAGAAGTGATCGAAACGATCCTCGTTTCGGGTCGGGGTGGGCTGAACATCAGTAGCGACCGGAAATGAGCCGCTGCCTTGAGCGCTCCGAACGGCTACCATGTGGCGGTTCCGGGTTCCATATTCACGCCTCGCCGAATCAGATGCTCTACATGCTCTGTGCGGCGAGGGGGATGCGACAGGTCGGATCAGATGCTCGTTGGATACCGTGTCCGGCGAGATAGACCCCCCGGCGTGGGATCAGATGCTCTAAACGAGCGTGGAACAAACGGCAACCAGCGCGCCCGTAGCTCAGCGGACAGAGCATCTGACTTCGGATTGCCCGGACGTATGCTCTATCCGTCACGCTTGGACGGGGATGCATTTCGACAAGAATCAGATGCTCTAACTGAGCGCGGTCTCGTAAATGCGGCCTGGCGTGCCCTTCTAAGTTCTGCGGGATGCGAGGCCCGATCATACGCTTGGGCGCCGACACGCTCGCCGGCCAGAGCCAGTGGCCGATCGACGTGTAGTGCGACCGCGCAGCGAAGATCCTGTCGCCGTCCACTGGATTGGGCTCCGACCCGGCACGAACTGGGTCGCTCGGTCGCTCGGTGAGCCAACGTCATTCAGGGAGATTCTTCGACAGCGCTCCCACCATGCTTTCCGAGACCCTGCGTTTCATCTCGATGAGGGATTCGCGACTGTAGAAGGCGGCGTGGGGGGTGAGGATAACGTTGGGCAGCGCGAGCAGGGGGTCCCCGGGCGGAATGGGCTCTTGCTCCAGGACATCCAGGCCGGCGCCGCCGAGATGGCCGGACTGAAGGGCCGCGACAAGAGCGGCCTGGTCCACGAGTCCTCCGCGAGCGGTGTTGACCAGGAAGGCGCCGGCTTTCATGAGGCCGAAGGCTCGGGAGTCGAACAAATGGCGGTTCGTGTCGTCCAGCCAGGAATGGATGCTCACGACGTCGCTCGTGGCCAGGAGCTCGTCGAACTCGACCGACTCGATGCCTTCCACGATTGGATGGCGCGGGTCGGCGGCGACGACCCGGTAACCGAGCGGCGCGACTCGTTGGGCGAGCGCTCGGCCGATGCGGCCGAGGCCCACGATGCCGAGTTGGATCGTGGACGCGCGGCGAACCGCGCCGCCGACGCGGAAGTCCCAGGTGCCCGACTGGACGCCGCGATCTTGGAAGACGAGGCCGCGGGTGAGCGCGAGGATCAGGCCCAGGGCATGTTCCGCCACTTCGCTGACGCAGTAGTCGGGAACGTTGAAGACGGGGATACCGCGGCGGGCCGCGGCCGGCAGCTCGATGTTGTCGAGCCCAACGCCATAGCGGCCGATCACTCGGAGCCCGGGCAGGGCGGCCATGACCGACTCGTCGATCGGGGCGTACTGAGCCAGCAGACCGATGCCGCCGCGGCCGGCGACAATCACGTCTTCGGCGCTGCGGCACTGCTCGACACGAACCTGGTGGCCGGCCGATTCGAAGATCGACCGTTCGATGTCGACGTCCGGGTGGTCGCAGTCGGTGATGACGATCAGGCCCATCAGGATTCCGCAACGGAAGATGTGGTCGGCGCCATCGGATCGAGGACCGCCTTGACGACGCTTCGGGACTGGAGCGCGGCGAAGGCGTCGCGCCAGGAGGCGAGCGGGAAGATGGTCGGGAGACGCGCCGCGTCCGCGGCGACGCGGGCCAGGACCGGGATGGCGGCTTCCCAGCCTTCGAAGCTCGAGCTCATCGAAAAGGCGACGTCGAGGGTGCGCGATGTGGCCAGGTCCCACGGGACTTCCAGCGCCGGTTGGCCGCTGAGCCCGATCGAGGCCATCCGGCCGGTCCGGCGAGCGGCCTCGATCCCGATGGCGATGCCCTGCGCCGACCCACTGCATTCGACCACAAGGTCCGCGCCGCGACCAGAGGTCATGCCTCGAACAGCATCGGGAACATCGCTCGAGAGCGTCGTGAAACCCATGTCCGACAGCAGCTCGAGGCGGGCGGGCGAACTCGTCCGTCCGGCGACGACGACGTTGGACGCGCCGGCCGCGCGGCAGGCCAGCGCCGCGAGCGCGCCCACCGGGCCGGGGCCGACGACGAGGACGAAATCGCCGGCTGCGAGGGACGCGCGGCAGAGCGCGGTCATGACCACCGCCATCGGCTCGGCCAGCACAGCGACCTCGTCCGGGATGCCGGCGGGGAGCGGATGAAGCAGCCACGCCGGAACGACCACGTGGCTGGCGAACGCTCCATCTACGCCCCAGCCCGGCGATCGTTTCGACGCGCACAGCTCGGGGTGGCCGCGCCGGCAGAGATGGCAGACGTGACAGGCGCCGGCGTGCGGCTCGCAGACGATCCGGCGGCCGGCGAGATCGGGATCCACGCCCGGTCCGAGCCGCTCCACCGTGCCCGTGAACTCGTGACCCAGGATGACCGGCGGCCAGGACGGGAACTCGTCCCGGGCGATGTGAACGTCCGTGCCGCAGATGCCAGCGTATCGGACACGGACGACGACCTCGCCTTCGCCCGGTTCCCGAAGCGCGACGTCGCGCAGCTCCAGCTCGAAATTGCCGTGAGCGACCTTGGTCAGACCGATCATGCCGGGCACTCCACTACGAACTTCATGCCCTCGCCCCGGCGCATTGCGCCGATCGCTTCGGCAACGTCGGCGGCGGGGACGACGCCGCTGAGGAGCGGCTTCAGGGCCGGGAGGTCCGCGCGCAGCAGTTCGAGCCCGGCGTCGATGTCTGCCGGTAGGTAGGTGCGGTGGCCACGAATGGTCAGCTCCTTGAACATGACCGCCTGAAGGTCGAGCGGGACGAGACCGCCGTACGCTCCGACGATGGCCACGACGCCGGTCGAATGGACGAACCGGTGAAGGCTCGCCGCAACCGGCGGCGCCGCAGCGGCATCGAACACAACATCCGCAAGGGCGCCGGAAGTGATCGACTCCAGGTTCTCGGCCGGGGAGTCCGGGTCGAGGAGCTCGAACCCGAGCGTGGCCGCAACCGTGCGCCGCGCCGGGGCCTGCTCGCCAATGAGGACTCGGGCACCGGCGCGGCGGGCCACGTGCCCGATCAGCAGGCCCACCGGGCCCGCCCCGATTGCGACCACGAGCCTGGCGCCGACGCCCGGCTTGCGCTGCCCGGCCAGATCCGACACGCGGCCGACCGCGTGCACCGCGACGGCCAGGGGCTCTGCGAGCGGCACCGCCTCGGGAGGGATCCCGTCCGCGACAACGTGGAGCCGGCTCTCCGCCACCGCGAACCGGCCGGCGAGTGCGCCGTCGCGGTCGATGCCGATGAGCCGCAGCCGCGCGCACGCGTTTGAGGCGCCCGCCAGACAGGCGGTGCATTCGCCGCATGGGAGGAGGGGATCGACGAGGACGAGCCGGCCGGCGAGTGGCCCGGTTTCCGGGCGCGCGGCAATCTCGTGGCCGATGGCCAGCGGGAAGCGGGCCCGTGGGTGGCTGCCTTCGACGATGTGGAGGTCGGTCCCGCAAAGCCCGGTGAACAGCGCCCGCACGACGACCTCGCCGGCCGCCGGTTCGGGGTCGGGCAGGTCCGCCCAACCGAAGCGCTCGCGCTCGACCAGGACCATCGCGCGGTTCATCGGCTCACCCTGGCGCCGCTGCGCTGCGCATCACTCGGCTCGGCGCCGCCCCTCCGCCGCCTCATCGGGTCACCCGCGCGCCGCCGCCGCGGACCAGCCGCTCGACTTCGGCGAGTGTGGCCATTGAGGTGTCTCCGGGTGTCGTCATTGCCAGCGCTCCATGGGCCGCTCCATATTCCGCGGACTCGGCCGGCGAGCGGCCCGTCAGCAAGCCGTAGATGAGACCGGAAGCGAACGAGTCGCCGCCGCCAATTCGATCGAGAATCTCCATGTCCGGCCGGTTCGCCGCCTCGTGGAACTCGCCGTCCGCCAGGACGACCGCTCCCCAATCGTTGCGTGTCGCCGTTCGGGCGACTCGCAGCGTTGCCGCGAGCAGGCTCAGGTTGGGGAACTCGCGCGCGGCCTCGCGCAGCATCGCCTCATAGGCAGCCGGGTCCAGCCTGGCAAACGCCGCGTCCGCGCCGCAGACGTCCAACCCCAACGCCGCCACGTAGTCCTCTTCGTTGCCAACCACCACGTCGACCGAGCGGACGATCTCGCGCATGGCGGCCTGCGCGGCTGCGCTTCCGCCTCGTGACCGCCACAGCGACTCGCGGAAGTTCAGATCGAAGCTCACGATCGCCCCGGCCCCGTGCGCGGCTTCGATCGCCTCGGCAACCACTGCGGGCGTCGTGTCCGAGAGGCCGGCGAAGATGCCGCCGGTGTGGAGCCAGCGCGTGCCTTCGCCCTCGAAGATGTCCCGCCAGTCGATCTCGCCCGGGCGGAGTTGCGAGGCGGCCGAGTTGGCGCGGTCCGAGCAGCCGACCGCCGGGCGAACGCCGAACCCACGCTCGGTGAAGTTGAGCCCGTTGCGGACCGACCGCCCGATGCCGTCGTACGCGCTCCAGCGCAGGTGCGACGTATCGACGCCGCCCTGCAGCATCAAGTCCTCGATCAGCCGCCCGATCGGGTTGTCCGCCAGAGCCGTAACCACCGTCGTGGACATTCCGAAACAGCGGCGCAGGCCGCGGGCAACGTTGTATTCGCCGCCGCCCTCCCAGGCTCGGAAGGTCCGAGCAGTGTGAATGCGCTCCTCGCCCGGATCGAGCCGGAGCATGACCTCGCCCAGGGCGACAAGATCCCAGCGCCCCGAGCCGGTCGGCTTGACCTGCAGCGTCATGGTCGGGCTACGGCGGAACCGCCGCGCGCCTCGCGAACCGCGACCGCTGCCTGCTCGGCCGCCGATCTCACAGCCGCCCAGTCACCGGCGGCGATCATCTCGGCCCGGACCATCCAGCTGCCGCCAACCGCCAGAACCGTGGGCTCGCGCAGGTAGGCGGTCAGATTCGCAGGGCCGATGCCGCCGGTCGGGATGAAGCGGACCATCGGGAACGGTCCGGCCAAAGCTCGCAGCGCGGCCAGGCCACCGGCCGGCTCGGCTGGGAAGAACTTGAGATCGTTCAAGCCGGCGTCGAGCGCCATGCCGATCTCGGTCGGGGTCATGACGCCCGGGAAGATCGGTAAGTTCTCCGCCAGGCAGACCTCGGCTACACGCGGCATGAAACCCGGCGTCACGACGAATTGCGCGCCCGCGGCGATGGCGCGGCGGGCCTGATCGGCCGTCAGGACCGTGCCTGCGCCGACCAGCAGGTTCGGCAGAGCCTCGTGGACTCGGCGGATCGCGGCCAGACCCGCCTCGGTCCGGAGCGTGATTTCTGCGCACCCCAGGCCACCGCCGACCAGCGCCTCCACGAGCGGTACGGCTACTTCTTCCGCGGGGATGGTGATGACGGGGACGATGCCGAACGTCCGAATTCGCTCGCGGAGGCTCGCTTGCGGTATGTCGCTCATGAGGGCTCTCGCATCCGTTGCATCCTCTGGCGCCTTGACTTCGGGACTGTCCGCCGACTAGGATACCGCCGTCGGGGCGACAATGGAAGAATATTCCATATGGTGGAAACTAGCTTGGCAGACGGATCTCAGGCAGTCGTGCGGGCACTCGAGCTCGTCATCCAGGTGGGTGCCCATCCGGACGGCGTGCGGCTTTCCGACCTCGCTGCCGAGGCCGGGCTGCCTGCCCCCACGATCCACCGCTTGCTCCGGGCTCTGGTAGAAACCGGCTTCACGCAGCAGGACCCGGTCACCAAGCTCTACGCGCTTGGGCCGCGCATCAGCGCGCTGGCCAACCAGATGGCCGGCGGCGAGCGACTCAAGGTCGTCTCGCGTCCGATCCTCGAGCGTCTCGCGTCCCAGACCAACGAAACGGTCTTCCTCGCGGTGCTCGACTCGGATGAAGTCGTCATCACGGACTGCATCGTCGCCGACGCCACGCTGCGGCTAGGCGGCCGACCCGGCGTCCGGCTGCCGATCCACGCCTCGTCTCAGGGCAAGGCAATCCTGGCGTTCCTCCGTCCGGCCGACGCCGGGCGCATTCTGGCCCGCCTGACGCTGACGAAGCTGACGCGCAACACGATCGACCGCATGGAGGACCTGGCCGTCGAGCTCGGCCGCGTGCGCGAGCTGGGCTTTGCGGTCAACGACCAGGAACGCGAGCCGGGCGTCCGCTCGGTCGCCGCGCCGATCCTCGACGCGTCGGGCAGCGCCTTCGGGGCCGTCTGCGTCGGCGCCCCCGCGAGCCGCTGGCGGATGGACCGCATGATCGAGCGCCTGGCACCGCTGGCGAAGGCCGCCGCCGGGGACATCTCGGCCCTGGCGACTCGATACGGAGGGTCCGAAACGTGACGACCGCACCGGCCGGCCGTCGCCGTTCGCGCCCCGACGTCAATCCCGCGCGGATGTCGGCCGCGGAGGCCGCCGGCCTGGTCAGCTCCGGCTCCACGCTGGCGGTCGAAGGGTCCGGCGGCGGCGTGATCGAGCCGACGGCGCTGCTCGAGGCGCT
Source organism: Chloroflexota bacterium (assembly GCA_003141955.1). Taxonomy (GTDB): domain Bacteria; phylum Chloroflexota; class Limnocylindria; order Limnocylindrales; family CSP1-4; genus Fen-1039. The sequence goes on from PLOC01000017.1 coordinate 15,352, forward strand.
GGGCTCCCGGAGCGCGGAGTCGGGCGAGCCGCGCGACCTGACGCTCTACTTCTGCGCGGGGATCGGCGACAAGCAGGGGAGCGGCCTGGACAACTTTGCCCGGCCGGGTCTGCTGCGTCGCGCCATCGGCGGGCATTTTGGGATGAACCCGGGGATCACCGCGCTCGTCGCAAGTGGCCGGATCGAGGGCTTCAACTTCCCGCAAGGCGTGCTGAGCCAGATGTATCGCGAAGTTGCCGCGGGCCGGCCCGGCGTCCTGACGAAGGTCGGGCTCGGGACCTTCTGCGACCCGCGCCTCGACGGCGGCCGCCTGAGCCCCGGTCCAACCGGCGACCTCGTCCGGGTCGTCGAGATCGAGGGCGACGACTGGCTGCTGTATCGAGCCCTCCCGATCGACTTCGCGTTCATCCGAGCCACGACGGCCGACGAGCGCGGCAACCTCACGATGGAGCACGAGGTGGCGTCGCTCGGCGTCCTGGCCCTGGCGATGGCCTGCCACAACTCCGGCGGGAAGGTCATCGCCCAGGTGGAGCGCATGGCCGCCAGCCACTCGCTCCGAGCCCGCGACGTCGTCGTGCCGGCGCATCTGGTGGACGTGGTGGTCGTCGTGCCCGAACAGCGCCAGACGATCATCGGCCGCTACCAGCCCGGACTCTCCGGCGAGTTCCGCGCGCCGGTCGATGCCATCCCGGCGCTGCCGGCCGGCGAGCGGGCCGTCATCGCCCGGAGAGCGGCCGCGGAGATCGTCCCGGGTGCCGTGGTCAACGTCGGCGTCGGCATGGCCGACGGAGTGCCGGCGGTGCTCCTCGCGGAGGGCCGCCTCGAAGACGTGGTCCTGACTGTCGAGCAGGGCCTGAGCGGCGGCGTCCCCGCCCAGGGCGTGCTCTTCGGGGCCGTCTGGAACCCCGACTCGATGATCGACGCGCCGTCCCAGTTCGACTTCTTCGACGGCGGCGGGCTTGACATCGCCTGCCTCGGTTTCGCCGAAGTGGACCGGTACGGCAATGTCAACGCTTCGCGGGTCGGGGACACGGTCTTCGGCGCCGGCGGCTTCATCAACATCTCCCAGTCGGCGGGCCGCGTCGTCTTTTGCGGGACGCTCACGGCGGGCGGCCTCGGCGTACGCGTCGGCGGAGGCCGGATCGCGATCGAACGCGAGGGCCGCTACCGCAAGTTCGTCGATGCGGTCCAGCACATGACCTTCAGCGCGGCTCAGGCCCGGGCTCGCGGCCAGCGCGTGACCTACGTCACCGAACGCGCCGTCTTCGAACTTGGCGACGACGGGCCCGTTCTCGTCGAGATCGCGGCCGGGTTGGACGTCGAGCGCGACGTGCTCACCCACATGGCCTTCCGGCCGGCCGTGGCGCAGCCGCTGCGGACGATGGACGCCGCCCTCTTCCCCGATGACCCAACCCTCTCCGCGGGCGCCAAACCAGAGCCCGCGCCGGCAACTGCAGAAAGGCGGCCTTGATGCCGGTGACTCCCGATCCTGAACTGACCGTCGAACCAGTGGACCCGCTGGGAACGCTCGTCGGCCAGGCGATCGACATCGAGCGCGCCGTGACCGAACACGACGTCCTCGCCTTCGCGGCGCTGAGTGGCGACTTCGCGCCGCAGCACGTGGACCCCGAGTACGCGCGGGCGACCTCGCTCGGCCGCGGCGTCGCCCACGGCGCGCTGCTCGTCGCCTACGCCTCCGCCGCGTCGAGCGCCCTCGCCGAACGAACGACCCAGCAGGTCGTCTCCGCCGGCTACGACCGCATTCGATTCATCAAGCCAGTGCTCATAGGCGACGCGATCGTCGTCCACTACGAGATCACCGATTTCGATCCGATCAAGCGCCGAACCACCGCCAGCATTCGTATCACGAACCAGGATGGCCAGCTCGTGGCGGTCGCCACGCACTTGCTGCAGGCCTGGGACGCCAAGAGGTGAAGGAAATGACCACGACCGCGCCCGCCGGCACCTACCAGGTCATCAATCCGGCCAACGACGAAGTCCTCGCCTCCGTCCCGCTCGACACGATGGCGGATCTCGACGCCATGCTCGTCCGGTCGGCGGCGGCCCAGAAGACGTGGGCCCGGGTGCCTCGCCACGAGCGATCGGCGGTCATGCGCGTCTACGCGGATTTGCTCCGCGCCCACCGCGACGAGCTGGGCACGTTGCTGTGCCGCGAGAACGGCAAGCCGATCGACCAGGCCCGCGGCGAGATCGACACCACGATCCGCATCTACCAGGGTTGCGCGGAACGGATCGTCGCCTGGGAGGAGGAAGCGCGCTTCCTCGACTCCGAGGCAGGCCACGAGGGCGATATCCAGTTCACCCACCACGATCCGCTGGGCGTCATCGCGGCCATCGTTCCCTTTAACTTCCCGTCCGAGCTCAACGCCTGGAAGGTGGCGCCGGCGATCGCGACCGGCAATACGGTAGTGGTCAAGCCGTCGCGCCAGGCCCCGCTCACGATTATCCGCCAGATCGAGTTGCTCTGGGAAGCCGGCGTGCCGCGGGACGTGGTCCAGATCCTCAACGGCGATCAGGAGCTCGGCCACGCACTCGCCTCCCACCCGATCCCGGCCGCGATCAGCCTGACCGGCTCGACCGAGGCGGGCATCAGCGTGGCCACAGCCGGGGCGAAGACGCTCAAGCGCGTGGCACTCGAGCTCGGCGGCAACGACGCGATGATCGTCTTCGCCGACGCCGACATGGATCGCGTGGTGGCCGAAGCGGTCTGGGGCCGATCGCTGTCCAACGGCCAGGTTTGCTGCGCCAACAAGCGGATCATCGTCGAGGCCGCGGCGGCCGACCAATTGATCGAGCGCTTCCGGACCGCATTCGGCGGGCTGCGTCTGGGCGATCCGCTCAAGGCCGATACGGGCCTCGGCCCGCTCATCAGCCGCAGCGCGGCGATCAACGTGGCCGACCAGGTCGCCCACTCGCTGGACCAGGGCGTCCACCTGGTGTGCGGCGGCGGCCGGCCGGATGGCGCCTTCTTCGCGCCGACGGTAGTCGTCGACGCCGAAGCCGCGGCGGACGTCTCGCACGATCTCGAGATCTTCGGCCCGGTCCTCGACATCATCCCGTTCTCGTCCGAGAGTCGGGCCGTCGAGATCGCGAACGCCTCGATCTACGGACTCAGCGGCGCCGTCTTCAGCACGGATCTGGCGCGGGCCATGCGCGTAGCGCTGCAGATGGAGACCGGCCACATCTCGATCAACGGCACCGGCCTGTACCGCACCGACGCGGTCGCCTGGGGCGGCTACAAGCGAAGCGGAAACGTGCGCGAGGGCCTCGGGACGAGCCTCGCGGAATTCATGCAGACCAAGACCGTCACCCTGCGCTCGGTTCTGACGACCGGCTAGCTCGGCCGAGTATCGCGGCGCCGTCACGCCGCAACGGAGGAGGCAATGATCAAGATCGATGGGGCCATCGACGCAGCGGCGCTTCGTCCGCGCCTGGACCGTCTCTGGACCGCGTCTGCCGCGAAACTTGCGCGCCTGCAGGACCGCTGGGCCGACGACCCCGCCGCTCCCGTCCTCACTCGCGACGGCCGGTACGTGGGCCAGGAGTGGACCGACTGGACGCGCGGCTTCTGGTACGGCTCGGCGATCCTGCAATTCGACGCCTCGGGAGATCGCCGATTTCTCGAGTTCGGGCGGCGCCGCTCGCTCGACGACATCGTGGCCCGTCTGACCGACACCGGCGTCCACGACCACGCCTTTAACACCGTCTCGACGTTCGGCAACCTGCTGCGGCTCGCCGTCGAAGGCCGCACGGGCGTGGAGCCGGCCGAGGAGGAGCTTTATCGTGTCTGCCTCAAGGTCAGTGGCGCTGTTCAGGCGAGCCGCTGGACGGATCTGGGCGATGGCGCCGGCTACATCTACTCATTCAACGGCGCGCACTCGCTCTTCGTGGACGCGATTCGCACTGTGCGGGTCCTTCTGATCGCCCACCTCCTGGGCCACGAATTGCTGGCGGAGCAGGGCCGCCACGTCTCTCTCGCCACGCGGGCGATTCGCCACGCCCGTACCACGGCCGAGTACAGCGTTTCCTACGGCCGCAATCGTGACATCTACGACGTCCGCGGCCGGGTGGCCCACGAGTCGCTCTTCAACGTTGCCAGCGGCACATACCGCTGCGCCAGCACGCAGCAGGGCTACTCGCCGTTCACGACCTGGACGCGCGGTCTCGCCTGGGCGGTTCTCGGCTTCCCGGAGATCCTCGAGATCCTGCCACTGCTCGATGACGAGACCCTGGCGCCGGATGGCGGCCGTGAGGCGCTGACCGCCCAACTCGAGGACGCCGCCCGGGCCGTCGCGGACTACTACATCGAGGTGACCCCGACCGACGGCATCCCCTACTGGGACACCGGCGCGCCCGGCCTCGCGGCCATGCCCGGATATCTGGACCGGCCCGCCGACCCGCTGAACCCGCACGAACCCGTCGACAGCTCGGCCGCGGCGATCGCCGCCCAGGGCCTGCTGCGTCTGAGCCGGGTCTGCGAATCGCGCGGTGACGCGGAGGCGGCCACGCGCTACCGGCAGGCCGGGCTGACGATCGCCGCCAGTCTGCTCGAAGAGCCTTACTTGAGCGAGCGAGAAGACCACGAGGGCCTCTTGCTCAGTTCTATCTATAGCCGCCCGCGCGGCTGGGACACCACGGCCGAGGGTCGGTCCGTTCCTAGCGGCGAAGCGGTGATGTGGGGCGACTACCACCTCCGGGAGCTGGCCATCTACCTCGGTCGCCTCGCGGACCAGAGCACCTACCTTTCTGTCGCGAACTACGCGACCCGGCAGAGCCCAGACGGGATCAGGAGGAACGGCTGATGTTCGACTACGTCGTGGTCGGCGGTGGAGCGGCGGGCTGCGTGGTGGCTGCGCGACTGTCGGAAGACGAGACCGTCCGCGTCCTGCTCCTCGAAGCCGGTCCGCGCGACACGAACCCGTACATCCACATGCCTGTCGGCTTCTACAAGATGACGGGCGGTCCGCTCGTCTGGTCCTACGCAACATCGCCGCAGCCCCATGCCGACAACCGCGAGATCCCGTATGCCCAGGGCCACGTTCTGGGAGGTGGCAGCTCGGTCAACGCCATGGTCCTGACTCGCGGCCAGCCGGCCAGCTATGACGACTGGGCGACGGCCGGCAATTGCCCAGGCTGGTCCTGGGACGACGTCCTGCCGTACTTCCGCAAGGCCGAGGACAACGACCGTCTCTCCGGCCCGTATCACGGGGTCGGTGGGCCGATTGGTGTCTCGGACCTGATCACGCCGACCGTTCTGTCGCACGCGTTCGTCCGTGCCTGCCAGGAAATGGGCATGCCCTACAACCCCGACTTCAACGGGCCGGTTCAGGAGGGCTGCGGGTTCTACCAGACCAACACCCGCCGCGGCCGCCGCTCGAGTTCGGTCGAGTACTTGAAGATCGCGCGGCGGCGGTCGAACCTCACCGTGAGGACCGGCTGCCTGGGAACGAAGATCCGCATCGAGAACGGCCGAGCAGTCGGCGTCGAGTACGTCAGAGGGACTTCGAAGCGCGTCTACTACGAGCCTGCCGACCGCGAAGTACTCGTATCCGCCGGCGCGATCGGTTCGCCGAAGCTGCTGATGCTCTCCGGGATCGGGCCCGCCGCCGAACTGCGGGGTAATGGCATTTCCGTCGTCGCCGACCGAGCCGGGGTTGGGCGCAATCTCCAGGACCACTACGACGTGGACGTTATCTACGACCTGAACGGCCCGTTCAGCCTGGACCACTACAGCAAGCCTCATTGGATGCTGTGGGCTGGCTTCGAGTATCTGCTGTTTCACAAGGGCCCGGTTACGTCAAACGTGGTGGAAGGCGGCGCCTTCTGGCACAGCCGGCCCGGCATCGCGCCCGACCTGCAGTTCCACTTCCTCAACGGTGCCGGCGTCGAGGCAGGCATCGCACCCGTGCCCTCGGGCAACGGCTGCACGATGAACTCGTACTTCCTGCGGCCGCAGAGCCGCGGCTCGGTGACGCTGCGCAGCTCCGACCCGCTGGCCAAGCCCGTGATCGACACCAACTACCTGGCCGAGCCAGGCGACATCAAGGCTTCGGTGGAGGGTATGCGGGTCTCCCGCGAGATCATGGCCCAGGCCTCATTCAAGCCGTTCATCAAGGCCGAGCACCTGCCCGGCCCGAGGGTCCAGAGCCAGGCCGAGTGCGAGGAATACGCTCGCCAGTATGGCCGGACGTCGTACCACCCCGTCGGAACCTGTCGGATGGGAGTGGACACGGATTCGATCGTGGACACCGATCTGCGAGTCCGCGAGATCGCGGGCCTGCGAGTCATCGACTCGTCGGTGATGCCCATCCTCACGACGTCGAACACGTTCTTCCCGACGGTAATGATCGCCGAGAAGGGCTCCGATCTGATCGCGCACGGCGGCGTCACCGTCAAGTAGCGGGGGCGTGGCCAAGGAGCCCGGCCCTTGCCGGAATTCCGCGCCGTGCGGATGCGGTCGCCTTGTCCGTCCCTGCCTGGTCGCACGTCGGCTCGGCCGGCCATCGAGGCAGATTCGGGCGAGCGATCCCTCTCCGTCGGCTGCAGCGGCGCGGACCGGCCCTGGGCACGCTCCACGTGCTGGTGACCGGGTCCGCAACGTCGCCGACCGCGTGGCGAAGGGCACGGTTCCGTCGCTGGTTGACTCGGCCCTGCACCTGGCCGTGTTAGAGGCACGACCGAGGCACCAGCCCGACCTAAGCGTTTCGAAGGCGCTCGAGTTCGGTTGCGGGCCCGCTCTGCTTGTTTCCTGCGCCCGGAGGCCAGCTGCCACGGAGGCTCCAAACGGTTACCATATCGCGGTTCCGCATTTCCACGCCGAGTGCCTCAATTGCCGAATCAGATGCTCTACATGCTCTGTGCGGCTAGGGCGGATCGGGCCACGATCAGATGCTCGCCAGATAGCGCGCTCGCCGAGCCGCTCAGGGCAGCGTCCGAATCAGACGCTCCAAATGAGCGTGGAACCAACCGCAAACCGCGCGCCCGTAGCTCAGTGGATAGAGCATCTGACTTCGGATCAGATGGTCGGGGGTTCGAATCCCTCCGGGCGCGCCAACACCCAGAATTGAGCGTGACACGCTCACCTTACTGGACGAGCCCTGCCTTTTGACTGTTAGCACGTCGGGTGTATCATCGCCTTACTGGACAGCCGACAGGAGGCGTCAAGATGACCATGAGCACGACCGACACGCTCGTCTTCGGCACGATCCGGGGCGAGGTCGATGGCTTCCGGCTCTCGTTGGGGGCAGGCAACAAGTCGCCGCGAACGATCCAGAGCTACATCGAGACGGTCAACCAACTCGGTAGCTACCTGATCGCCGCCGGGATGCCCACGGCAGTTGAGAACATCCGCCGCGAGCACATCGAGGCGTACATCCGCGACCTGATCGACAAGGGACGATCCGAGGCGACGGTCGGGCTGCGCTACCGCTCGCTGCGCGTCTTCTTCAACTTCTTGGCGGATGAGGAGATCATCCCCGTCTCGCCGATGGCGAAGATGCACTCGCCGAAGATCAGCCTCCAGCCCGTCCCGATCATCAGCATCGAGGATGTCAAGAAGCTGTTCGCCACCTGCTCCGGCAAGTCGTTTGAGGATCGGCGGGATGCCGCGATTCTCATTCTGATGTTCGACTCGGGTGCCCGCCTCAGCGAGATTGCCAACATCGGCATGGCGGACATCGTCCTCAAGGGCACGATCCCTGACGAGATCACCGTGACCGGCAAGGGCGGGAGCCGCCGCAACCTCGTGGTCAAGCCAGCCGTTGGGCAGGCGCTCCGGCGCTACCTACGGGAACGGCAAGCTCGCCGCGACTCCCGGTCACCGTGGCTGTGGCTCGGATTACGCGGCCACCTTGAGCCCGCAGGCGTTGCCCAGATGGTCGGTCGCCGCGCCGCTCAGGCTGGCCTCGATCACATTCATCCCCACCTGTTCCGGCACGCCTTCGCTCATCAGTGGCTCGCCAACGGCGGCAACGAGGGCGACCTGATGAGGCTGACTGGCTGGCGGTCGCGGTCGATGCTCCAGCGCTATGCGGCATCGACGGCGGACGAGCGGGCGAAGGAAGCGCATCGCCGGTTCAGCCCGACCGATCTGCTATAGAGCCTCTCGCTTTTCAGTACCGCTTCAGTAATCAGCGACGTGCTATGGTGTCTTTACACGACGGGAGAGGCCCCCAGGAAGGAGCCACCCCCGGTCGATGACCACATCCTCCAGCATTTTGGGAGAAATCATGGAAGAAAGGTCCATGGTTTGCTGTCTCCCTCGCAGCGTTCTCTCCGGGCGCGAATCGCCGCCCACGCCCTCCACGCCAGGGGCGGAACTAGTACCGCGGCCGCGACTGCGGCCTTCCTCTCCCGCTTCGACCGCCAGGTCGATCCCGACGGTGTCCTGCCGCCCGACGAGCGCGCCCGGCGAGCAGCACACGCCCGCGCTGCCTACATGGGCAAGCTGGCGCTGAAAGCATCGCGAGCCCGCTCCGGTCGAAAGGCGGCCGCAAAGGAAGAGCCCACCGAGATTAGCCGTCCGGTGGGCTCCGAGGGAGGCCAGCGTGTCAGCGCCGACGATCCCCGAGCAGCCTAACACGGCGGCCGGCCGGCCGCGAGCCAGCGCGATGGCGGTGACGCCATGACCTGGACGAAGATCGATGACGAGGATACCGAGGCGTCCTGGGACCTGAGCGACGGAGCCTACCGGCTCCACCACAGTGGCCTCGTCTACTGCAACCACCACCTCACCGATGGATACGTCCCGGCCTCGCGCCTGGCCGTCCTCATGCCCGCCTACGATCCGGCCTTCCTCGCCGAACTGCTCGCGGCCGACAAGTGGGGAGCCGTAACCGGCGGTTACCAGATCGCCAATTTCCTCAGGGATCAGCCCTCGAAGTCGGAGGTCATGGCGCGCCGCGAGAAGAACCGGGCCGACGTTGCTGAGTGGCGTCGCAACCATCCGAGTAAGCCGGTTAGTAAGCCGGTTACAGAGAGAGAGTTTTCATCAGAGAGAGAAAGAGACCCCGTACCCGTACCCGTACCCGGTGTAAGGCGGTTACAAGAACTCGAATCTACGGAGGACAGTCAACCGGCGAACGCCTTGGAGAGAGAAGAGGTGAAGCCTGGCGAGAAGCAACCGCTCACCCAGGAGGAGGCGCTCAGACTCGCCATTGCCTACTCCCGCTCCCAGCCAACGCCCGTTCCAACGGACGTTCCAACGGACGTTCCAACTACGAAGACGAATACGGAGGAGGAGGACGGCCATCGGCCGGCAGCCGCCCCACCAAGAGCGGCCAGTCAGGTGGACGACCCCTATCGGTGGGGCGGCCACGGACCGAGGCCACGCAAGGAACTCCGCCGACCGGACAACTACGACGAGTTGAAGCAAAAGTTTGACGAGAGCCTGGCGGCCGAGAAGGCGAAATCCAGCGCCTGAGCTTCGGTAGCGACCAGGCGCGAGTCGAGCGACGCCTGACGGCCTTCTCAGGTGGAAACCGGCCTTCGGCGGTCGTCCTAGTCGCGGAGCTTTTCGGGGCGAGGGTTGCGGCCGGTCACTGGTCGGTCGAGAGGTAGCGGCGGGCGGCCGTACCGGCGGTGCCGTGATCGACAGTCACGACGGCCCCGTTTTCGTAGAAGGCGACCAGGTGAGTCTCGCTTTCGGTCTCGGGATTGCCGCCGAACCAGCCTTCCTGGCCGGCCCATTCGTCCCACCATGCGTCGAGGGAGGCCGCATCGTCCGCGAAGGAGCTGTCGACTCCCTCTAGCCCTGTGATGTACGCGTCGCGCTGGCTATCGTAGATCGCAAGGTGCCCCGCATTGTCTTCGTAGAGGCTGATCGTTCGGGTCATTGTCGTCGTCCTTTCGTCTGTCCCGTCGGCAATCCGGCGCTCCAGTTCCTCTTTGGTCAGCTTGCCTACTAGCTTCATGGCGTCCTCACAGGTCTAGCAGGTTGCCGACGTTGGCCGAGCCGAGCAGATCGCCAGCCCGAACGTAGCGCGCCACCATCTCAAGGGACCGATGGCCGGTCTGGCGCATGATCTGCTCCGGGGTTGCGCCTGCTCGCGAGGCTGACGTGGCCAGGCCCGCCCGGAGCGAGTGACCGCTGACCATCGCCGGGTCGAGCCCGGCCCGAGCAGCCGCGATCTTGACGATCAAGGCCACGGCTCGATCCGAGAGCCGACTGCCGACGTGGCTGCCCTTGTCAACCGACCGGAACAGCGCCCCGGTTTCGACGTTGCCCGCTGCTCGCCACTCGGCCAGCGCTGCCATCGCGTCCGTGTGAGGGTGGCGACCGCGCCGAATGCCGACCTCGCGGCCCTTGGCTTCCTGGTCCGTCTTGGACCTGCCGATGACGATGTGAAGTCCCTCCTGCCCCGGCGTGGCATCTTCGGTCACGTCCTCAACGTTCAGCGCCACAAGCTCGCTCCGGCGGAAGCCACCCCCGAACCCAACTAGGATGAGGGCCCGGTCGCGCAGCCCGTGGAGGTTCGAGGGGCAGGCCATGACCATCTGGCGGATCTCCGCCGTCGAGAGGGCTCGGGCCTGCCGAGGGGCAGTGCCGAGGTCCCGGCGGATGCCGCTCATCTGGACGCGGGTCTCCTCATCGACCGGGACTTCCTGATGATCGAGTCGATGGCCTGCCACGATGGCGGCCAGGGCTCGCCCGATGGTGCTGGCCCGGAGCCCGGAAACCCTGAGAGCCGCCAGGTAGAGCTGGACGGTCTCACTGGACGCCGGTCGAGCGGAGCGGTCGTGTGCTCGGGCCCACGCCTCGAACCGGCCCAGGTCGCCCGCGTAGCCTCGCACGGTGGACGGGGCACGGCCCTTTTGCTTGAGGGCCGCCACGACTTCCCTGAGTTCCTGATCTGGCAGCGCCAGGGCTCGGGTCTGTTGCTCTTGCGGGTCCGTCATGGTCAAATCCTGGTTACTTCCGATAGGCGTACTTGTCGGAAGTAATATTAGCACCTCTCAGCAGCTCTTGCTGCCGTCCCCCCAATCGGTCGTATCGGTGGCCCCAGGACCGCCACGGACGGGCGATGGGAAGCCGAGTGGCACACCGCGGTCAGAGTAAAGAAAACGGGCGTTCTGGGCCGTCCTACGCGCCCACGGAGCCAGGGCAACCGCTCCGGCCCGGTAGGACCAGTCGACCGGCTGCGTCGGGGTCTGCTAATAGCTGGGCGGGCCTTCCCGGGTGAGTCCACCCTCGCTACGCTGAGGCCGGACAATCGTTAGGCCGATTGCCTGCGCTGTGAGAGCAGCATAACGCCGGTCGTCAGGCTTGCTGAGATCCGCACCCAGCGCGGAGTTTGAGAGCAGAGCAACACCGCTAGGGACAGGCTCGGCAGACCAGTGTTCGGACGCTTCTACTCCGGCAGGCGATGGCGGAACAGGTCCACGGGCGGCGCACAGGAGGCTTCGTATGCAGCTTAGTCATGCGCACGGGTTGCTGATCGTCGATCAAGGGGATGTGGTCAATCACACGGTTGGCAAGAACCTCGTCACCCGCAAGGATTGGGAGAAGGACGAACGGATTCCCGCCAGCCAATTCGCGGGCGTGCTTGTCGTGAGTCGGGACCGTCGGGAGTTTGGCTTGGACGGCAGGGACCAGTCGGGCAAGGGCCGGCTCCACGTCGAAGGCATCAAGTCCAAAGCTGACCTCGACGCCTTCATGCATGACCTTGCCGCAGCTAACCCCAGCTGCGTGATTGAACTGGCCCATCCGAGCTACGGTCTGGCAGACCCAGTTCACGAGAACGCGGTCAAGGCCGCCGTACAGGCCACGAAGTTCAACGAAGACGAGCGGAAGCGCCGTGAGGCAGCAGCGGCACGCAGACCAGAGGCCAAAGCCAAGACCTACGATCACGAGAAGGACTACCGAAAAGATGCCCCGAAGATGGCTCGCGACGGCTGGGTACCGGAAGGACAAACCGGCACACGAGGAGGGGTTTCCCTTGGCGGAACTGCCGCGAAGTTTCTGCTGACCGGCGGACTGGGGGCCATAACGGGTTTCAGCCACAAGGGAGACAAGATCTCGGTCACTTGGATGAAGCCTCCGACGCCCTACACCCCTCGCGAGTACGCGGTCGTGCCGCCGATCCCGGAGCCGAGGAAGTTCTCCCACGAGTCTTACTTCAGCGCGAAGCTCGTCGATCCGGTCAAGGCTGATGAGGAATTCTCCGTAGGGTCGGCCACGCCAATGGCAGGTTCAGCGCCTGCCCCCGTCGCCCCTGCTCCGGTGGCCGCTGACTCTGTGACCCCTGTCCCGGTGGTTCAGTCGGCTTCCATCACGGCCGACACAAGCGCGGCCCCGGTGCCGTCCGTGCCCGACAAGTTGCGCCAATTGGCTGCCCTTCGGGACGAGGGCATCATCACCGCCGAGGAGTTTGAGTCCGCCAAGGCAAAGCTTCTTGCCAGTCTCTGATCATCTCGGCAGCCACCGACGCAGGAACGCGCAGCGGATCTCGCAGTTGATGCGCCAGTAGCTGCAGCCCTAGCAGGATCCAATTCGCTTGATCGTGTTGACCTCGAACAACGGCACTGTGGTGCTGCCACCTATCTGCGTGGCGTATGTGTACGACCCGAGACCAATCACGTTCATCTGCACGACATCGGTCTCGACGTAGTCAGCCAGCTGTGTCGCATCACCGGTGAAGACCGCGTTCACGCCGTCTAGGTACCAGTACGCCTCGGCCAGGTTTCGGTAGGACGCTTGTGCGCGGAACGTGTCGTCTCCGGTCGCGGCATCGAACTGCGATATACATCCCCAGACTTTGTAGGTATTCCCGAGGTAATTGTCCGGCGCCTTCACAAGCAGGGCCCAGCTTCGGCTCGTGAGCGTCGCGTACGACACCGGCGGGGGCGTCGGCTCTGCGGTGGGAACCGGCGTCGGCGCAACGCTCGGAGAAGCCGTGATGCTCGGTGTGGCACTCGGGACAGTTGGGCTTGCCGACGGAGACGCNNGACGCGGTTGGGCTTGCCGACGGGCTCGCGGTGGCCATTGCCACCAGCGGGGTGGACGTGGCCCCTGCTCCGGTCGAGTTGGGCTGTGTCGAGCCCGTGAGACTGACAGCTACGAAGTACACGACAACGAAGACGATGGACACCCCGGCTCGCAACCGGCGGTCGGCTTGCACTCGGGCTATCTTGCCGAGGAGCCAGTAGGCCACGTCGAAGACGAGCGGCCCGAAGAAGGCGTAACAGAAGGCGGCAACCACGAGCAGAGCCGCCCAAGCCACCCGCATGCCGGTTGAGCCCGCTCGCAACTTCGGCTCGAACCAGTTCCAGCCCTTCTTACCGATTGGCATCGAGGTGCCCCCTTTCGCAATTGTCCGAGTGACGCAACTCCGTGGCGACCCACCTGATTATGCTCGCCGTCCCTACCCAACAGGGAGGTGACTTTCGGCGGCGGCAGTGGGGCTCCCGATCTGGGCCGGGCTATCTCTGCTCGGCCCGAAGCAAGACGCTTGCGCGCGCCTGTTGGCTTTTGGGCCGCGAGATCATGGGTAAGCGAGTAGGTCTTGCTGTCAGAGGCGACCGCAACCACAAGGGGTGCAGGGATGAGCGAACTTGGCGATCTGATCTATGAGGAACTCGGGCGTGATCCACGGCTGGCCGGTTCGCTGGCGGAGACTCGACAACTCGCCGAAAGGGTGGCGGCCCGAATCCAGCCTCATTATGTCCCGATGCGGGTGCACCTAGACATATTCGGCCTCCTGGCTGCCGTGGTCCACCAGCAGCCGCCCAACTCGATCAGGATCACCGAGCGAACACGCTCTGAGGAGGCCCAGTCGCGCAAGCCGTTCACTGTCTGGGTTGGAGGCGCCGCGTTGACACTGACCTGGCCGCCGGAGTCCAAGTAGTCCCCATTGCCTTAAGGAGAGTTCGCCCCGCAGCGTGGGCGTTAGAGGGGTCGGGGCGGCTGGATCGTGGATCGGAGTCGCCCTGCGGCAGTGTGACACGGAGGACGCAAAAGTCTAGGGCCGTGGCGACCTGCAACCCTGGCACCGCAACCCGAACATATATAGAGGACGGCAGCCGCAGACGCTGGTGCCATTGAAACTTCCCGCAGGCGGGAATTTTGACTGGGCATGTGGCCCCGGCGGACTTACGACGACCCCGAAGAAATCGGGCTCAAAAGTGCATCTGAGGGCGACTCAGGCCGAGTCATCGTGTTAAGAATTCGCAACCGATGCGGGGTACCTCGATGGCATTTCACGCGTGGCGAGGCCGGTGTGGCTAGTAGATGAATAGAGCGCGTGTCAAGTGATTAGCGCATGACGCTGCAATGTCAAGACTAGACAGGAGCATAACCACCGGAATAGCGTGTGGCATAGGCTCCAGACGGAGCCACAGACATACTTGGAGGCAATGAAGATGTCGTACAACGCTATTCAAAGAGAAGCCCGTGAGATCCTGCTGGGTTCGGCGGACGAGCCACCGGCCACGGAACAGGAAGCCCGGCTCATTGAAACGATAGAACTGCAGGAGGATGAGAGGCTTCTCGCCGAGCGCTTTGATCCAGCAGAGGCAGCGCAGGTCCATAAGATCCGCGAGAACCGCGCCCGACGTATGGCGCAGCGGCAGGGTTTGCAACTGATCAAGTCCCGCAGGCGCGATCCACGGGCCATCGACTTCGGTGGCTTCATGCTGGTGAATGCCTACACGAACAGCGTCGCCGAGGGTGGCAGCCCTTGGCCCTTCAGCATGTCCATCGACCAGATCGAGGAAAGGCTGCTCCGATGAAGCTCATGACAGAGCCGACCGAGGTTGAGCCGTTGGTCCGAGTGCGCAGGCAGTGGGACTCGGGATACACCGCTGTCTATCACCTGGCCGACCTCTCGGAGGTTCACTGGGCGTACTACTCGGGCGGTGTCTTCGCTCCGGCTCCGTGGGCGTTTCTCGCTGGATACGTGAGTTGCGAAGGTGCCGTGTCGGGCGAAGTACGACACTCGGGCGAGCACGGCGACGGCTGCCCGCACTCGATCCAGGTGTGCATCGTTCAGAGGGACAACCCACCCGAACTCGTGGCCCTGCTGCGAGCGATGGCGGGATCGAAGCCGCCGAGCCTGGCAGTCTTGCGGCGCACCGGGCAACCGATACCAGTCCGGCCCCTGCCATACGATCTCCGAGGCCGTTGGTGACGGTAAGATTTGATACGCGCGTATCAAATGGGACATGCGCGGCCACGCGCTGTGACGGCCCAGGACGAGCGATTCCTCCGGGATGGCGTGGATGTCCAGGGTGCGGGGGCGTGCCGTGGCGCGGCCTATGTGGCGCGGTCACGGTGGCTCATCCGGTCGAGCGCCAGCGGCGGCAGCGGGCTTACAGCCCGCGAGCACTCAGACATCGGTCAAGTGTGGCTCCAGCGGGTCTGCGTGTCTTCAGTTCTTGGCTGTCCTGCTATTCGGCGTCGATGGTCCTTGCGCCTTTGATCGTCCTTCGAGGCGAACCTGGTGCGCGATCATCCTGTCGGCCTTCTGCCGGTTCAGCGGTCAGCGGGGGCTTCGATTCCTCATCGACGGTCTGGGCTCAGATCGGAGAGCGGCAAGCGCGGCCTGATCTACGAACGTAACCGATGGCGTGTCCGCTGCGCGGCGGTCAATCGTGCGAAGCGTCGGTGGCAGCACGGGCGGCCGGATGGACGTGTCGCTATCTGGCTGCCTCGTCTGGGCGAAAGAACCGGATGCATCGGGGAGGCGTGTATTAGTCATTGGAATCGTTCCCGGGCTGCGGCGGGGTGGATCGAGTCGCCTGCGCGGCTGCGATGTCGTCGGATGCGACGTGCCCTGGATTGAATCCCGGCTTTGCCACCGGCTGCGGCACGGCCGGAGTCGGTGCAGTGTTCGGAGCCGAGTCGGAAGAGTAGGTGCCGTCGGCGCCAGGGCCGTTCGGTGTCGCTCTGTTGATGTCGTTCGTCATTCAGGTTCCTTCCTGGTTGAGGTGTGGGCCGTCTGACAGGGAGGAAGCGAAGCCAGGCGGCCCGGAAACGTGCGTCTCGCCAGTGACGCGCGGGACGCTGGCATTTCAACGTGTCACTGATGGCCTGATGATACGCCGTCTGCCGGGTCGAAGATTTCCGGCGGCGGTCCACGTCTTTCCGGGCACGTGTGCCACAGAGGCCCAATTTGGGGCGCTTCGGCCTATTTCGGGCCAATATGGCGGGGGCCGAGTGGCCCTTCTTGTGTGACATGTGGCCCGGTTTTCGATCGATGAAGTGGTGTGGCGAGGCAGGTTTACGTGTGGCGAGGCCGAAATGGCGTGGGTTGAGTGCTGAGTAGTGTGATATGAGCGCCTGTACCACGTGTGGACAGCCGACGGGCTGAATCGGCCACGTCTCGCAGCGTGCTATGGTATGGACGACAGGTCAACCGCGCGGGAAGTGACCCGCACGGACAATCAATAGCACGGAGGCTTACTGGACAACAGATCGAAGACGCAACCTGAAGCAATCGAACACGACGCCCTACCCGAACCGTCGGATGCCATCGCCACTCTCCGGGCCGGAACGAGTTTCCAGCTTGAGAGCGACTGCGTCCGGGCGGTTCTGTCTGGTTTGTGGGATCGTCTCGCCGCCCTGGAAGCGCTGGCCGAGGTGAACCGCGATGCCTAAGAACCGTTCCGCCCAGACCCTTGCCAAGTTGCGCTGGGACGGCGTTAGCGCCGAGGATCGCCTGGCACAGCTTGCGAAAGCAACCAAGGCCGCGCGGAAAGCCAACCGGGCGCGTGGCCGGGCTCATCGAGCCGAACGTGCCGCTGCGAAGGCTGCCGAGCAGGCAGCCAGGCGCGCTTCTATATCTGAAGTGGCTGCCACTGAGCAGCAGGGTAGGCACGATTAATCGCGGCCACCGATCCCACGAAGAATGGCCGCGATTACGGCCATTCTACCAATGCATCCTTCCTCTCCGTCGTGGCCACGGCCTGTCCGGCGGCAAGCATCCAGGCAGCCCTGATCGCGTTCGATGACTCCCTCGGGGTCTGCCTCGCCTCATCTCGGACCGGCATCGCTTCGGACGTAACCTCCATTCTCGGCGCGGTTCGCTTTGAGCTAGCCGAGGCTCTTGTCTGGCGACAGACGAACATGACCGGCGCAGACGCGGCGGCCGTCGCTTGGGATCACGAACTTGATCGTGTCGCCAACGCTGCGGCCGCAGTCGAGCAGGCTCGGGTTCTCCGAACCCTCCACGGCGATGCCTGGAAACGGCGTCTGCCCGAGACAGCCCGACGGCTGGGTTCGCTCATCTGGCTCGATGTCATTGACAACGAAGACGATCCGGTTGCGCTTGCCAAGGCACTCGACCGTCACTATGGATCGGCGGTCGCGGCATGAACGCCCTCGATCTGGTTTGGGACGGCCTCGATGCCGACGACGAGCCTAACGACGCACCCGACCATCTCACAAAGCAATCCCGTGCCGCTCACTACTTTGCCCAGATGGCGGGCAACCGAGTCCGCTTCGATCACGGTCGTGGTCGTTGGCTGATTTGGAAGGGCCATCGTTGGCAGCCCGATGAAGATGGCGAAGTGGCGAGGATCTGGCTTCAGATCCTCGGCGAACGCTACCGCCAAGCTCTCACCGCTGACGATCACGAACGCGCGCGACTGACGGCGGAGGTTCAGACCGCCGGAGCTACGAACGCGGCCGTAACCGCCGGGCTGGAACTGGCAGCGACCATGCTGCCAATCGCAACCCGGGGCGACGCCTGGGATCAGGGCCCGTTCTTGCTCGGGTGCGAGAACGGCACCGTGGACTTGAGGACAGGCGATCTTCGGCCCGGCCGACCCGAGGACATGATTAGCCGCTCGACCGGCATCACGTTCGACCCCGATGCGACGTGTCCCCGATTTGACCTATTCCTCCGGGAGGTATTCGCGGGTGATGAGGAACTGATTGAGTGGTTCGGTCGCCAGATCGGCTCGTGTCTGATCGGTAAGTCGAAGGAACTGCTGGCTGTCTGGCACGGCAGGGGAGCGAACGGCAAGTCGGTCCAAATTCGCGCCTTGCGGCGAGCCTTCGGCGACTATGCCGTCGCGATCTCCGTCGAGACGTTGGTCAACGCATCCAAGCGCGAGGCGGGGGCGGCGACCCCGGACCTCATGGTGCTGCGCGGCGCCCGCATCGCGTTTGCCACAGAACCCGATAAGGCTGCGCGGCTGCGCGGCGGGACATTGAAGCGGCTGAACTCGATTGACCAGATGACAGGGCGATCACTCTACGGCGCGCCGACAACCTGGGAGCCGACCCACAGCCTCGTCCTTGCTACCAACCATCTTCCAACGGCTGACGACGCGACCGACGCTTTCTGGCGCAGGATCGCACTCGTGCCGTGGACTGTGACTTTCGGCAAGCCTGGCTCGGATGGCAACCTGCTGCCGGAAGATCCGAACCTCGGCGACACCTTGGCGGCCGAAGCGCCCGGCATCCTGGCGTGGGCCGTTCGCGGTGCCGTGGCGTTCGCCAACGGCCAGTCACTGTGGCCGTTCCCAGCCGCAGTCCGGGTCAAGACCGATGCCTATCGGGCCCAGGAAGACAAGCTCGGTGCGTTTGTGGCAGCCCGCGTCATCTTCGAGAAGGGCGCATCGGTGGCCCTGAACGAGCTACACAGCGCCTACCTGGCCTGGTGCTTCGAGGAGAACATCCCCGAGCACGAGCGGTTCAAGAGCATCGCCTTCGGTAACTACTTTGAGGATCGCGACCAGCGCATCCGCCGGGGCGTAGACAGCCACCATCGGGCCTTTTTCGGCGGCGTTCGATTGGCCCCGGACGACGAAGCTGTCGCATCCGTCGCATCCGCGAGGCATTTTCCAGACTTTTCCCGCGAGCTAAGAGAAATAGAAAGTTACGGAAATAGCCCTCTGGATGCGACGGATGCGACGGATGCGACAGAAAACCCCGCTGAAGACGAGGACGACTACCCGCCTTCGGCGTGGGATGTGACGCCATGAACGCTCCCGAGACGCGCATTCCGACCTGCTGGATTCACCCCGCGCGCGTCTCGTCCGCCGACTTCGAGGCAGTTTGCCCAGAGTGCGCCGACACGGCTTGGCAGTGGGCTCGCGCGGTCGGCCTAGCCGGTCACGGTGGATGGCTCTACGCCTGGTTGAACTCCGTGGCGGGGGTAGTCCAGCCACCTACCATCGCCACGCCGGACGAGGCGACGCCATGACAACACGGATGGCATACACCGCCGAGCAGAAGGCCGAGGCAACTTCGATGGCGCTTCGACTGGGAGTAGCCGTCGCCGCAGGGGCACTCGGCATCAACCGAAACTCAATCCGATCTTGGGTCACGAGGCGTCAGCATGGATTGCCGCTCGATGCGACGCCGAAGGTTCACCCGCGCCATCCAGCGAACGAGCGACCCGAGTCGCCGCCGCTGCCGGACATCTCGGCGTTGGTAGACGATCAAGGAGCCCTCCGCTGTCCGCGCAGCCTCTATGTGAGCGTCAGCGACGCTCGCGGTTGGTTCTGGGCCGACATGTCGGGCGTCCCGCGAAAGAAGAACCCGCCCCCCTGGTTCCACATTCCGGTCGCGATGTGGGCGCTGATCGAGCGCGTCAACGTCGGCCTGGACCAGCCCAAATGGGTGGACCTCGTCGGCATCGTGCCGCGCGCCTCTGCCGATCAGGAAGTCATGGTCGAGGAGTGCTACCACGAAAGCGAACTCGACTGCATCGTGAACGGCCGCTGTGGCGGACACACCGAATCACTGAAAGAAGGTTATTGAGCCGATCCTCAACGCCCCCAGTCATACACGCCATCCCAATCGACGGACCCCCAACCGACCGCGATCACAGAGGATCGTCGCTCTGTCTTTGTGGACCCGAGCCGACGCACCGCGACCTGGCGACCACAGCGGTCGTCTTCATCCATCGGCCCTGGCCGTCCCAAGAGCAGGAAGTGGCGCAGGTGCCCGCCTCCCAGCTGAACGAGGCGCTGCGTGGCCCACAGCGCGCCTCCGTGGCGAGTGGCGGGCTATGGGACGGTGCGAAATGACTATGGAAACCGCCAATCCGCTAATCCTCACGGCGACCCGTCTTGCGAACCAAGACCCATCGATTGGCCCGGCCGGCGAGTACCTCGACATTGCCATTCGGGTGCTCGCCGCCGCCACCCGAATGTCAATCTCATCAATTCAAGATCGGCTTGATGAGATTGCCTGTGCCACGAATGGGGATAGATCGTTGACCCCGATGCGGCACGTTACCTCGGTCGATGTAGCTCGTGTTTGGCTCAACTCGTTGACCACATTCCCGACACTCCCGCCGGTCGAGCAGCGCGAACTGGTTGCGCAGTCAGTTCATGAGGATGTCCTCCTTCTCTGGCAGCGCGTCAGGCGATCCTGGCCGATGGAGGTTCCCCCAATGTTGAAAGGATCACATCATTCCCCGGAGTCCAGGGCCCTCATGAAGACCGCCAACCTGGCCAACATCGAGCAGCGTCGGGCAGCGGCTCTGGCCCAATGGGCCAATCCCCAAACGCGCGCCGCCATGTGCGCCTCGATGCGTCGCGAGGACACTTGCCGCAGAGGACACTCCCGCACGTCCGAGAACACGTTCATCTACAAGAACGGCGACCGCGAATGCAGACCTTGCCGACGAATGGTCGAGAATGCGCGACTTCGCGCACGTTACGCCGAAAGAAAGACTATTCGTGCGTGAGCCATGTAAGTTCTTGTAAGGTCCCACGCAAAAACGGCAACGGATTATGACGGATTAGACACCCAGCCCAACCTAACCCAATCACAGAAGGAACACTTGTTGACAACTGAAACCACAACCACATCACGCCGCGTCGCAGATATCGAGCAGGACCTTGCGGCTAATGAAGCCGAGAAGAGCAGGATCGGCATGACCGGCCCGGCCCTGGCGGAGGAGCTTGAGAACGCCAGGACGGACGAACGGAATCTCCAGCAGATCGAATTGCAGCGGAACTGGGCGGCCGTCCAGCAGGGCGAGGCCGACCGCATCAGGCTCACGGTCGAGCAGTTGCGATTCCTCGTCTCTGAGGCCGACGCCGAGATCGCGAAGCTCACGGCCACCGGCGACGAGTTGAACCAGCGAGTCCTCGCGGGCAACGAGACCGTCGTCGCAGCCATCACGGCTGGGGACGCGGCTGCGGCTGAAAGGAACCAATCAGCTGTGAACTCTGCCGGACAAGCGTTGGCGAAAATCCCCTCGATGATCGCCACAGCCGAGTCCCACAAGGCCGCTGCTGCGTCACAGCTTCCCGCCGCCGAATCTGAACTCGCGGTCGCCGAGGCATACGTGGCCAACGCCACGGCCGAGATCGCTCGAATAGATGCGCTGATCGGAACAGGTGTGCCCTGGGACCAACCAAACCCGCCCGCGCCGCGTGTCTGGCCATCTGGCCTTGGCCTCGGCGGTGAGATGATTCTCCGGCAGATCTTGGAAGACAACATGCGGTATCTCACGACGCCGCTCGTCACCAAGGTTGGCGAGGAAATCCGGCCTCGCGACACACGCCGAAAAACATGGAAGGTCCCGAAGTCCTGGAGCAAGAAATGAGCACCATCCTCGGCTACAACACCAAGCCCACCTACGGCTGGGCGTATACGTACCAGGGCTACGCCAACCAATTTTGCGGGATGCCCGTCACCGCGCCCGCAGATGGCACCATCGCCACCCTCGGGGCATGGATTGGCACGGCGGTAGCTATGGGCGGTGGGCCCGCCTCGATCCCGTTTCGGATTGTGCTCTGGGACGACACGAACGGTGCGGTTCTCGGTTACACGCAGGTCTTCCAGAGCGGCCTGTCCGCCTCGTGGCCCCCCACCGCCGAGCATTTCGAGGCCGCCATCACCCCGGTTGCGGTGACCTCGGGCCATAACTACCGCATCGGGGTCGCGCACGGGGACCCGAATTCCAACACGCAGTGGAACCACCCCTACGCCGCCCGGGACCACTATTATTTTGACGGAACAACCTACAAGAGCTACCCGGCCACCTTCTCCTCTGAGAACATCCAAACCTCCCAACAGATCGCCACATATGCCTACTTCAGCCCGTCGGACCTGGGCATTCCCGTTGTGACTCTCAATGGCAACACAGTGACGATCTCTTGGGGGTCCTACCCGGGCGGATCGGCCACAGGTTTCCTAATCCCGTACCACCCCGGCGTCTCGGTCCCTTCATATCCGTCGGACCCGTACTTCGTCTGGGTGCCCATCGCCAACACCTCCGTCTCCTTCCTCCAGCCACCATGGCTGACGGGTACGTGGTCAACGATGGTGATCGCCGTGGACTCCGGGCAGCCCCGGACCATCTCGGCGTCGAGTTCAGTCACCAACTTCACGTTCTAGTCGCCGTCCCCAGGTCTGATGCGCGGGGCCGACCCTGGCTACGGGCGGAGTTCACGAGTGGCCCGACCGGACGGCTGCGTCGGATTCTGATCGTCGCTGTCCTGACTCTTGTAGCAGCCACGGCCGCCGTGGTAGTCGGGGTGGTGGCTCTGGTCACGGCGAGGTGAACTCAGCGCGTGGCTAGACCAGCCGCGTCGGGGGCCATAATCGTTCCGATGGACGAGTACAACCGAACCGACTGCCCGTACTGTCGCGCTCCGTTCGACCCCCTGCCTCGCGCGAAGAAGCGGTGCCCGGCGTGCGGTCAGACGGTCTGGGTGCGCTCGGGGCCAGACGGACGCCGCTACATCCTTCGCGAGGCCGACCTTGCGGCGCACGAGGCCCGCTGGGAGGCTCACTTCGAACGCGAGGCGAAGGCGGAGGCGGCTCGGCTGAACCGCGAGGCCGCCAGGCGGACCAGGGAAGCCCTGCAATCCTACGCGGAGGTAGGCACCAGAATGGTCGAGGTCTGCGGTGCTGACGATGCCTGCCCAATGTGCATCGCTGTCGTCGGCCGAGCGTTTGCGCTGTCGGCTGCGCCTCCAATTCCGATCCCGGGTTGCAGCAGTGAGATTTGTCGGTGCGACTACCTCCCGGTGATCGAGTAGAGAAGGGAAGGCGACCTTCGTCGGGGTCGTCGGGGCCGAAGGCGGCTGCTACACCATCTTACTGAGGCCGTTTCGGTAGCCTGCCCACGAGGGATAGCACGCCGATAGGCCGTGGCTGACTTCGGATCAGATGGTCGGGG
>PLOC01000027.1 GCA_003141955.1 Chloroflexota bacterium
CTGAGCGTGAAATTGGAGGGCCGTGTGGGATTCGGACCCACGACCAGCCGATTAAAAGTCGGCGGCTCTACCACTGAGCTAACGGCCCTCGGGACGCATGGCTGGCGCAGTTGCGAAGCGACCAACTCTGGCGGCAGCCGCGACCTCTGTGCGCCCGGTGATAGTAGCCTGCCGGCGCCCGACGCCGCCACGCGCTCCGCCCCCAGGCCCCGCGGCGCGCCGCCGGCAGAGGAACCGGCGCGGCTCAGGGCCGATTTGCGTAGAGCGTGATCAGCACGTCGCCCACAACGAGCTGCCCCGACGAGATGGTGGTTTCGCCGCGGACCTGGCGATTGGTGCCCCATGCGTCGATGAGTCGAGTGGGTTTCATCGCATCGACGTCCTGAACAGCCCAGCCGTCGCCGCGCCTCTCGATCGTCGCGTGGCGTTCGCCGACCTTGGGGTCCGAGACCCGGATCTCCGCGTCCGGATCGCGGCCCACGAGCAGCCGTTCCCCCGGCTCGACGGTCAGTATCGTCAGGCCGCCGGCCTCGACCACGGCGAGGTGTCCGGTCGTCGGGGCTCCGCTCGTCGGGCTCGCCGTCTCGGACGAGTCCGCAGGCGAGTCGCCGGTCATCTGGCCAAACGGCAGCCCCAGCCCCGAGAGATTGCCCGGGATGGTCCAGGCAGGGGTCACGTACCCCGGAGTCGGGTACACGGCCGGTTTGTACGAGGGGGGAACGTAGCCTGGCGGAACCTGGCCGCGCGAGACGTACTCGGACCAGTCAATCCCGGGCGGGTAGTACCCCGCGGGCAGGATGCCCGGTGGTGGGCCCCAGGGGCTTGGGGCGAACGGCTCCGGCTGGCGGGCCGGGTTCGGCGGTTCGCCCACGTGGATCAGGGACGCGACGGCGCCGACTACGGCTATCCCAAGGGCCACCCAGAAGCCGAGGCCCAGGGTCGATGAAAAGTCGGTTGGGGCCTGCTGCAGGGCGGTCGGGTTCGCGAACCCGCTCACACCGACGAACAGCCCGATGCAGGCGGAGCCGACTACGACAACGAAACCGGCCAGAGCGAACCACCGCGGGGCGCGGTTGACCGGGCGCCGAAACAGCTCGAACAGGGACCCGGCGACGGCGGCGGCGATGCCGGCGGCGGCTGGCTGCATCCATGCGGCGCCGAACTCCTGTTCGTCGCCCCTGGACACGAGATCCCACAGGCTGACGGTGGACCCAACGCCGAGGGCGGAGAAGCCCCAGCGGATCCACGGCAGGAAGACCGCGGAGCAGACCAGGCATATGGCCGCCACGACAACGAGGATGAGCACGGGACCGGGACCTGGCATGGGCCCGTATTCGCTCTCCAGAGAGCCCTGGCCTGGCGATGGCTCCAACATTCTTCGTCCGAACCTCCTGCAAGGGCCCCGCCCGCCTGGCGCCGACGCTCCCGGCAGGAGCGCGCCGCCACCGCCATTCTGCTACCGCTGCCGGAGTGTCGCCACGCCGCGGGCTACGGCGCGGGCGGCGTGAAGATCTCGCTCGCCGCCGTCTCATGCGAGGCCCCGGCATCGAGCGCTCCACCGGCCAGCAGGACCCGTCCGTCGTGGAGCACGGCGAGCGCGGGCCACATGACCGCGGTGCCGAGCCGACCGGCGAGCCGCCATCGGCCGCTCGCCGCGTCCCAGATCTCTGTCGTGGCCATGACGTGGTAGGCCGGATCCACGCCATCCACGACGAGCACTCGACCGTCCGGCAGCGCCGCGATGTTGCCACGCGCCCGCCCCGTGGCCATGGAACCCGTCGCGGTCCAGCTGTTGGTCGCCGGGTTGTAGATCGCGGCCGAGGCCAGGCTCTTGTCGCTGTTCGACGTGAGCGCCCAACCCCCGGCGACCAGCACCCGCCCGTCGGGGAGCAGCGCCGCCATGTGGTGGTATCGGGCTACGGACATCTTCGCGGCGCTGTGCCAGGTGGCGGATTTCGGGTCGTAGATCTCGGCCGTGGCGGTGACCGTGCCCCTGGGCCCGTGGTAGGTGCTGGCGCCACCGGTCACCAGGACCTCGCCATCGGCAAGGAGCGTGGCCGTGTGGGAGGCGCGGGCCGTGGACATCGGGGCCGTTGGCGTCCACGTCCCGGTCGCCGGATCGAAGATCTCGGCGGCGTTGGTGGACGCGTATCCGGGCGATCCCTGCGAGCCGCCGCCCAGAACCAGGACGCGGCCGTCGAGCAGCACGGTGGCCGTCGCCTGGGTCCGCGGCGCGCTCATCGTGCCGGCGGAGACCCATGTGCCGGTGTCGGGGAAGTAGCGCTCGGCGCTGTCGAGCGGCAGACCGTTGCGCGACCCGCCGACGACAAGGACCGATCCGTCCGCCAGGGTCGCGGCCGCCGGGTAGGCGCGCGCCTGAAGCATCGGGGCGGCCGCAGCCCAGCTGTTCGACGCGGGATCGAAGACTTCGACGGTTGCGAGAGCCGAGGTGCTCGACGGTCCGGCCGAACCTCCGACGACCAGCACGCGACCGTCTGCCAGCACTGCCGCCGCCGCGCCCCAGAGCGACCTGGGCATGGGCGGAAGGAGAGCCCACGTTCCGTCGCCGTAGGTGATCGTCGCGGTCGGAACCGGCGTGGCCGGAGGCGCCGTCGGCGAGGGCGCCTGGGTTGGGGTTCCGGAGCCACCCGGCGCGCCCGGCGATGGCGAGCCGTTCGACGATCCCGGCGCCGCGGTGACGAGAGGGCTGGGCCGCGAGCCATCGAGCCAGACGAACGCCGCCGGGGCTGTCGCCACCACCAGGGCCAGTGCGAGCGCGTCGATCGCCAGGATCACGGAGGCTCCGCGGCGCAGGCCGGTCGAACGCCGAGCGGTCGACGGCGGCCTCATTCGGGCACCAGGGCCGCGAGCAAGCCGGCCGCGAGGACCGACACGCCGCCGGTGAGGCAGAAGATCCCGGCCAGCAGGACCGACCCGTCGGCCGCGTAGCCGATCCGACCGCTCGCGCCCAGGACGCAGACCTCGATGGCCGCGCCCAGCACTATCAACTCGGACGCAGCCACCAGGGGGCGCAGCCGGCGCGTCGCCAGCATCAGCACGATTGCCGCCACGACCACGGCCGCAAGCGCGGCCGCGACAAGCGGCGATATCTCGCCCAGCCGCCGGCCGACCTCCGCCGGTCCGCCGAGCGGGGCCAGGTTGTAGGCCTGGCGGGGTATGCCCGTGGCGATCGAGATGACTCCGGCCAGGACGAGGCCGGTGCCGAATGTGCCGAAGGCGACCGCGCTCAGCCTGGCCGCCCGGCCATCTATGGCTCCCGACGGGATATCCGCCTTCATACGCAATCTCTGGTTCTCACCGAAGCGGCCTGGGCCGGCGCCCGGCGTCCTGGACGGGACTATAGCGCGGCGGCCAAGCCCGGGGCGGATCTGCCGTATATGAGCGCGAGGGCGGCCGCGGCGGTCGGCTCGTCGGTGATCAGGAGGTGCAGCAGCCCGGTCCGCGCGCCCGCGACGATCGTCTCCACTTTGTTGGAGCCGGCGGCGATGCCGATCACGCGCGGCACTTTGCGCAGTGTTTCGATCGGGACGGAGATGGTGCGGCGCTCCCACTCATCGGCGACGAACGAACCGTCCAGGCGGACGAGATGACCAGCCACGTCGCCGACGGCGCCTCGGGCGGTCAGCCTGGTGCGCCCCGCGTCGTCGAGACGGTCCATCACCGTTCCGTATCCGGGCGAGTGGCGAGGGGCGCCGCTCATGCCGACGAGGGCCAGGCGCAACTCTCCCCAGAAGCGGGTCGTGGCGGTGACGGCGCTGTCGGCCAGCAGGGCCGCCGTCGTCGCCTCGTCGTCCAGCAGGCCCGGGGCGTGGAGCAGCCGCACGGACGCCCCCATTCTCTCGGCCATCCGTCGAGCGATCTCGTTGCTGTTGAGGTGCGGGTTGCTCGAGTCCCAGCCGCCGACGAGTGGCACGACAACGGCCCGTGGCCGGCTCGCCGCCGGCAGCGCCGCGACCAGCGACTCCACGGTGTATCCGCCGGTCAGCCCGATCGCGCCGTCCGCCGGCAGCTCTTCGGCCACACGCGGAGCGGCCGCCACGCCGCACAGCCGCGCTGCCAGGGCGGGGGCGGTTTCGTGGCCCGGCGTCACCCAGACTTCCACGCCGAGCGCGGCCGAGAGAGCGCGCGCCAGCGGCGCGGGCTCCTGCGGAGCGCCCTCCACCGAGATCCGAACCACGCCGGTGGCGCGGGCCGTAGCGAGCAACCGCGACACCTTGGAGACGGAGAACCCCGTAAGCGCCGCGATCTCGGGCTGGCCGAGCGAGCGGATGTAGTACAGCTCCGAGACGAGCCGGAGCATCTCCCGCTGGCTCGCGGCGGACGCCGCCGCCTCGGGGGCAGCCGCACCACCCGCGGCCTCGGCGCCCGCCGGCTCGTCGCTTGCTTGCTCCCCATCCCGATCGCCCGGATTCGCCACGCGGAGGCCCTCTGCTTGACAGCTTGCAGTCCCAGCCGCGAGTATACCTCCAGACAGGTCCCTGCAAGCCATTTCGTGAAATTCTTTGCAGGCACGACTGCCGCAGCGCCGGGCGCAGCGCCGAGTTGCCGCCCGATCGGAAGGCCCGATGGCTGCCGCAGACACGGCCGCGACACGACGGCTGCGTTGCGGAGGCATCGAGTGCGCTCGTTCCGGATCGTCATCGCGGGACACGGCACGCTGCCCGCTGCCCTGCTGGCCACCGCCGAGCTGATCTGCGGCCAGATCCCGGATCTGGCGGCGGTCGGTTTGGAGCCCACGGAAACCCCCGACCACTACGCCGACGGCCTGCGCGCCGCCATCGGCCACGACCACCGGCCCGTCCTGGTGCTGTGCGACCTGCTCGGCGGAACGCCGTTCAACATGGCATCGGCCATCGCCCGCCGCTCGCCGCGTGTGGTCTGCATCGCCGGCGCGAACCTGGCGATGGTCGTGGAGGCCGCCCTCGCCGCCGGCACGCTGGACGATGCGCTGGTGGAACGGCTCATCGAGGTCGGCCGAGGCGGCATCGTCGAGACGGAGCGCCACCGCGCCCGTCGCGTCTCCTGAGGAGAGGTTCGCGCGCGTGGGGCTTCGTCTCGTCCGCATCGACGACCGCCTGATCCACGGCCAGGTCGTAGCCGGGTGGCTGCGCACCCTCGGCGCGCAGCGAATCGTGATCGTCGACGACGCCACTGCCAGCGACGAGTTCCTGCGGGAAGTGCTGACGCTGGCGGCGCCGCAGGGCGTCCCCGTCGAGGTCTGCGGCGTGGCCGACGGCGCCGCCCGCCTGATCTCCCTGGCCGGCACACCCGAGCCGGTCATCGTCCTGGCCCGCATGCCGAGGACGGTGCTCGCCCTTCGCCACGCCGGCGTCCCCATCGAAGTGGTGGATCTCGGCGGCATGGGCGCGGGCCCGGGTCGGCGGCGCCTTCACAAGACGATCTCCATCAGTCCGGACGAGCTCCGGGAACTGCGGGAGCTGGAGCAGATGGGCACGCGGGTCGAGATCCAGATCGTCTCGGACGATCGGCCGATCCCGTTCCGGTCGCTCGATTCGAGCAACTGAGCCGGGCGGCCGCGGAGGGCCGGCCGGCGGAGAGAGGAGACGCATGTACAGGAAGTTCGCGGCGGTCAGCGCCGGCCTGATGCTGGTGGCGCTGCTGGCCGCGGCGATGCCCGGAGCGGTGCTGGGTGCGAGCGCACCGGCCGGCGCCTCGACCGACACGAGCAGGATCACGGTCGCCGCCTGGCAGGCCGCGCTCATCGCCATCGGCTACTACCTGGCCAACAGCCCCTGGCTCTTCGGCGTCGCCTATTTCACCTTGTACCGCCCCCTGGTGGCCGGTTTCTTCGTCGGCCTGATCCTGGGCGATCCGGCCCAGGGCACGCTCATCGGAGCGGCCATCAACGTGCCCTACCTCGGCTTCATCTCGGCCGGAGGGAACCTGCCGGTTGATCCCGCCCTCCCGGGCTGGGTCGGAACCACGATCGCTCTGGCCAGCGGCCTGGGACCGAGCAGCATCATCTCGATCGCGGTCCTCCTTGGCCTGCTCGGCACGCTCCTGTTCTACGGCCGGATGGCGGTCGACTCGGTCTTCGCCCACTGGGCCGATGCCCGAGCCGAGAAAGCGGACATAAGCGGCGTAGCCCTGATGAACCTGCTGCCAAGCCAGGTCCTGCTCTTCGTGATCAGCTTCGTACCGGTCTTCCTGCTGGCTCTCAACGGCCCCGCCTATGTGAACGACGCCCTCAACAACCTGCCCGACTGGTTCACCAACGGGCTGGTAATCGCGGGCGGCATCCTGCCCGCGATCGGCATCGCGCTCACGATGCGGTTCATCTTCCGCGGCTCGGCGGTCCCCTACTTCTTCATCGGCTTCATCCTGTTCACCCTCACCCGCGGTTCCATGTCACTGGTGGTCGTCGCCGTTATCGGCCTGGCGCTCGCGTACCTCCATCTGAGCTTCACCGGCGCCAGCGCCCCGAAGGCCGCCGCCGCGCCGGAGCTTCCCGCCGAGGCCGTCCCGGCAGCCACGCCGTCGGGATCCGCTGCCGAGCCTGCCGTCCGACTGACTCGCGGCGACCTGCTTCGGTCGTGGGCGTTATGGACCTGCTTCTCGCAGGCCAACTACAACTACGAGCGCCTCCAGGGCACCGGCTTCGCACACGCCATGACGCCGATCATCCGCCGCCTCTACCACACGGAGGACGAGATTCGGGCCGCCCTGAAGCGCCACCTGGTCTTCTTCAACACCGAGCCCAACTTCGGCAACATCATCCACGGCACCGTCATCGCCATGGAGGAGCAGCGGGCCAATGGGGCGGCGATCGACGACGACGCCATCAACTCGGTGAAGTCCGGGCTGATGGGCCCGCTGGCCGGCATCGGCGACACGCTCAGCCAGAGCACGATCACGCCGATCCTCCTCGCCCTGGGCATCGGCATCGCCGGCGGAACCGCCAGCGGCGGGACCATCCCGACTATCGGTGCCGGCGCCACAGGCAACCCGCTTGGGCCCATCGTCTATGCCGTGCTCATCTCCACCGTCATCGTGGGCATCGGCTACACGGCCTGGATGCAGGGCTACTCGAGAGGCCGCGCTTTCGTCACGGACCTGCTTCGCTCCGGCACGATCGATCGCGTCCTGGTCGGCGCGGGCGTGCTGGGCAACCTGGTCCTGGGCGCCCTGGCGGCGAAGTACATCGTCGTCTACCTGGCGCCGACGGTCACCATCGCGGGCGCCCAGCTGAACATCCAGGCCTCCGTCATCGACCCGATCTTCCCGGGGGCACTTCCGCTCGGCCTGGTCCTGCTGACCTGGTGGCTGCTGCGGCGGCGGGTCAACCCGCTGGCACTGCTGGCGGTCTACCTAGTGTTCGCCATCGTGGCCGCCTACCCGTTCTTCGGCCCGGACCACGCCAGCTCGACCGACCCGGCCGCGCAGTACCAGGTCTGCACCTCGTCGGTTCTGCATGCCTACTACCCCTGCGGCGCCCCGCCGGCGCCGACGGCCGCGGCCCAGCCATGAATGGAAAGCGGCCCCGGCGCGAGGGGGAGCGTCGGGGCCGCAAGGGATTGGCGAAGCAACAGTCTACGGGTAAAGGCCGCGGGCCGAGGTCGCGTCCGCGACGCGTTGCACGGCCAGCAGGTAAGCCGCCGTCCTCATGTTCACCTGCTCACGAAGGCTCGTCGCCAGAGTGTCGGCGAAGGCCCTGGTCATGATCTCGTGCAGCTTGTCGTTGACGTGCTCGATGCTCCACAGGTCGCGATCGAGGTTCTGGACCCATTCGAAGTAGCTGACAGTCACGCCGCCGGCGTTGCACAGGATGTCGGGGATGAGGAACCTGCCGTTGGCGTAGAGAATCTCGTCCGCCTCGGGGGTCGTGGGGCCATTCGCGCCTTCGGCGATCAGGCGAGCCCCGATCCGACCGGCGTTCGCGGCGGTGATCTGGTTCTCCATCGCGGCTGGAATCAGGATGTCGGCATCCAACTCGAGCAGCTCGGCGTTGCTGATGTCGCGTGAGCCGGGGAACCCGACGACGCTGCCGGTCTTGCGTACCTCGACGAGGTCAAGGCGCTGGCGATGTGGATGACCTGGAAGTGCGCGGTCGTGGGCGTGCCCTTCGGGGGCGGCAAGGGCGGCGTCGTCGTCGACCCCACGAAGCTCAGCCTGCGCGAGATCGAGGGCCTGACCCGCCGCTTCGCCCGAAGCGTCGCCCCCCACGCCCCAAAACGGCCCGACAGTGCCGGGGCGGCCTTCCGATCAGCTCGGAGAGCGGCGCCGCTCGATCCATCGGCCTCAGTGTGGCGCCCGCCGATTGAGTTGCCACAGCCCGGATGGCATAGGCTGTTAGGCCTATTGACCTAACACTTCGTGCCACTGGTCGATATGGACCATCGAATCAATGGCATTCCTGATAGCTAGCCTAAGAGGCGCGGCGGAGCATATGCGGCGCCGAAGCGCTCCAGCTCGGCCAGGGCGGAGACGATCATCGGGTGGGAATGGCGCTCGGGGCGGATGACGGAGGCGATTCGGCGGGCGAGCGGCGGATCGGTGGGGTGGATCGAGGCCCGAACCGGGCGATCGTGGATCGCCAGGCCCGGCAGCATGCCGACGCCCAGACCGGCCTCCACCAGGGCGATGATCACGCTGAAGTCCTTGCAGTTGGATCGAACGTGCGGCTCGAACCCGCTCGACCGGCAGGCACGCAGCGTCACCTGGCCGAGGTGGCTGTCTTCGGTGTCCATGATCCAGAAGGCGTCGCGAAAGTCGGAGAGCCGAACCGCCGCGCCGGGCATGCTCGATTCCTCCGGCGACAGCGCCAGGTAGAGCGGGTCGCGCATGAACTCGCAGAACTCGAGGCCGCCGTCGGAGACTCGCGCCGGCTCGTCGTACTCGTCCACGATGGCGAGGTCGATCTCGTCCATCTGGAGCGCGGTCAGGCTTTCGGCCGCCTCGAGGTCCCTCAAGGTGACACGCAGCGCGGGATGCTGGCGGCTCAGCGCGGTCATGACGTCGGGCAGGATGGCGCGGGCCGCGGTCGGGAAGGCGGCCACTCGCAGCGTCCCGGTGACCAGCTGCTGCATCGAGGCGAGATCCGCCTCGGCCGCGGCGATGGCGCCTGTGATCGTGTCGGCGTGACGGACGAGGAGCTGGGCGGCGTCGGTCAGGCGCACCCGGCGGCCGGTCTTCTCGAGCAGCTGGACGCCGGCCTCGCGCTCCAGGATGGACAGCTGCTGGCTGACCGCCGATGGACTGATGCTCATCGCCTCGGCGGCGGCCTTGATCGAGCCGCGACGCGAGATCTCGCGCAGGAGCTGCAACCGCCAGACACCGAGCATCTGAGATCGACTCCGCTGTCGCGCCGCGCCCGCCCCGCTCCGTGAGCGCCGCGCGGACTCGCCGGATAGTTTAGCTCGGCTTCATCATTCCGTGAGCAAGCTGAACTTGATATGCGTATATGCCGCTGCCATGCTCGGTCGAAACTGACGTCGGCGGCTGCGCCGGCGCGTGTGCGAAGTCGCGCGGGCCGCCGAGCGCAGTCCCAGGCGGCTACGAGCACCGAAGCGAGCGCACTTGGAGGTGCGTGAACGAGGCGCGCAGGAGCCAACGACGGAGTGCGCCGGCCGCCGAGCGACATAGATGAGGTAGCAGCCATGAGGCTCGCGGCGCGCATGGATCGGATCGGGACCGAGACGGCCTTCGAGGCTGCCGCCCGAGCCAGGGCTCTCGAGGCGACCGGTCGATCGGTCATCCACCTGGAGATCGGCGAGCCCGACTTCGACACGCCAGCGAACATCCGCGAGGCGGCCAAGCGGGCCCTCGATCGCGGCGCCACGCACTACACGCCGACCGTCGGCATCCCCGAGCTCAGGTCCGCGATCGCCGCCGACGCCACGGCCCGCAAGGGCTTCGCGGTCTCGCGGGACCGGGTCATCGTCGTCCCCGGTGGCAAGCCGGTGATGTTCTTCGCGATCCTCGCCCTCATCGAGGAGGGCGACGAGGTCATCTATCCGGACCCGGGCTTCCCAATCTACGAGTCGATGGTCGACTACATCGGCGGGACAGCCGTCCCCTGCCCCATCCGCCAGGAGAACGCTTTCCGGCTCGATCCGGCGGAGCTGGCCTCGCTCGTCACCAGGCGTACCAAGCTGGTCATCATCAACTCGCCGGCCAACCCGACGGGCGGCGTCTCGACCCGCCAGGATCTCGAGCAGATCGCCGCGCTCGCTCGCGAGCACGATCTCGTCGTCCTGGCCGACGAGATCTACGGCCGGACCATCTATGAAGGCGAACACGTCTCGATCGCCTCGCTGCCGTGCATGGCCGAGCGGACCATCGTCCTCGACGGCTTCTCCAAGACGTATGCCATGACCGGCTGGCGCCTGGGCTACGCCATCGTGCCCGAGAAGCTGGTGACGCCGTTCAGTCGCCTGATCGTCAACAGCGTCAGCTGCACAAACGCCGCGACCCAGTGGGCTGGGGTGGAGGCGCTAACCGGCCCGCAGGATTCCGTGGCGGCGATGGTCGAGGAGTTCCGGGCCCGGCGCGATCTGATCGTCGACGGCCTCAACGGCATTCCCGGCATCACCTGCCTGCGGCCGGCGGGCGCCTTCTACGCCTTCCCGGACATCTCCGGAACGGGTCTGACCGGCGCCGAGCTGGCGGATCGGCTGCTGGCTGAGGCCGGCGTCTCGGCGCTGGCGGGCACGGCCTTCGGGCGAGTCGGAACCCACCACTTGCGCTTCAGCTACGCCAACTCGCGCGAGAACATCGCCGAGGCAATGAGGCGGACACGAGCCGTGGTTGAGCCGCTGGCCGCCAGGGCCGTGGCCGCGCGATGAAGATCGACGAGGCGTCCGCGGCTTCCACCGCGGACGGTGCCGCTAGCTCGGATCCGGATCGCCTGTACGCCCTCGCGGAGGAGGACTTTGCCCGCTACGAAGTCCTCAAGGACCTGATCGACGAGTGCATCGACCTCGAGCTCAACTACCGCCAGAGCGGGCATCCCGGCGGGTCGCGGTCCAAGGTCCACATGCTTGTCGCGCTGCTCCTGTCCGGTGCGATGCGCTGGGACATCCGCCGGCCGTGGCTTCGCTTCGGCGACCGCTTCGTGCTCTCCGCCGGCCACGTCGTGCCGCTCGTCTACGCCACTCTCGCCGTGCTGAACGAGAGCCTCCGCGCCCGGGCCGAGCGCACCGGCGATCCCCGTTATGCGTTCCCCCAGGACGGCCGCTTCGCTCTGACCTGGGAGCATCTCCTGGGCCTGCGACATCGGGGCGGGCTGCCCGGCCACGCGGAGATGGCCGGCCGGACCCTTTTCCTGAAGGCGAACACGGGTCCCTCCGGCCACGGCATGCCGTTCGCCGCGGGCGAGGCGCTGGCCCTCAAGCTGGCGGGCGCCGACGAGGTCAAGGTGTTCGTCGTGGAGGGCGAGGGCGGGCTGACGCCCGGCGCCGCCCACGAGACGAAGAACTCGGCCTGGGGCCTCGGCCTGTCCAATCTGGTCTTCCTGGTCGACTGGAACGACTTTGGCATCGACGAGCGGCCGGCCTCCTCGGTCGTCCACGGCACGCCGGAGGACTGGTTCGCGCCGTACGGGTGGCGCGTGACCGGCACTCCCGAGGGCATGGCATGGGGCCCGGTCACGCGCGCCGTGCTCGAGGCCAGCCGCGGCCCCAACCCGGAGGGCGTCCCCAGCGTCGCGTGGTTCCGAACCCGCAAGGGCCGCGGCTACGGCAAGCTCGACGCCGCCAGCCACGGCGTCCCGCACAAGCTCAACGCTCCCGAGTTCTGGGCGGTGCGCAAGGAGTTCATGGCCCGCTACGGCGTCGAATACCAGGGCGTGGACGAGCCGGCCCCCTTCGATCCGGCGGCGCTGGCGGCGCAGGCGGAGGCGAACCTGCGGGTCGCGATCGGCGTCCTGCGCCGGGACGAGAAGCTGGTCGACTGGCTGTCGGATCGGTTGCTCGAGATCGCCGCGACGGTGCCCGGCGAGATCGAAGGCCTGCGCTTGACGGCCGGCGCCGATCCGTCGACCGACCGCGCCATCTTCGACTTCGAGCACTACCCCGACAGGATGTGGCGCAAGCCCGGCGATCACCAGCCCAACCGCGCCGCCCTCGCGACCTGGGGCTCGTACGTCAACGCCGTCGCGAAGCGCGACTTCGGCCGTCCGCTGTTCATCGCCTGCTCGGCCGACCTGGCCGAGTCGACCAACATCGCCGGCTTCGCGAAGCCGTTCGGGGAGATGCCCGGCTTCGGCAACTTCGAGCGCGATTCCAACCCGACAGGCGCGCTC
Organism: Chloroflexota bacterium; assembly: GCA_003141955.1. Classification (GTDB taxonomy): domain Bacteria; phylum Chloroflexota; class Limnocylindria; order Limnocylindrales; family CSP1-4; genus Fen-1039. Next base: position 12,284 of record PLOC01000027.1, read on the forward strand.
CTCCCCACGGAGATCACCGAGTTCGCCAACGCCGGAATGATGGCCGGCCTGGCGACGGTCAACTTCGCGACCGATCCGTTCGATCGGTTCGAGGGCTTCTGGGGCGCCTGCTCCACATACGCCTCGTTCAGCTACCTCAAATACGGCCCCTTGCGCCTGTTCAGCCAGCTCGCCCAGGATGGCGACCTGCGCGTCGGCAAGGTGCTGTACGTGGCCGGGCACTCGGGGCCGGAGACGGCTGAGGATTCGCGCACCCACTTCGGCGTGTTCGCCCCAGGCGTGACGCAGCTCTTCCCGGAGGGCCACGTCATCGACCTGCACCCCTGGGAGTACAACGAGGTGCCCGTCGTCCTGGCCGCGGCCTTCGCCACGGACGTGCCGATCGTGGCCCTGCACCTGACCCGGCCGCCGATCGAGATCCCCGACCGCGCCGCGCTCGGGATGCCGGGCTATTTCGCGGCGGCGCGCGGCGCGTACGTCATGCGCCCGTTCCGCGAAGGAGAGCCCAAGGCCGGCACGATCTTCGTCCGCGGCACGATGCCCACGGCCAATCTCGTGAAGGTCATGCCCGAGCTGGACCGGCGCGGCCTCAACGTCAAGGTCGTGGCCGCGATCAGCCCGCAACTCTTCGCCCGCCAGGACGCCGCCTACCGCTCGGCGACGGTCGAGGCCGCCGATCGCTTCGATTCCATGGTCATCACCAACGGCGCCTACAAGCTGATGCGCGACTGGGCGGACGACCCGATCGTCCACGAGTACTCGCTCAGCTCCGACTGGGACGACCGCTGGCGGACCGGCGGCTCGGTCGAGGAGGTCATGGAGGAGGCGCACCTTGATTCGGGGCACATCCTGGAGGCCGTCGAGCGCTTCGCCCGCGAACGGCCCGACCGGCTGCGCCGCTTCCGCGATCGGCTGGCGGCCGCCGAAGGCCGCTGACCCCGGGGAGTGCGCGCGCTCGCGAGTTCCGTGTTGCCACCGCCGAGTTCGGGGCCGCGCGCGAGTCTCGGGCCGCGCGCCGCCCAAACGGGTCGCTGAAGCCCGGCCCCGGGATCGCTACCATGCGGGCCATGCCCGACTTCTACGACATCTACCGAGCCGATGCCATGCTGCCCGAGCTGCGTGAGGCGCTGCTCCTGCTGCGCGGTCTGCGTACCGAGGTGATCGCCCTGCGCGATCGGATCGTGGAGCTGAACGCGCCGTGGGCCGTAGCCGGGGCCGCGACCTCCACGCCCGCCGGAGCGCGCCGCGCCGAGGTGGACGAGGAGACCCGCCTGCTTCGCCTGCGACTGCAGGGAATGGTCGACCAGATGCAGGCGGCCGCGGCCCAGATCGATGGCTGGGGCATCCACCTGCGCCAGATCGAAACCGGGCTCGTGGACTTTCCGGCGCTCGTCTCGGGCCGGCCGATCTGGCTGTGCTGGCGACTCGGCGAGGAGCGGGTCGAGTGGTGGCACGAGACCACCGAAGGTTTCGATTCGCGTCGCCGCCTGGAGGATCTGGTCTGACGAGCGAGCAGCCGGCGCCTGTTCCCAGCGAGGCGAGTCGCGCTCAGCGCAGCAGGCCGGGCACGATCATGCAGGCCGACAGGCCCAAGGCCTATCGGCCGATACCACCGGAGCGGCGCCGCGCGGCTCTCGAAGCGGGCCTGCAGGCATACGAGCGCGGCGACTTCTTCGAGGCGCACGAGCTCCTCGAGCCGGCCTGGATGGGCACCTCGGACCTGGCCGAGCGAGCGCTGTACCAGGGCCTGATCAAGCTGGCGGCCGGCTACGTGCATGCCGTCCGCGGCAATCCGATCGGCATGACCCGCAACCTCGAGGGGGCGCGCGAGCACCTGGCCGCGTCGATGGCGCTGGATCCTGGCTGGGGCGACCGCGCCGGCATCGACCTGAATGAGCTGCTGCTCGAGGTGGACGTCCGGCTCGCTTCCGTCCGGTCGGCCGTGGAGCACCTGGCCACGAATTCGGCGGCGATGCTCGATCTGGCGGAAGCAGCCCCGCGGCTCCGCTGAGGCAACCGGGACCTAGACCGCTCCGAGCGTCCCGACGGTCAGGCGGATGATGTCTTCGTTCGCCTGCTCGCCCGACCATTCGAGCATCTGCATCAGGTTGAGCAGATCGATCAGGCGCGTCAGCCCGCGCCACTCTTCCGGGAGCTGGCCGCCGGCGCTGCGGTAGGCGTCGGCGAAGGCCGCGCCGAAGCCGGGGGGCCGGCCGGCTTCGTCGCGCAGGAAGGTCGCGAAGTCGAGCAGCTTCGATCCGGCGCAGGCGAACTCCCAGTCGAGGACGCCGGTCAACCGCCAGCCACCCGCCCGCCGCCGGGCCAGGAGGTTCCACGGCTTGAAGTCTCCGTGGACGAGCACCGCGTCCGACCAGGCGACCTCGACCATCGGCGCGTTCGACTCGACGGCATGCCTGATCTTCGTCGCCAGGCGCGGTCCGAGTCGCTCGCCCGCCGGGCCGTCCAGCGTCGAAATGACAGTCGGCGCCCAGGCGGGCATGGGCCGGACGACCGTCGCGTCCGGGCCGAAGAAACCCGGGGCAGGGAATCGGGTCTTGTGGACGGCGGTCAGCGCCGTCCCACATGCAGCGGCCAGCTGAAGAGCCGAGGCGTCGTCGCAGTCGCGCAGCACCTGGTCGAGCGGCCAGCCGTCGAGCCAGCAGAGCAGCGCAAACGGCGGGTTGGACGCCGGGCTCGAGTGGACGACGCGCGGCGCCGGAACACGGCCGGCAACCCTGGCCAGCACGGCCGCCTCACGGGGACAGGCTTCCGGATCGGCGACGTACAGCCGGAGCACCAGAGGGGATGGGCCGCCCTCGATCTCGAGCCGGTAGTTGGTGTTGCGCAGACCGGCCGCCAACGGCCGGGCCGCAGTGACTCGCGCCTCGGGCAAGGCGGCGTGGAGCCGCGCCTCGATTGCCGCCGGCGGCATGGCGAAGAACTCGTGCGCTCTCTCCCAGTCGCGTTCCATGCCGCGATTCTTGCGCACGATGACACGGGGCGAGGCGCCGATGCGCACAGCCCGTCGGAGCGCTACGGCCTCAGCGCCGCGGCTGCGTCCGCGTAGTCACGATAGCGCGGCCGCAGGCCGGGCAGCTCGCCGAGGCTCGCCCAACGCCGCCGGTCGCAGCGCCGGGCCGACGATCGGGTCGAACAGGAGCAGGATCGAGCGGCGGCCGGGAGATGGCGGCTCGCCGCGCCACCACGACTCGAACGCTTCCGGTGAGTCCGGGCAGACGCTGGCGAAGCTGGCGCGGTGGGAACGGAGAGCGCGCAGCACCTCGCCGGACCAGAGCGCGACCATCACGTGTGTTTCGCTATACCAGCGCGGGACTCCGGTGCGGGCAGCGAGATCGGGACCCAGGTATTGGCGTTTGGCGTTGAAGCTGCCGAAGCTGTCCTGGATGTCGGGGAAGCGGGTGCGGTTCTCGATGTGAAGCAGCGCCGCCCGCTCGACCGACCAGGCGACGAGATCGGCCCGTCCGGCGAACTGGAAATGCTGGAACGGCTCGTCGAGCCCGAGCGCGAACCCGAGCCCGCGCAGGCGGGCCGCTTGCGCTTCGCCCATCGCCGCGTGGACCGGGTCCTGCGCCCGCCGTGCGGCCGGCTCGCGCCGCCGCGGATCGACGAGCTCGAACTCCGCCTTGAGCCGCAGCGCGTCCGCGAGGCGCACGTAGGTCTCGAGCGAACCGGGCCTGCCAGACTCGACATCCGACACCGTCGCCCGACCCAGACCCGACAGCCCGCCGACCTCGCGGACGCTCAGGTGCCGGCGAAGGCGTTCCGCGCGGGATTCTCCTCCCAAGCCGAGCGCCAGGCGCGACACCTCAGTCTCGATCCGACCTGCCGAGCTGCCCGGCCTGGCCCGATCCTGCATTTGTCCGGGTGTACCGGACAGCTGTGGCGTCTCCCGCACGATCGACCGTCTCACGAGCCTGAAATCGCCCTCCTGCAGACCCAAGCATGGCCCGCTGCGCTCAACTGCGGCTTACCTGAGCGTATGTCAGGCGGCCCAGAGGCCCCGGCGGCCGCCGGATCATGCGCCAGGGCCGATTCCTGTCCGGCTGAGTCGGACGGCTGCAAGATCTGCCAGAGCGCGGTCCCCGGTCGCCACGGACGGACGCCGCGCCGCCGTGTCCCGCGTCCCGCCCCCTGCGCCGGGCGCCGCCGGGCGCCGCCGCGCCCCTACTCCCCGACGACCTCCACGCCTGCCACTCCCCGCAGCCGGCGCCTCATGACCGCCACCGCCTCGGGGTTCGAGTCCACCAGCAGGAAGCGCCGGCCCAGCTCCAGCGCCGCGGCGCCGGTCGTGCCGCTGCCCGCGAAGAAGTCCGCCACGACACCGCCAACCGGGCACGATGCGGACACCACGCGCCGCAGCACGGCGATCGGCTTCTGCGTGGGGTAGCCGGTCCGCTCTGCGCCACCGGGGGGCACGATCGTCTGCCACCACGTGTCCGTCGGGAGCTTGCCGCGCGCCGCCCTCTCCGGGCCCACCAGGCCCGGGGCCATGTACGGGATCCGCTCCACCGCCTCCGCGTCGAACCAGTAACGCTCCGGGTCCTTCACGTAGACGAGGATGTCGTCGTGCTTCGCCGGCCATCGCCGCTTCGTGCGGGCGCCGTAGTCGTACGCCCAGATCACCTCGTTGAGGAAGCATTCGCGCCCGAAAACCGCGTCGCACAGCACCTTCGCGTAGTGCACCTCGCGGTAGTCGAGGTGCAGGTAGAGGCTGCCGGTCGGACGAAGCACGCGTCTGATCTCGACCAGGCGCGGCTCCAGGAAGTCCAGGTAGTCGTCGTGGACGTCGAGGTAGCTCTGCGCGCCCAGCTGGATCGTCCGGTAGCGCCGCCCTCCGAAGCCGGTTCGATCGCCCGCCACCTCGTCGCGAACCGTCCGCAACCGCCGCAGCGTCTGCCGCCTGCCGGTGTTGAACGGCGGGTCGACGTAGACGAGATCGATCGAATCGTCGGGCAGAGAGCCCAGCACGGCCAGGTTGTCGGCCAGCACTATCCGCCCGATCGATCCGCCGAGGATGTCGCTCATTGCTGGAGCGTAGCAGCCGACCGGGCCGACGAGATGCCGGCCGACACGCCGCTCTCGGACGCCGCGGACCTGCGGCGGCCGCTACCCGGGGTAGCTGCCGGTCAGCTTCTTCATCCAGCGATGCGGGGCGTGGAAGAAGGGCGTGCCCTTGAAGAACATGTAGGGGCAGAAGCCCTCCACGACGTCGATCCCGTTGGCCTCGCAGAAGGCGACGGCGGCCTTGTTCACTGCGCCGGCGGCAACGCCCTTGTACATCCAGACGCGCTTCACGCCGGCCTCGGCGCAGTCGCGGACGATCTGCTCCGTGGCCTTTGACGAGGTCATGATCAGCACGCCCTCGACCGGCGGCTTGATGTCCTGGACGCGCTTGTAGGAGGTCTGGCCGTCGAGAACCGCCACGTTCGGGTTGACGGGGATGGCCTCGTAGCGGCGCTGGCGGAACTCCTGCCAGAGCGCGTACGAGAACTCCTTGGGGTTGTGCGAGACGCCCACGAAGGCGATGCGCTTGAGTGCGAGGAAGTCGTCGATCTGCTTCTTGGTGGTCATTCGATCCCCTATGGCCGTGGTCGATGCTCGACAGTTTCGCATCGGGCCGCGCCGCGGCGCAGGGTCAGATCGACTGTGACCGAAGGCACTGGTCCGGGCCGGGAGCCGTCGCGAGCCTTTGGCGGAATCGAGCGCAGACAGGGAGGTCACGGTGAGCAGGGCGGTCGTGGTCTATCGCAGCCATTCGGGCGTGACCCGCCGATACGGCGAGGATATCGGCGCGTTCCTGGCGCAACATGGGGTCCAGGCCAGCGTGGCGTCCGTGGGCGATTGCGACTTCGCGACCCTGGCCGACGCCGATTACCTGCTTCTGGGCTGCTGGACGAGCGGCCTCTTCGTAGTCCTCCAGCACCCGGACGATCCCTGGCTGGCCTTCGTACGAGACATGCCCGAGACGAAGCGACCGCGCGTCGCCCTCTTCACGACCTACCTGCTCGCGACCGGCAGCCAGTTCCCGAAGATGCGGGCGGCTCTGGCGGGCAAGACGAACGCCCCCGAACTCGAGCTGAAGTCGCGCCACGGCCGTCTCTCGGCCGCGGATGGGAAGGCGCTCGAGAAGTTCATCGGCCAGGGGGGTCGCGTCAGACGCCGTCGCGCCGTCGCCCGAGGGGTGAGGCGACGGCGTGACGGCAGGCCGGGGCGAGGCCCGGCGGTGGGGCTTGCTCAGACCGGGGTAGCGGATGGAGCAGGCGTTGGCGAAGGAGCCGGCGTGGTCGAGGGCGCCGGTGACTTGTGGTGGCTGGGGGCGGGCTTGCCGGCCAGGATCCAGGCGATGATCCCAGCGTCGTTGTGGGCCTTCCAAAGGTCGAAGGACGCCTGCCACAGATCGGCGCCTGCCTTGGCGATCGTCGGATTGCCCTTGCCCGCCTGGAGCTGAGCCGGCGTGAGAGCCAGCAGGCTCGCCGGCAGCGGCCCGGCCAGGGCCTCGGCAGCGGCGATCTTCGCATTCATGTCGGTCAGGTAGGTCTGGGCCTTGGCGGTGTCGATGCCGGAAGGCGCGGCCGCGATCTGACCCGCCAGGGTGGTTGCCAGAGTCTGGAGCTTCGGGCCCTGCGCGATGGCGGACTCGGCGCAAGCGATGAGCCTCACCTGGTAGCCGATCGAGCGGGCGTAGACGGAGTCATTGGACAGGGTCACGAGATCGGCCTGGGCGCCGGCCAGGGTCGTCTCGGCGTCGATCTTTGCCTTGAGCGCATTCAGGCTAGCGATGAGCCCGTTTATCTCGCCCGTGAGGACTGCCTGATCGGCGGACGAGAGACCTGTGATCTTGCCCACCCGGACGTCCAGACTCCCAAGCGACTTGATCTGCGAGGCGATCTTCTTGTCGGCTGCGGTCTGGATCGTCTGGACAGAGCAGAGCTCGGCCTGCACGGTCTTGTCGAATGTGCGGCCCCAGCCATCGGCAATCCTCGAGAGATCGAGATCGAACACTCCTGCGGGCTTGCCGTTCGGATTGACCTTGCCCGCGGGCGCTACGGTCGGGGCGGCGGTCGGAACCGGCGAACCGGTGGGTGCCGGGGCTTTGCTGCAGTTGCTCGGGCTGGGGAGATGCAAGCTGGGCGCGGATGTGTTGACGGCGTGGCTGGGCTTCGCCTTCTGGGTCGGGTGGGCCTTCGGGGTGGAACCCGGGTCGTGACCGCCGAAGCCGGGGCCCTGGCCGGGACCGCCATGCGCCAGGGCGGTGCTACCAAAGGCCGAGAGGACGAGCAGGCCGACAGCGAGCAGCGCCGCCAGCGTATTTCGGTTTCGATGCTTCATCTGGACTCCTCCGCTTTGCAACGGCTGTGGTGGTGGGTGGCCTGGTGAGCTGGTTTTACGGCTGCGACCTGTCGTGCCGGTCGCGAGGCATCGCGCGGCGCCCGTTTGTCATCGCACCTCACGGGAGCGCGGCCACGGCTGTGATCGACGATCCGTCCGTGGCCCGGCCGTCGAAGGCGATCGCTCGCCCGTTGGGGGAGATGAGCAGAGCTCCGATCGAGCGAACGCCCGGCAGGGCGAGGGCGTCCAGCGACCCGTTCGTGTCCAGCAGGAGCGGAGGTCGACTGTCGCCGTAGAAGTAGATGAGCTCTCCGTGGCGTGAGGTTTCGACGGTGCCCATGCCCGGGAAGCGGGAGTCCAGGCTGGAATGCGTGCCCTGCCAGCGGAGCAATCCGGCGTTGGAAGCTGTGACCAGCGTTCCGTCGGGCAGCCAGCCGCCCTTGCCCGTCGTCACCGTGGAGCCGTTCGACAGATTGACCAGCGTTCCCGAGGCGAGCAGGTACCCGCCGCCCGGGCTGAAGGCGGCGTCGAAGCCGTAGGGCGAGCCCAGGCTGCCGCTCCCGACTCGAAGGATCGAGTGGGTGAACGACGACACGGTGTTCATCGACGGGACAGCCATGATCTCGAGCCAGCCCGTGACAGCGCCGCCGGAGACGCTCGACGGATGAAGCACCGCCAGACTGTGGCCGTCCTGCGAGAAGGCAATCGGCAGGCCGTCCTGAACGGCGCTGACGGAGCCATTCCAGAGGACGAAGCTCCAGCCGTACGGGCCCCCGCCGCCCTGACTGGCGATCGTGAACTCGCCGGTGCCGCTCCCGACGATCATTCCACCTGCCAGGCCGCCGCCAAAGGCGTAGCTGCCCGGGAGCGTGGCGACCTTGTGGCCGCTCAGGCCGATGATGCTGACGGTCTCACCGCCGACGGTGACGCCGCTGCTCGGGCCGGGACCGCCCTTGCCGTGGTGGGCCGGGCCGCTTGGAGATGCGCTCGGCGAGGCGATTGGCGAATGGGTCGCGATCGCGATGGTCGACGAGCTCACCCAGGCCGCCGCGTCCGCCGTGGCGGTGCCGATGAGATGTCCGGCGGCGTCGCGGATCTGGAGCGTGTGCCCGGAGCCCGGTCCCCACATCAGGAGATGCGCGCCGTCGGGCGACCATGCGATGGGCGTGCCGCCGACCTTCGTGACGGCGAGGGTCGTTTTGCCTGGCGATCCCGCGGCCGTGGGCGCGGGCGTCGTCCCAGGGGCAGATGAGGAGCCCGGGCCGCCGGGGCCAGATGCCTGTGCGCCCGGCGACTGCGGCGGCTGCCCGGAGCCATAGGGCGAAACCGTGCTGACCGCGGGCGCTGAAGCCGAGGGTGACGTGGTGACCGAAGCGATTGGCGAGTGAGTACTCGCGGGTGGCGGGACGGGGATGAGCCGCGGCACCGCCAGGGCGGCGCCGATCAGGGCAACGATGCCGATGGCGGCAAGCGCCGGAGCGAGCGAGCGTGCATCCAGGCCTCGAACGAAGTCGGCCAGGGCGCCGAGCCGCGACGGCCGGGCCACCGCGGCGGGCAGCAGCTTGACGTCGCGCCACGAAGCGGCGAGGAGGCGGTCGGTGAGACGGTAGCCGGCGTAGAGGTGCCGGCACCGATCGCAGCCCGCGACGTGTCGGCTCTCGGCTTCGCGCAGGACGTCGACCCCGCCGTGCCGGGCGGCATCGCCCAGGCGATCGGATGAGACGTGGCCTGACATGGGGCTCACGGAAGGTCCCTCTCCAGGGCGTAGCCCACAAGGCCTTCGGCCAGATGGCGGCGCGCCCTGTGGAGCAGCGTGGCCACGGTCCCGCGGGTGACGTTCATCACCGCTGCGGCCTCCTCCTGCTCGTACCCGAGGGCGTAGACCAGGACCACGGCCACGCGCTCGCGTTCCGGCAGGCGGGTGATCGCCGCCGAGACGTCGATCGAGAGAGAAGGATCGGACGGCAGGAAGGCAACCACGGTCTCTTCGGACTCGCGGCGCTTCTGGCGCCGGAGGTGCTCGAAGGTTCGCCTGGCAGCGATGCGGCGCAGCCACGGCTCGAGCTTCGATTCGTCGCGGAGCTGGTGTTGATGCTCGCGCGCGTGAAGGATGGCGTCCTGGGCGATGTCCTCGGCGCTGGCGCCAGCGCCGAGAGCCCGGCAGAGCCTCGTGAGATCCGAGAAGAACTTGTTGTAGTCGGCATCGAACCTGTCTCGTACCCCCACGAGTACGTTGGCTCCCTTCACTCACATAAGAGGGCCCCAGGCGCCTCTCGCGTTGACAGGCGGCCGAAAATCGGCCGGCTCGGCACAAGGGAACACTAGCGAGCGGCGCAAATGCGCCCCGCCGGAGGTGCCCTAAGCCCGGGGCGACACGGCGCCCGAGCGATCGCGCCGGCCCAAGGTCGGCCGGCCGCCTACAACTCTTCGACCGCCCTGTCCGAGAAGTGCACGTACGTGAAGCACTCCGGCACGTGAGTCTCCGTGACGCCGTGCTTGTTCCAGCCCGTTGAGCTTGCCGTCGACGTGCACCGCAGTCCGCAGGCCGGGCAGGTCCCACTCCCTGAAAGCCCAGCGAGGCCCGCGCGGGTGGGCGCCGCGCCAGAAGCTGACGACCTGGCGATCATAATCGCCTCCGAACCACAGGGCGCGCCGCTCGATCAGGTCAAACTCGGGCACGTCGAAGCACTCCAGCTCGGCCGGCTCGAGTTCGTCCGCCACAGCGTCGCCATCGTCATCGCCGGCGTCGCCCTCTGGTATCTGACCACGCCGCGCGTCAGAGCGGCGTTCGGGCGGTCGTAGGCAAAGGACGGCGGCCCCCCGCGACCGGCAGCCGGCCGGTACGGCCGCGGCGACGGGATCAGGCCTGCTTCGCCTTGATGAGAGATGCCTCCAGGCCAGCAATCTTGTCCAGCAGTTCGTTGATCGCGTGGTCCTGATCGAGCAAATGCGCCTGGATCTGCTCGGACTCATGGAACGTAGCGTCAGCATCCTGGTAGGTCATGTCGGCCCGCTTGTCCGACGCGCGGGAGAGGATGTTCTGGCCAACCATGATGACCGAGAGCATGACCAACTGGATGAACGTCTGGCTGACCCACTGAATGAGCAAAAGCGGGCTGCCGGTGGCCGACGGCAGCGCGACGAGTGCAAGGAGCGCGAAGGCGTAGGCACACCACATCGTCCCCACGACCGTCGTGAGGATGAGGGCGATCTTGCCGTTGAAGCCGACGTGCTCGTCCGTCGTCTTCGGTGGCCCCGACTTCTTGCGCTGCGCGATGCGCGGATGCGGGACGTGCACGAAATGGACGCTCATTGATTCTCTCCTGGCTGACCTGGACGACCGACCGAAGCCGAGGGATGGATCGTGGCGCGAACTGTGCTCGTGGAACGTCGACGTCGCGTCCCGCGATCGTACGCGAATATTCCCGTATCCGAGGACCGGGCGTTCGGCAAAAGCTGCGCGTTCCATCGCGCGAAGGCTACCGGATCAGCGGCCGGTCGAGGCGGACCGGCAGGGCCCGGAGGGCACCGGGCGCGCGCAAACGGTAAGTGGCATCTGGTCAGGAATGAGCGGGCGTCGTAACGTGTCGTTGGGGCGGCGCGTCTGTCGCACCGCGAACACTGGGGATCCGATCCGCATGCTTACGCGTCCGGTGCTTTCATGACGCCAGTCGATCGACGGGCTAGAGGGGGACCAACGTGACAACGGACGAGCTGGACCTGGTCGATGAGATCTTCGGCCCGGCGCCGGGCGAGCCTGCCGAACAGCCGGCTTCGGGCGAGCCCATCAGGTGGGAGTCGACGTCGCTGGCAGGTTCCGCCGTCGCCGTCGCGCCCAGGCTCGCACCCGAACTCCGAGGGCCGCTCGCACGGCCAGGATCTGCCCACGCCCGATTCCTGCGGTTGGCCAGGCTTGCCCTGGCGTTCGCCATCGGCCTGATCGCGACCCTCCTTCTGGTCACGGCGGCGGCCCTGGCTGCCTTCAATGCGTACTCGAACCGGGTCGTCCCCGGCGTCCGGGTCGGTTCGGTCGACGTCTCCGGCCTTAGCCGCGATCAGCTGATCGCCAGGCTGAAGACCGACTACGCCTACCTTGCCGAGGGCGAGATCAAGGTCACCACGCCGGTCGGTGTGTCGACGATCACGTACCAGGAGGCCGGCCGCGTACCCGATGTGGAATTCATGGCCGACGCGGCGATGCGGGTCGGGCACACCGGCAATCCGATCGACGACGCCGTCTTCATGCTCCGATCCGCGATCAACGGCGAGTCCGTCCCGGTCGCGGTCCGCGTCGACCCGATGGCCGTAGCGACCCGCGTGCGCCAACTGCTCAGCACGACCCAGGTTCTTCCGCGGGACGCGCAGGCCACCGCTCAGAACGCCATATACGGCTATTCGCCGGCGACGCTCGGGCACATCATCGACGAGAAGGCGGTCTCCAGCGCGATCGTCGACGGCCTGACGCAGCCTGACGCGCCGGCCGCTTTCCAGGCGGGCGGCGCTCTCGTGGCGCTCGACCCCCAGGTCAGCGACGCGGATGCCCAGGCCGCGGTCACCGAAGCCGAACGGATGGCCGTCGACGTCACACTCGCGTGGGGCGGCGACGCGCAGGCCCAGAGCCCGAGCACCGGCAAGACCGCGATCCCGGCCACGACCTATTCCATTGCGGCGGACACGGTTCGCAGCTCGATCGTTTTCGGCACCAGGGCCGATGGCAGCTACGGTGCCTTCATCGATCCGGCGCCGATACAGGCGTACCTGTCCGCCCTCGCGCCGCAGGTCGCCACCAAACCAGTCGAGCCGTCCGTCGTCTTCGACAAATCGGGTAAGCCGACCGGCGTGAAGAACGGCAAGGACGGCGAAGGCATCGACGTGGCCGCGACTTCGCAGGCCATCGTCGCGTACCTCGGCAGCCTTGCCTCGGGCGGGAACCCGGGTCCCACCGTTGCCATCGTTCAGGCCCCGATCTCCCCTCGCATCACGCCCGAGAGCCTGAGCGGCATGGTCATCATTGGCAGCTGGACGACCGTCTTCTACCCGGGCATAACCAACGGCTACGGCGTGAACATCCGCGTCCCGGCCAATACCCTCAACGGCCAGATCGTCGCCCCGGGCCAGCGGTTCAGTTTCCTGGCGGCCATAGGCCCGGTTGACCGGGCTCATGGGTACACGCTCGGCGGCGTCATCGAGAACGGCAGGAGCAACCACACCGGTGCCATGGGCGGTGGCATCTGCTCGGTGTCGACGACCATGTTCAACGCGGCGGCGCGGGCCGGGCTCGAGATCGACGAAAGGCACCCGCACTTCTACTACATCGACCGCTATCCGATCGGACTCGACGCCACCGTGTATTCCAGCGGCGGCCAGACGTGGGATCTGAAGTGGACCAACGACACGCCGAACCCAATCGTGATTCGAGGCTATACGACTTACGGGTCCAAGAGCACGATCACGTTCCAGCTGTGGAGTCTGCCACTCGACCGGAAGGTCACCTTCAGCGCCGCGTACAAGGCGAACGTCGTGCGGGCTGTCGATCGCACGGAGTACGTGACCACGCTGAAGCCGGGCCAGGAGAACCGCGCGGAGTACCCGACGGCCGGTTTCTCTACGTCCAGGACCCGTACCGTGACCGACTCGACCGGCAAGGTGATCCATCACGACACCTGGGTTTCTCACTACGGCAAGGTCGACGGACTCCTGCAGATCGGGCGTGCGAAGACTCCAAAGCCGACCCCGACGCCCGGCGCGCCCGCCCCGCCCCCAGCCGCCCTCACGCCGGCCACGCTGGCCTCGAGCCCCGACCCGGTATCAGGCCCGAGGCGGCGCAAGGCCGCGTAGCTGCGTTCGCCCACATTAGGAGACCGAGCATGAAGGTCTTGTTCGTCGGTGGCACCGGCCTGATCAGCAGCGCCTGCACGCGTTTGGCCGTGGAGCGCGGCGTGGAGCTCTTCATCCTGAATCGCGGCAGCGATCCGGACCGGGCGCGCGGCGCAACGTCGCTCGTCGCCGACCTGCATGACGAAAGGGAGACCGAGCGAGCGCTGGCCGGCCACCGGTTCGATGTGGTGGTGGACTGGATCGCGTACACGCCCGAGGACATAGAGCGCGACCTGCGGCTCTTCCGCGACCGGGCCGACCAGTTCATCTTCATCAGCTCCGCGAGCGCCTACAAGAAACCGCTCGGCGATTGGATCATTCGCGAGGACACGCCGCTCGCGAACCCATTCTGGGATTACTCGCAGAACAAGATCGCCTGCGAGGAGCGCCTGATGCGGGCGTACCGCGACGACGGGTTCCCGGTCACGATCGTCCGCCCGTCGCTCACGTACGGCGACACGCAGGTGCCACTCTCGGTGAACAGCTGGGAACGGCCCTTCACGGCGATCGCGCGGATGCGGGCGGGGAAGCCGCTCATCGTGCCCGGCGACGGCACGTCGCTCTGGACGATCACCCACAACAGCGATTTTGCGGTGGGCTTCGTGGGCCTGCTGGGACGCCGCGGGGCGATCGGCCATGCCTTCAACATCATGTCCGACGAGGTTCTGACCTGGGACGAGATCTATCGGCAGACCGCTGCCGCGGCGGGTGTGGAAGCGCGAATCGTCCACATCGCGTCCGATTTCATCGCGGCCTGCCTGCCGGAGTGGAGCGGCACGCTCCTGGGCGACAAGTCCGTGAGCGCCGTCTTCGACACCACCAAGATCAAGCGTTTCGTGCCCGACTTCCGCGCCGTGACGCCCTACTCGGAGGGGATCCGGCGAACAGTCGCCTGGTTCGACGCGGACCCCGTCCGAAAGAAGGTGGACGCCGAGATGGATGCCCGGTGGGACCGCCTGATCGCGGCCTACGAGCAGGGCCTGGCGAGCGCGGTTGCGGCTGTCGCGAAAGAGGCCTGACTGACTCTGGGGCCGAACCTGCCCCTTGTCGCGCAGGTGCTAGATTGGCTGGGTCGGGCCGTCCGTCACGACCCAGACACGGAGCCCTCTTCGCGGAGGCCAGTTCGTTGGTAGCGGGAGCCAGGAGATGACGATCCGTCTCTCGAACCGCCCGGTGCGCGACGGTTCGTTCCATCGGGCGACCTGCCTGGGTCTGGCGGGCCTGCTCGCCGCCGCTGCCTTCGCCGGATGCGGCGGGAGCTCCTCATCGCCAGTGGCCGAGCCCACGACTAACACTCAGTCGGCCGAGCCCACGACTAACACGCCACCCGGCGAGAGCGCGGCCGAGCCCACCGCGACGCTCGCCCAGGGGCCTACCGGGTTCAGCGCCACCGGGTCGATGGCGACGGCCCGCGACGGCAGCACCGCCACGCTGCTGTCCGATGGCCGCGTCCTGATTGCCGGAGGGTCGGGCGGCGCGGGAGCACTCGCCACGGCGGAGCTGTACGACCCCACGAGCGGCACGTTCAGCCCGACCGGATCGATGACGGAGGCCCGCGCCTACCACACCGCGACCCTGCTGTCCGATGGCCGCGTCCTGATCGCCGGAGGACAGGACAGCTCCGGCAAGGGTCTCGCCTCCGCGGAGCTGTACGACACCACGAGCGGCACGTTCAGCCCGACCGGATCGATGGGTGCCGCTCGCCAGCTGCACACCGCCACGCTTCTGTCCGATGGCCGCGTCCTGATCGTCGGAGGGGCCGAAGTCGCCTTTGGTGGTCCGGCTCTCGAGTCGGCGGAGCTGTACGACCCGGCCGGCGGTACCTTCAGCCCGACGGGGTCGATGGCCCATCCTCGCGAGGCTCACACCGCGACCCTGCTCCCCGACGGCCGGGTCCTCGTCGCCGGAGGGACCACCATCACCTTCGGGACGTCGACATATGACGCTTTCGCCGANNACCCTCCTCCCCGGCGGACGTGTACTCATCGTCGGAGGAGTGGAGCAAACGCTGCAGCTCGCCTCGGCCGAGCTGTACGACCCCGCGAGCGGCAAGTTCAGCATGACCGGCTCGATGGCCACCGATCGATCCGAGCACACCGCCACGCTGCTGCGCGACGGGAACGTACTCATCGCCGGAGGCACTGATGGCACCTCCAACGCCAGCGGTGGATACACCGCTCTCGCGTCGGCGGAGCTGTACGACCCGACGAGCGGCAAGTTCAGCCGGACCGGCTCCATGACCGTCGCGCGCCTGGAGGATACCGCGACCCTGCTGCCCGACGGCCGCGTCCTCATCGCAGGGGGCGACGATGCCAACGGCGAAGTCCTTGCCTCAGCCGACCTGTATCAACCATAGGGACCGACTCGACGCTGGTGTCGGCGTCACGCCGCCGAACACTTGTCTCCACGATCACGGCCCGACACTGCGCGCTCCTCGAAGCCGGAAGGAGAACCTCATGCCGCAGGCAGACCGAGTCGTCGATATCCTCGCGGGCCGGACGGCGGTCGGCGCGCGCGCGACGGTCCGGGGTTGGATCCGGACACGTCGCGATTCGAAGGCCGGGCTCTCGTTTCTGCACGTTCACGACGGCTCCTGCTTCGACGCCCTCCAGGTCGTGGCCCCGGCAACGCTCGGCAACTACCACGAGGAGATCCTGCATCTGACCGGAGGCTGCGCCGTCACCGTCACCGGCACGGTCGCTCACTCGCAGGGCGAAGGGCAGGCTGTCGAACTCCTCGCGGACTCTGTCGTCGTGGTCGGGTGGGTGGACGATCCGGAGAGCTACCCCATCTCACAGAAGCGGCACACGTTCGAATACCTGCGTGAGGTCGCCCACCTGCGTGTGCGAACGAACACCTTCGGCGCGGTTGCCAGGGTTCGCCACTGTCTCGCCATGGCCATGCATCGCTACTTCGATGAGCACGGCTTCTACTGGGTCCACACGCCGATCCTGACCGCCAGCGATGCGGAAGGCGCGGGAGAGCTGTTTCGCGTTTCGACCCTCGACCTGGCCAACCTCCCACGCACGCCCGAGGGCTCGATCGACTTCTCCCAGGATTTCTTTGGCAAGCCGGCGTACCTAACGGTATCCGGCCAGCTCAACGTCGAAACCTACTGCCTGGCGCTCTCGCGGGTGTACACCTTCGGGCCAACCTTTCGCGCGGAGAACTCGAACACCAGCCGGCACCTCTCGGAGTTCTGGATGGTCGAACCCGAGATCGCGTTCGCCGACATCACGGCCGATGCGGACCTGGCCGAGGATCTGCTTCGGTACAGCTTCCGGGCGGTCCTGGACGAGCGCGCCGACGACATGGCGTTCTTCGCCGAACGGATCGACAAGGAGGCAGTCTCGCGGCTCGAGGACTTCGTCAAGTCGAGCTTCGCGCGAATGGAGTACACGGAGGCCATCGAGGTCCTGAAGCGATCGGGCCGCGCGTTCGAGTTCCCGGTGGAGTGGGGCGTCGCCCTGCAGGCCGAGCACGAGCGATACCTCTGCGAGGAGTACGCGAAGCGGCCGGTGGTGGTCGTCAACTACCCGAAGCAGATCAAGGCGTTCTACATGCGCCTGAATGACGACGAACGCACCGTGGCGGCGATGGACGTGCTCGCCCCCGGCATCGGCGAGATCGTCGGCGGCAGCCAGCGCGAGGAGCGCCTCGACGTGCTCGATGCCCGAATTCGCGAGATGGGGCTCGATCCCGCGGTGTATTGGTGGTATCGCGATCTGCGCCGGTACGGCACCGTGCCGCACGCCGGCTTCGGGCTGGGGTTTGATCGGTCGGTGGCCTACGCCACGGGGATGGCAAACATCAGGGACGTCATCCCCTTCCCGCGCACGCCCGGCAGCGCTGACTTCTAGTCGATCAGGGTGCGGAAGAATCCACTCGTATTTCCGGGATCAGGACGTCGGCGATGGGGATGCCTTTGGCGCAGGCGGCGCTACGTGACGGCTCGGACTGACGTAGAGGAGCGGGTTGCGAGCGCAGCTGATGTTCCCGCCCGTCCATGGGTAGCAGACCCACACCTCGAAATGCAGGTGCGTACCGTCCGCCGCGCCCGTCTCGCCGATGCTGCCGACACGCTGCCCGGCAGTGACGCGCTGGCCGATCTTCACGGTTACGGCCGAAAGATGGTTGTAGGTGGTGTACAGCGTGCCGCCGCCGTGCGAGATCCACACCACGATGCCGCCGGCCGCGCCGTCCGTCCCCTTCTTCCTCCAGCCGGCGTAGATGACCGTGCCCGCGGCGGCGGCCAGTACTGGAACTCCGGTCGGCCCGCCGATGTCGAGGCCGTCGTGGAAGTGGCGGCATGTCCCCCACCGCGGTTCTCCGGGCAATCCGGTGCAGCCGAAGGGCTGGGTGATCCTGTAGTGGTTGTAAGCCGGCCAGATCAGCTTGCCCAGCCAGTTCGGCGGGGGCGGCACGGCGGGCTGCTTGACCGGCAGTGGCGGAGTGTCGGCGCCTGGGACGAGGAGCAGCTCTCCGGTGACGAGGGTGGTGTCGGAGAGGCTGTTGGCATCGATCAACTCCTGTGTGTCGATGCCGTACTTGTTGGCGATCGATTGGATCGTCGCGCCCGCCGGGACCGCGATCGCCAGACCGTCCATCGGCGGGACGTCTATGACCTGGCCGATCTTCACCAGCTGTGGGTCCGGAACGTTGATGCTGTTGGCCCAATAGAGCGTCGTGACCGACAGTCCGAAGGCGTTGGCGATCCGGCTGAGCGTGTCCCCGGCCCGGACCGTGTATGCCAGGAACGCAGAGCCGGGGATCGGCGTCCCGACCCGTGGCTGAGCCGTGGCCGGCGCGGCGGAGCTGGCCTGCGGGCTGGGAGACGAACTCGGGGACGGGCCTTCCGACGGAGCGTCGGAGGGGCTCTGGCTGGCGCCGATGGCGGCGACCGCGGTCGCGTCGTTCGCCGGGGTCCCGTCGTTCGCGGCGGTCCCGCGCAGCGCGATCGGCAGCGAGGCCATTACGGCCGTCGCCACGAGCATCAGGCAGACCGCCACTGCGACCACGCCCCTCCGCCCGATTACGCCCGATCGCGTTCGTGCGAATCGTGGCCCCTCGCCGAGGAGCCCGGCGGCCCGGTCGGCGGCCGGGTCGGCGATTGGCCCGGTCTCCCCACTTAGTCGAGCTCGCCGCGTATAGCGCAATCCGGCCGTCCCGGCGGGCTTTTCCCCGCGAAGACGGACGAGGAAACGATGCGCTGCGTTTCTCTTGGCTGACGGCAATACCCACTCCATGTCGAGGCCGGAAATCGGGGCAACCGGCCGATTCTGTAGGGGCGGCGGCCGCGTGAGTGACGGGCTGGGTCGCCACTTACCCTACCAGGGGTTGCCCATCGCTGCCAATTCGGCCACAGGCGACCTCGCCTCGCTCGGCATCGATGTGTAACGGAGGGGCCGGACGAGTACACAGGCTTGTCGGATCCGCTACAAGCTGATTTCGGCAGCAACTGGCGCGCCCGGAGGGGTTCGGGCGCGTGAGAGCGACAAGTTCCGCGCGCCGTCGCCCCGCGCGCCGTCGCCGAGCGGGTGCCACAGGACTTGCCCGCGCCCACGAGCCCTCCGGCGCGGCGCCGGCCCACCGCGACGAGCGGGCCACGTAGATGTCGGTCCGCGGCAGCGAAAGAACCGGCGGGCCCGTGGTCGAACCCGCCGGTCATCTTGAGGTCGTGATCAGTGACAACCCAGTGCGATGCGAATGCCATCGATGATCAGGCCCAGCCCGTACTCGAAGGTGCCCTCGCCATTGGGTGATTCGATGTCCTCGATCGCGGCATCGAGATGTGGCACCGGCTGCGAGGCGTGCTTCTGGATCTGCGCGGCCCCGGTGTGGGGGTGAGCCACTGGCTCTGCGTGTGAACGAAGCAATTCGGCCTCCTCGTCGAGGACGAATCCACGAACGAACGTCGTGATCGTGGTGAGGCATTGCAGCGCCTGGCCCGGGCCACAGCCTGTCGTCTCTTCGAAGGCGGCGATGCAGCCGTCGAGCAGTGGGAGGCTTTCAGGGAGCGGTCGGGCGCCGGCGACAAGCCGGGCCCCGTCGCGGCGGGAGAGCAGCAGCGTTCTATAGCTGCGCGCCACATCGGTAAGCCAGTCGTCCCAGCGCCGTCCGCCCGTGTCGGGGACGGCCATCAGCCACGGCCGCGTCAGGGCATGAGCCATGTGGTCGAGCAGGTCCTGCTTATTCGCGAAGTGCCAGTAGAGGGCTGGCGCCTGGACGCCCAGCTCTGCCGCCAGGGCTCGAAGGGTCAGCCCATCGAGGCCCGCCTCATCAAGCAGGCGCAGGGACGTCTCGGCCACCTGGTCGCGATCCAGGCGGGGAGTTCGCTTCAGTCCGGTCTGCATGCTTGACAGTTTACCAGCGTTAAGTTCATCCTTTATAAGTCCTTAACAACGATAAGGACCGCCACGATCCAAACGCCAAGGACGCGGGAGCACCGAGCCGGCGCACCGACGAGGAAGGTAGAGCATGGTCACCGCCATCACCAACGCGCGAGTCTTCGATGGCCAAGAGATCACAGGAACGAGCACGGTCCTGATCGACGACGGCATCATCCGCCGGGTCGGGGGGAGAAGTGCCGGCCGATGCCACTGTCGTCGACGCCGGCGGGGGGACCCTCCTGCCGGGCCTGATCGACTCCCATTGCCACACCAGCATGGAGAGCCTCCGGCTGGCCCTGCGTTTCGGCGTCACGACCGAGCTCGACATGATGGGCTACTGGCCAGCTCAGCAGCGCAGGGTGGCTGCGGAGAGCGATGACCTCGCCGATGTGCGCACAGCCGGGATGGGGATTACCGCTCCGGGTGGGCACCCGACCGAGTACGCCCCGCCGGAAGACGACGACTTCGAAGGCGGCGAACCGAGCAACGGGCACGGCGATGCCAGCGACTCCCCCGACTTCGAGTTCCCCTTCTGCTCGACGCCGGAGGAGACGGTGAGGATGATCGAGCAGCAGGTCGCGCACGGCAGCGACTACATCAAGATCTTGATCGAGGATGGCACGGTTGTCGGTTATCCCGGACTGCCGGTGGTCAGCGACGAGGTTCTCGCCACGGCCGTCAAGGAGGCTCATCGCCACAACCGGCTGATCATCGCCCACGCCACCAAGGCCGACGCCGCGCGACGTGCGGTCAGGGCCGGCGTCGACGGCCTCGGACACCTGTTCGTCGATGGTTCCCACCCCGATCTCGTGTCCGAGATCGCCGACGCCGACACCTTCGTCATCCCCACGCTGACCGTCGTCTCCTCCGCGCTCGGCCACACGGGCGCCGACTTCGCCGCCGACCCGAGAGTGAGCGCCAAGTTGCCGCCGGCCTGGCTCGAGTCCCTCCGCGGCAGCATGAATGTTTATCCGCAGGGCCGCCTGGAAGACGCGCTCGCGACGGTGGCGGCGCTTAGGGCAGCCAGAGTGGACCTCCTTGCCGGGACCGACACCACGGCGCCCATGCCAGGCTTCGGTGGCATGGCGCACGGCGCGAGTGTGCACCACGAGCTTCAGTTGCTCGTGTCCGCGGGGCTGACCCCCGTGCAGGCCTTGCGAGCGGCCACGTCCACGCCGGCACGCCGGTTCGGCCTCACCGACCGGGGTCGGATCGTCGGTGGCGCCCGTGCGGACCTGCTCCTGGTCGACGGCGACCCCACGACCACCATCTCGGACACCCTGTCGATCCGTGCCGTGTGGCGCCGGGGCGTCCGTCAGCCAGCCGCAGCCTGACCCGCTCGGTCATTGGCGAAGGACAGTGGGCGGCGCCGATCAGACCGATGTCCGCGACGTTTGCGATCCGGTCAGAGCTCCGGCGGGGCCTTCGGCAGCCGTCCATCACGCGAACCAGATCCCGTCGCGCGGCACCGACCTCGCCGAGTAGGAGCGACTTGGACATCAGGCAGGCGCGTAGCCTCGGCGACGCTCCGGCAATGCCGGAAACTCTGTTGTTCTGGCGCGCCCGGAGGG
>PLOC01000113.1 GCA_003141955.1 Chloroflexota bacterium
CGCGGCCACGGTCATCCTGGCTATGGGCGACGGCAAGAAGGCCGCTCAGAACATCGACGCCTACCTGCGCGGCGAGCGTCCGGCTCCCGGCGCGGCGGAGGTCGGCACGGCGGAGGCAGAGGGCGTGGCCGCTCGCTAGAAGGACGGGGCGGCTCGGGCCCTGGCGCGGCTCGCCGGCGCCCAGGCGCCGCGGCTCGCGGGCGCCGGCCGGAGCGGGCGCGGCGGAGACGGCGGGCGCGGGAACTGCCGCAGGCACCGGCCGTACCGCGTTCTTGCCCATCTTCGCCGGGGGAGTTGCTAAACAGCAACTGAGCCTGCTGACAGGCCGCAGGGGTACCGGCCAGGTCGCGTCCACGCTCACACGAGACCCGCGAACGACCGCCCGAGGCATCGCGAGCCGGCTGGGCCGGCGGCAGGGTCGCTTTGCATCGCCCGGGGTGAAGTTGGGCAACGCCCGCCCGAATAGGCCGCTCTTCGTTGCGGCCACGGCTGGGCAGCGCCGCCTGACCGCCGGCCGCAGGGGCGCGAGCCGACGGCAGAGACCCGATCCTGGGTCACGGCTGCTCACGGGACGACGCCCGGGCGCCTCCACGACCACGGCCGCGGCCGCCACCGCCAGATCCACCAGGCGGCCGCGGCGAGCACGATCACCGCCACCGAGCTGACCTGCGTGGCAAACGAGAAGAGCCAGAGCAGGCTACCGAGGTAGGCCGCCACGACGATGCGCGTCCGCCACGGCTCCCCCACTCCGCCGGCGATGACCCAACACATGAACGGGAAAGCCAGCGCCGCTTCGTAGCCCCAGGCGCGCGGCCCCGCCGCCAGGCCGATCAGGCACGCCGCCGATGCCGCCTCCACGATCCCGGCCCTTCGTAGCCCCGGGATCGCGGCCACGGCCAAGGCCACTCCACCGAGAGCCGGCACGAACCACGGCACGGGCAATCGCCCCAGCAGCCCGGGCAGGCTGATCGCCTTGTCCGCGTTCTTCGCGGCGTCGGCCGGCAGCCACGTCCGTGCGCCCTCGAGCCACGTGCCCAGCCAGCCCCAATCGCCGCCGGCCGCGGCCACGGAGAGCAGAAACGCCACTCCGCCTGCGGCGACGACCACGCCCAGCTCGCGCCATCGGCCGCGGACCAGGAACAGCGCCACGAACCCGAGCGCCAGCGTCGGCTTGTACCACAGCACTCCGACCGCCAAGCCCGCGACCCACCAGCGCCCGCTCGCCAGCCCCCAGATCGCCACCATCGCCACGAGCAGCGCGAACGGCGCGTTCTGCCCGGTAACGATCGACGCCGTGGACGGAGCCCAGGCGAGCGACGCCAGGACGGCGAGCTCGGGCGTCAGGCCGTAGACGCGCGCCGCCACGAAACCCGCCGCGGCCAGGCAGGCCACCATCACCAGGGCCTGGATCCAGAACGAGACGTCGACCGGAAGCTGAGCGAACGGCCAGAATAGCCACGCCGCGACCGGCGGATAGGCGAAGAAGGCCGCCGAAACCCCGTGCGCGGTCTGCCAAGCCACATGGCGCACGGCATCGACCAAGTCCGGCCCACCGGCCGTCGCGCCGGCCGCCCACAAGGCCCCCCAGTCGAGCCAGTGGTTGAACGGAGCGCCGACGATCGGCACCACACCCATGGCGAATAGACCAAGAGCCCAGAGTCGAACGCGCCCGGCCCCGAGCCTGAGCGCGCAGTCGAGGCCGACGGGCGCGGCCATCGTCAGGCCCGGCCAGCCGCGCCGCGCGAAGACACTAGCCCCGCGCCTTGGCCAGTCGCTCGAGGATGAGCGGCTTCACCTGCGAGAGATCGACCCGAACCTGCTCCATCGAGTCGCGGTCGCGGACCGTGGCCTTGCCGTCCTCGAGCGAGTCGACGTCGATCGTGACGCACCACGGCGTCCCGATCTCGTCCTGGCGCCGGTACAGCTTGCCGATCGCGGCCGTGTCGTCGTAGACCGCCAGGATGTCCTTGGCCAGGTCGTCGCGGAGAGCGTGGCACTTCTCCACGATCTCGTCGCGCTTCTTGAGCAGCGGCAGGACCGCCACCTTGTACGGCGCCAGGTCCGCGTTGAAGCCGAGGACGACCCTCTTCTCGCCGCGGACCTCTTCCTCGCGATAGGCGTCGATCAGGAACGTGAATGCCGCGCGGTCGCCCCCGGCCGAGGTCTCGACGATCCAGGGCACGTAGTGCTCCTCGGTCGCCGGGTCGAAGTACTCCAGGTTCTCGCCGGTCGCCTGCTGGTGGCGGCCCAGGTCCCAGTCGCCGCGGTTGTGGATTCCTTCGAGCTCCTTCCAGCCGAACGGGAAGCGGTATTCGATGTCCTTCGCTTTCCTGGCGTAGTGGGCCAGCTCGTCGGGCCGGTGTTCGCGGAAGCGCAGCCTTTCGGGCGCGACGCCGTAGCGCTCGTACCAGGCCCGCCGCCGCGGCAACCACTCTTCAAAGACCGTGGCCGCCGTCTCCGGCTTGACGAAGTACTGCATCTCCATCTGCTCGAACTCGCGCATCCGGAAGACGAAGTTGCCGGGGCTGATCTCGTTGCGGAAGGCCTTGCCGATCTGGGCGATGCCGAAGGGCAGCTTCTTGCGGCTCGTCTCGCGGACGTTGCGGAAGTTCACGTAGATGCCCTGGGCCGTCTCCGGGCGCAGGTAGACTTCGTTGCCGTCTTCCTCGACCGGGCCCATATGCGTCTTGAACATCAGGTTGAAGCGGCGCGGCGCGGAGAGCGGGCCGCCGTCCGCGGGGCACTTGAGGCCCATACGGTCGACGACGGTCGGGTCGGCCAGCTCGGTGTTGGTCAGGTTCTCGGCACCGGGCAGCTCGTCGAGGCGGTAGCGGCGGCGGCACGTGGTGCACTCGACCAACGGGTCGCTGAAGTTGGCGACATGGCCGGAAGTGACCCAGACCTGGGGCGCCATGATGATTCCCGCGTCCAGGCCGACGATGTCGTCGCGCTCCTGGACCATAGCCCGCCACCACGCCCGCTTGACGTTGTTCTTCAGCTCGACGCCGACTGGCCCGTAGTCCCACACGGCGTTGATGCCGCCGTAGATCTCCGAGCTCGGGAAGATGAAGCCACGCCGCTTGGACAGCGAGACAATCGTTTCCAGGTTGGCGACGGACGGTCCTGGGTCGTCGGCCGGAGTTGTCGGCTTTGCGGCGGTCACGATTGTCTCCTCGGGCAGAGGCGGCGGAGGCCTCCTGCGATCAGGTTGTCGAACGGAGCCGGGCGGGCGGTCGAGCGTGCGAAACGGTCGAGCAGTCGAACGGTCGAACCCTCGGGCGCAATTCTCGCACGAGCGCGGGGCCCGGGCGCGCAGACGGCGACGAGCGGTCATCGTGGCAGGAGCGCCCGAGCCCGCGGCGAACCGTGGATAGGAAGAGCCGGTGGCCTTCGGCCATCCGATCGAGTCCAGGACCGATCACCCCGTCCTTGGGCCGGCGATCGCCATCTACGACGACTCGGGCAGGACCAGGTTGAGATTCCTCTTCGAGATAGCGAGGCCCCGCTTGGCACCTTCAGTGTGTACCTGAGGCGCGGCGACATGGCCTCCGGGAGTCAGCTGCTGGGGTGGCGCAAGGCGCCGCCGGCGTCATCCTGGCCGTCTGGGCGATCAAGGCAGCCGTGGTCGACGGCAGGCCGAAAGTCGTGCGGAGGACTCGCCTGTGCCCTCACGCGGGGAGATAATGGGCGGGCAAGCATCGGGGGCGAAATACCAGAGGCAGGCTGACGACATGAACGTCCAGCACCCGGTCCTGGGGGATTGCGACGCAATCCCGTACGATCGCACCCGCAAGTTCCTGGGTGTTCTCATAGGCGCGGCCATCGTCGCGATTGGACTTGACACGACGGTCATCGGGATGCCGGTCGTGGTGAGCATTGTGCTCGTGGTCGGCGGCGTCCTCCTGGGGGCGGAGAGCGTTCGAAGGGTCAGGATGCAGGTTTGCCTCCTGCTCGGGGACCCGGGATTCGAGTCGTTCCCTGGCATCGGCCCGGTGTTCTGGAAGGACGTGGCGCTCATTGGAGTTGGGCAGCTGCGGTGGAGCCCATTCATGCGCACGCATGTCGTGCTCGTGCAGCTGGCGCAGCCCGCCGTGTTCCTGGCCACCCACAAGCTCAATTTCTTCCGCAAGCTGGCACTGCGCCTGGATCTGCGCCTGCAGCAGGGGCATCTGGGTTTGGACCTGAGCGAGACTGCGACTTCGGCAGGCAAGGCGGTCGGGCTGATGCAGGCGCGGCTGTGGGCATACCGCCAGTCCTCATCCACCGAGTCGGCGACGCGGTCAGGCCCTAAGCCCGCCTGAGATCGGGGTTTGGACCACCGGCCCAGCGTATCCGCGCCTGACCAGCCGGGTTGGGGGTTTCCATCCTCGCGCCGTCGAATGAAGACGAGCAACCTGAGAGCGAAAGAAGGTCCCCGATGGAACTCCTGCTCATCGTCATCATCCTGCTCCTCCTGTTCGGCGGGTTCAGCTTCAGCCGTCGTTAGCTGAGGGCCGAGCTTTGACGAGCCCGATTCCCCTCAGGACCGACGAGATCGTTTCCCGAGCACGAAGGAAAGCCGTGTGCCCGCGACTCCTGTCTATCCCCGCCTGATCTCAGGGTCAGGGCCTACGGCCCGACGCACCTCGTCGAGGAATTCGAGCGAGCGGGCATCGCGCTCCAGGGAGACGCGCAGGAAGTCCCGCATTGCCCCTTCGACCTCGCGTTCCACAGTGGACGGGAGACGGAGCGCCGCCAGCGCCTCCACATCGAGACGCTGATACGCCTTCAGCAGCTTGAGCGCATCCACCGACAGGCCGGCCCGCTCTGCCGACGGTCCCGGGCAGCGGTAGCACAGCGCGCCGCCGAGCGGAGGCACCCAGCGGAAGCTCTCATCCGCCTCGAGCATTCGGTCGCATTCGACGCAGCGGTCCACTTCGGGCCGGACGCCCAGCTCGTCCGCGAGGTGCATCTCGTACCAGCGCGCGACCCGGCCCGCGTCCATGCCCGCGTCCAGGAGCTCGTAGGCGCGGCGCAGCAGCGCGTACAACCCCTCGGCCTCGTGGCGCTCCTCCAGGGAGCGGTCGGCCAGCTCGGCGAGGTACCAGGCCGTGGCCGCGGACTCCAGGGAGTCGCGCAGGCTCAACCAGGCGTGCGTGACCTCAACCTGTGTCACGACGTCGAAGGTTCGGCCGCGGGCCAGGGCCACCCGCAGCTCGGCGAGCGGTTCGAGCGCACCTCCCAGCCGGCTCGTCGGCCGGCGCACGCCCTTCGCTATCGCCTTGAACTTGCCGTGGACCGGAGTGAGGAGCGTCATGATTCGATCCGCCTCGCCGTAGTCGAAGCGGGAGAGGACGATGGCGTCGGTCACGTACAGGCGCGAACTGGGCACGAGACCACGCTACCACGCCCCGAGGCGGCGGCCGCGGCGCCGGGAACCCTCGCTAACCGCTCGGCCGCGGGATAAGCTGGCGCCATGGACGACAAGACAGCCCGCCACGATTACCCCGTCCCCGAGCCGCACACGGATCGAACGCTCATCCGCCGGCACCCCGATCGCGCCGTTCCGGACCGGATCGAGGAATTCCTGCGGGCCGGGCTGGTAGCGCACGTCGCCTACGTGGAAGGCGGCGAGCCGCGCACGATCCCGTTCTTCTATCTGTACGAGGCCGGTCACATCTACATCCACGGTTCCCCCGGCAACGGCACGCTGCGCGGCCTCGAGGACGGCCGCCCGGTCGCCGTCTCGGTGGCCCTGCTCGACGGTCTGGTCGCCTCCAAGACCGGGCCCAACCATTCGGCCAACTACCGCAGCGTGGTCGTTTTCGGACGCTGCCACCGGGTCTCCGACCTGACTCGCAAGCGCCGCATCCTCGAGGCCACGACCGAGCGCTACTTCCCGGGGCGGCATCCAGAACAGGACTACGAGCCGGCCAGCGACGACGACCTGACTCGCATGGAACTCCTCGCGATCGAGATCGAGGAGGCCCAGGCGAAGACTCGGTCGGGCGGCCCGATGGGCCCAACCGACGACGACGCCGACGCGCCCGGCTCGGCCTTCGTTCGGCCGGTCTGAATCCGAGCGGTCGGCGGGGTCAGAGCAGCCGGGGGGGGCGGGCGCGGCTACGCGGCGCGGGGGCGGGCGCGGCGCGGCCGCTCGACCGGGCCGTCCGACGGCCTCGCAGCGTTGCGTGCAACGCGACGTCTCGGATCCTGAAACCAGGTTGCTATGATCCGCCAGTGCAAAGCCACGTCATTCTGCCAGACCTGATTTCCGACACCGAGCACGAGATCCTGCGCCTGCTTTCCGTGGGCGACGGCCCCACGGCCGGCCTGTACGCGATGATGCGCTACCACCTCGGTCTGGATGGCAGCGGCGCGTCCGGAAAGAGGATGCGGCCCCTTCTCGGGCTGCTCGCCTACTCCTCGATACGGGGCGACTACCACGCCGCGCTGCCCGGAGCGGCGGCCGTGGAGCTCGGCCACAACTTCAGCCTGGTCCACGACGACATCGAGGACGCCGATCGCGAACGCCACCACCGCCCGACCCTGTGGGCGGTCCACGGCATCCCGCAGGCGATCAACGCCGGTGACATGCTCTTCACCCTCAGTCGCGTCGCCCTGCACCGCCTCTCCGAGCTCGGCTTCTCCGACGCCAAGGTGCTGCGGCTGATGCGCCTCTACGACATGACGTGCCTGGCGCTGTGCGAGGGTCAGTACCTCGACATCTGGGCGTGCGAGCGCTCCGAGCCGATGTCCGTGGAGCTCTACTTCGACATGATCGGGCGCAAGACGGCGGCTCTCATCGCCGCATCGGTCGAGGCCGGGGCGCTGCTCGCGACCGACGACGAAGAGATCATCGCCCGATACCGAGCCTTCGGCTGGGCCCTCGGCATCGCCTTCCAGCTGAACGACGACCTGCTCGGCATCTGGGGCGAGCAGGCGAAGACGGGCAAGGAACCCACAGATGTCGCCCGGCACAAGATGACGCTTCCCGTGATCTACGCCTTCGAGCACGCCGGCCCGGACGATCGGTCGCGGCTGGAGGCAGTCTGGCGGACAGACGCGCCGCACGACGGCCAGGTCGCGGAAGCGGTCGCCCTGATCGAGCATCTTGGTGGCCGCGACTACACGCGCGACCGGGCCCGCGAGCAGCGCGACAAAGCCCTCGCCGAGCTCGAAGCCGCCGGCGTCGTGGACGCCGAGGCGCTCGAATCGCTGCGCGACATCATCGTCGGGGTGATCAAGGCCTGATCGGGCCGCAGCCCACGCCATGAGCCGCCAACGGCTCATTCTTTCCGAATTCACACAACGACGACATTCGGCAGAGCTGGCCGACGGCGAATGGCCATCTGGGTGCCTGTCCAGGCGTCGGTCCAGGTCCGAGAGGGCGACAAGCGGCGGTATCGCCCCGACCGGACCCGATTCCAGAGGTTCAAGAGTCGGGCCGGCCGGTCGGAGGCACGAGAACCTTGCCCAATGTCGGTCTGATGTGAATTCGGAAACTTGCGACAGCGCGCACCGCCCGAGCCCAGCGCGCATTGCCCGCGCCCCTAGCGCCCACAGCCCCGCGCCCCTAGCGCTCGCGCGACTCCTCGTCGGAGGGCGCCCGCCCATCCTCGTCC
Organism: Chloroflexota bacterium; assembly: GCA_003141955.1. Classification (GTDB taxonomy): domain Bacteria; phylum Chloroflexota; class Limnocylindria; order Limnocylindrales; family CSP1-4; genus Fen-1039. The sequence continues at coordinate 7,605 of PLOC01000113.1, forward strand.
GAGCGCTCCCGAACCGCCAGCACCTTGCCGACACGGCGGCCGTCGGTGGACTCGACCGTAAGAGTCAGCCGCTGCTCTTCGAGCCGCACCTGGTCACCCGGCCGCGGCACGCCGCCGATGCGGTGGTAGATCAAGCCGCCGACCGTGTCGTACTCCTCCGAATCCGCGAGCCCGGCCAGCTCCAGGTCGAACAGCTCGCCGAGGTCGTCGACCGAAGCCCGCCCGTCCAACCTGGCGCTGTCGTCCGTGAGCCGCACCGTCAGCGGCTCCTCCTCGTCGTACTCGTCCTGTATCTCGCCGACGATCTCCTCGAGCAGATCCTCGATCGTGACCATGCCGGCCGTGCCACCGTACTCGTCGAGCACGATCGCCAGGTGGACCCGCCGACCCTGGAGCTTGTGGAGCAGGTCGTCGATCGACATCGACTCCGGCACGAAGAGCGGCGGTCGAAGGAGCTTGCGCAGATTGGGTTTCTGATCGGCGCCCTTCAGGAAGGGCAGCAGGTCCTTGGCCAGGAGGATGCCGACGATCTCGTCGATCGTCTCCTTGTAGACCGGGATCCGGCTGTGACCTTCGCGAACGAACGTGTCGATGACCTCGTCCATGCTGGCGGTGACCGGCAGCGCGGTCATGTCCGTGCGCGGAACCATGATCTCGTGCAGCCGGCGCTCGCCGAACTCGATGACCGCGCTGATCATCTGCTCCTCTTCCGCCTCGAGGATGCCCTGCTCACCGCCACGCTCGACGATCAGCTTCAGCTCCTGCGTGCTGATCTGCGCCTGCCGGGCGACATCCGCACCGAAGAGGCCCGCGATCTTGCGGGTCAGCCAGGTAAGGATGCTCACGAGCGGCGCCAGGATCCGGCCGAGAATGTCGACCGGCCCGGCCAGCGCCAGCGCCACTCGATCCGGGCGGGCAAGGGCCAGCGTCTTAGGAACGAGCTCGCCCACGACGATCGTGAACAGCGCCAGCACGATCGTGACGATCACGACGGCGAAGCCGAGGGCATGGTCCTCCAGCACGGGAACGCCGGCGAAGGCGCGCGCCAGGCGATCGGCCAGGCTCACGGCCGCATATGCCGAGGCGAGGAAGCCTACGAACGTGACGCCGATCTGGACCACGGCGAGGAATCGGGTCGGATCCGCAACCAGCCGCCGGACCCGCCGCGCGCCGCGATGACCCTCGTCGACCATCTGCTCGATGCGGCTGTGCCGGAGCGTGACCAGCGAGATCTCGGCCATCACGAAGACGGCCTCGATCAGGATGAGGACGAGGACGACGAGCAGCTGCAGGATGAGGTCGCTCATTCGGCCTTGTCTGGCGGCGGCTCACCGCCCGGTGGGCGAGGCTTCCGGATCCGGGCCGGCACGCCCAGCGCCAGCATTCCGGCGGGCACGTCCCTGGTCACCACGGCGCCGGCGCCGGTGCGGGCATCGTCGCCCAGCTCGACCGGGGCGACCAGCATCGTGTCCGATCCCAGGAAGACCCGCTTGCCGATCTTAGTCTTGTGCTTTCGGACGCCGTCGTAGTTGCACGTGATCGTGCCCGCGCCGACGTTCGTCCGCTCGCCCAGGACCGCGTCGCCGATGTAGCTGAAGTGATGCTGCTGGACGCCGGGCTCCAGGCGGCTGGCCTTGACCTCGGCGAAGTTGCCGAGCTTCGCCTTGCGCCCGATCGACGACTTGGGCCGGAGGTGCGAGAACGGCCCGATCTGGACCTCGTCCTCCACCTCGGAGCTCTCGAGAATGCTGGCCCAGATGACGCAGTCTCGGCCGACGACGGTGTCGATGATCTGGCTGCCGGCCCCGATGCGCGTCCCGGAGCCGATGCGAGTGGTGCCGCGCAGGATCACGTTCGGCTCGATCGTCACGTCTTCCGCCAGCTCGACCGAAGCGTCTATGCACACGCTGCTCGGGTCGACCATCGTCACCCCGGACATCATGTGGCCTTCGTTGATGGCCATCCGAAGCTCGAACTCGGCCTCGGCCAGCTGCGCCCGGTCGTTGATGCCGCTGAGGGTGCCGTCGTCCTCGACAACGAGAGAAACGACCGGCCGGCGATCCTCGCGCGCCAGCTCGACCAGCGCCGGCAGGTAGAACTCGCCCGAGACCGGCGACGGCTGGACGTCCCCGATCCGCCCGCGGAGCCAGGCTGCATCGAAGGCGTAGATCCCGGCGTTGATCTCGTCGACCGAGAGATCCTCGGGCGACGCGTCCTTCTGCTCGACGATGCGCAGCACTTGCCCGCCGTCGTAGCTGCGAATCACGCGGCCCAGGCCCTCGGGATCGAGTGCGTGGACGCTGATGAGGGCCATCACCGCTCCACGAGCCCGCCGCAGGTCGACCAGCTCCGCCAGCAGATCGGGATCCACCAGAGGTACGTCACCGGAGAGGACGAGCACCTCGGCCACGTCCGCCGGCGCGACCGCGAGCGCGGCCCTGACCGCATCCGCCGTGCCCAGTGGCGTCTCCTGGAGCGCGAAGTCGGCGCGATCGGCGAAGACCTCGGTGATCGCCGCGGTCGGCGGGGAGTAGACGACCAGCGGCCGGCGATGGCCCGCATCCTCCGCCGCGTCCAGCACGTACGACAGCATGGGGCGGCCGCACAGCTCGTGGAGAACCTTGGGCTTGCTCGACTTCATGCGCGTTCCAAGGCCGGCGGCGAGCACCACCGGCAGAGCGCTTTGCTGAGACTGGCTCATGGCATCGGACGGTAGCACGGAACGACGCCACCGCGCGAGGTGGCGCGGGGCCGGCGACCGCGGCGAGTCAACTGGCGCGGCGTGCGATCGCCTCGATCTCGACCAGGGCGCCGCGCGGCAGGGCGGCCACCTGCACGGTGCTTCGGGCCGGCGCGGGCGCGACGACATGCCTGGCGTAGATCTCGTTTACGGTCGAGAAGTCGGCCAGGTCGGTCAGGAAGATCGTGGTCTTGACGACGTCGGCCAGCGATGCCCCGGCTGTCGCGAGGACCGACTCCAGGTTCGCCATCGCCCGCTCGGCCTGATTCGCGACGCCGTCGAGCAGCTGACCGGTGGCGGGATCCATCCCGAGCTGGCCGGAGCAGAAAACAAAGCCTTCCATGGCGATGGCCTGGCTGTACGGGCCGATGGCGGCCGGCGCCCCGGCCGCGGAAACCTCCTGGCGAGGCATGGTGGCTACCTACCTTTCGAGATGGTGCGGCCATCATTGTGAGCGCCGGCGAGCGCAATGTGGCATCCCGACGCGAGAATCGTCGTCGCCGCGACGAATGGATCGCCGTCGCCGATAGCCGGGATGGTCCCGTTGCAGATTCCGACGCGGACGAAGCGCCCGGCCCGGCGCGCCATCGCGAGCGAGGGGTAGAGGACCCAGGCCGACGGTCCGGAGCCGGACTGGCCGATAGGGCGGCCGAGAAGGCGGCCGAGGGCCGCCCGGAACGCGGCCAGCGCCGGGGCCACCTCGAGGGCGGCCGGAAGGAGGTCGTTGGCGGCGGCTAGCTCCTCGGCTCTCTCCAGGAGCGCGGGGGCGGGCAGGCCGGCCCGGAGGCTGACGACGAGGCGCTCGGAGGCGGTGAGAGCCGCCGGGGCACCCGACGTGGTTGCGGGACGGGCGCCGCCGGCATACGCGGCGAACACGGCCGGCGTCGAGATGGGCAGGCGCGGCGTGACGAGCAGCACGGCCGGAGGCTCTCCCTCCAGATCCGGCAACGGCTCGACGAGCTCGCCACGGCCGGTGACGAGGGCCGCTCCCCCGGCCAGGAAGAACGGCACGTCCGAGCCGAGCGACGCAGCCAGGTCGCGAACCGCCTCGGCGGAGAGCGTGGCGCCCCACGCCTCGAGTGCCGCCCTCACCGTCGCCGCCGCGTCGCTGCTGCCACCGCCCAGGCCCGCCGCGACGGGGATGCGTTTGGTCAGCCGCGCCGCGAGGGGCGGGAGCGTGCCGGCTGGAGCGGCCCCCGAGGCCTCGACCGCTGTCCGAGCCGCAGTCAGGGCCCGCAGGACCAAATTGCCGTGCGTCGCCGCGAGCGGAAGACCCGCCACTCGCAACGTGTCGCCACGGGTCGCGCCGCGAGCGCCGCCGCGCGCCTCCCCCGGCACCACGGACAACGCTACGGCATCGCCGAGCGCCAGCGGCACCATCACCGAATGCAGGGCGTGGAATCCGTCCTCGCGCCGGCCCACCACGGCCAGGGTCAAGTTCAGCTTGGCCGGGGCGAGACGCACGACGCGGACGCCGGCCGGAGCGGGCACTGTCGCGGGGTTCATCGGCGGCCCTTCTTCGCCTCGATGGCGGCGGCGTGGCTCCGCGCCGACTGTGTCTTCGCGGCGGCCTCGGCCGGTGACATCGCCTCGGGCAACGGTTCCAGCGCCGCCCGCAGTGCCAGCCACTCCCCCACCGAGAGGGTCTGCGGCCGCCGCTCCCCGTCGATGCCGCACGCCGCCAGCGCCGCATCCACGCGCACGCCAGGCATCGCCAGCTGGCGCGCCAGCACGTTGCGGAGCATCTTGCGCCGCTCGCGGAACCCGGCCTGCACCACCCGCCAGAGATCCTCCTCCTCCGCGGCCGAGAGGCGCGGATGCCCGCCTAGCGGGTCGACCGGCACGATCTCGAGCACCGCCGACTCGACCTCGGGCGCCGGCTCGAATGCCTCGCGCGGCACGACGAAAGCGATGCGAACGGCGGCGTGGAACTGCACGAAGACCGAGAGGTAGCTCATCTCGCCGGGCGCGGCCGAGATCCGCTCCGCCACTTCCCGCTGGACCATGAGGACCAGGCGCGCCGGCCGCGGCGCGGTGCCCAGGAAACGGTGCAGGATCGGGCTGGTGATGTGGTACGGGACGTTGGCCACGACCTCGAAGGGCGGCGCCATCAGCTCGGCGATCTTCTGGTCGAGGATGTCGCCCCCGACGAGCCGCAGCGCGCCCGACGCCACGGCCGCCTCGTGAACTCGACCCAGCCGATCGGCCAGGCGTCGGTCGAGCTCGACCGCGGTGACCGACGCTCCGCCGGCCAGCAGGCCGCCCGTCAGGATCCCGAGCCCGGGCCCGACCTCGAGGATTCGCCGTCCCGGCTCGGGGGCGGCCAGATCCAGGATCGCCTGCAGCACGTCCGGATCGGCCAGGAAGTTCTGCGACAGCGAATGGCGGGCCGTGATGCCCTCGCCACGCAGCTGCCGGCGAACCGCCAGCGGGTCGAGCCGCGGCGCCGCCCTAGCGGGCCTGGCGAGGGGCGACTCGCTCACCGGCGTGCCAGCGGCAGCGACGGCCTGGCGTCCAGGTCGAGCCCGGCCCGCGTCCCCGCCTCGAACCGCCGCGCGGCGGCGGCCCCGATCATCGCCCCGTTGTCGGTGCAGAGCGCCGGCCGCGGCACGACCAGCGGCATGCCCGCCGCCTGTGCCGCAGCCGCCAGCCGATCGCGCAGCACGCGGTTGGCGGCCACGCCGCCGCCCAGCACCACCGACCGCGCCCCGGCGGCCCGAGCGGCCCGGATCGTCTTGGTCACGAGCACGTCCACCACCGATTCCTGGAAACCGTCCGCGAGCTCGGCCACGCGATCCTCCGCCAGCGGCGACTCGCCGGCGGAGGTCCCCTGCCCGCCGGTCTCGGCCGCGATCGTTCGCCGTGCCGCCGTCTTCAGGCCGCTGAAGCTGAAGTCGAACGAGTCGCCCAGCCATGCCCGCGGGAAGGCCACGTCGTGGCGGGTCGCCCCGGCCGCAGCCCGCATGATCTCGGGCCCGCCCGGATACGGCAGGCCGAGCAGCCGGCCGACCTTGTCGAACGCCTCGCCGGCCGCATCGTCGACCGTCTCGCCCAGCAGCCTGTACTGCAGGTGGCCGCGCATCTCGACCAGGAACGTGTGCCCGCCCGAGACGATCAGCGCCACGAGCGGGAAGAGCGGCTCCGGAACCTCTCGCGCTTCGTCCGCCAGCCAGGCCGCGTAGAGGTGGCCCTCGAGGTGATTGACCGGCACGAGCGGCTTGCCGTGGACGTAGGCGAGCGTCTTGGCGAAGTTGATGCCAACGAGCAGCGACCCGGCCAGCCCGGGCCCCTCGGTGACGGCCACGGCGGAGACGTCGTCCCACGTGACCCCGGCCTCGGCCCAGGCCTCGTCGAAGACTGGCACGATCCAGCGCAAGTGGGCCCGCGCCGCGACCTCGGGTACGATCCCGCCCGCCGCGGCGTGCATCGCGACCTGGCTCGCCACCACGTTGGAGTGGATCCGCCGGCCGTCCTCCACCAGCGCGATGCCGGTCTCGTCGCAGCTCGATTCGACCGCCAGGATCAGCCGGCCGCGCGTCACGACGACTTCCTCACGTTGCTGGGTCGGAGCACGTCGGGCGCGATGGCGTGGCCGCCGTCGGGCTCCTGCGGGCCGGCCGGCTGCGGTCGCTCGATGGGCAATCCGTCGTCCCCCAGCTCGACGTCCGGTCTCGTCGCCACCTCAGCCCGCAGCCTGGCCAGCCGCTCGCGCATCTGCCGGCCGTCGAGCTGATCGGTGGTCATGATCAGGGCGTCCTCGTTGTCGTCGCTGTAATAGCGCGGCCGCAGGCCGACGAGCGCGAAGCCGTACTTCTCGTACAGGCGCCTGGCGGGATGATTCGAGGGCCGAACCTCCAGCGTCGCCTCGTGCGCCCCGCGTGCCTCCGCCAGAGCCAGCAGGGCGATGAGCAGCCGCTCCCCCACTCCCTGGCGGCGCCATGTCTTGCGCACCGCGAAGGTCGTGATGTGGGCTTCGTCCACCATCAGCCAGATCCCGGCGAAGCCGACCACGAGGTCGCCGTGGCGGGCCACGATGTAGTGGGCCAAGCGGTTGTTCTCGAGCTCGGAGCGGTAGGCATGCGGCGGCCAGGGCGTGGTGAAGCTCTCGCGCTCGATCTCCTGGACCGCNNGCGACCATCGCACCTCTCCCTTCACCGCGCCGATGCCGCGCGGCAGGGTCACGTACTCGGGCACCAGGCGGGCGACGTCGTCTCCGCCGGCGGCGATGCGGGCGGCCCCGAGCGCCATCAGCGCGGCCGGAAGCCGCTCCTCTGCCTGGACGCCCAGCGCCATCGCCCCGGCCGGGGCGCGGTCCGGCAGATCCACGGCCACGAGGACGGCATCCTCCGACAGCTCCGGTTCTTCTCCGCCTTTGACCAGCGTTGCCTGGCCGGCGACGACGAAGACTCTATCTGAAGGTCCGGCCGGCAGCAGGAGGACGGCCTGCTTTCCAACGCCTGCGTCGGCGGCCACGAGCAATGCCTGCGATGTCGCGACGCCGGCTATCGGAATGCCCAACCCGCGAGCGAGGGCCTTGGCGGTCGCGATGCCCACGCGCATGCCGGTGAACGCACCGGGCCCCGTCCCCACGACGATCCCGCCTAACTCCGCCAGCGCGACTCGGTTAGTCCTGAGCAGCTCGTCGGTTCGGGTCAGGAGCTCCTCGCCGTGGCGATAGCCGGCCAGCCAGCGCCGCTCGTCGATGAGGGCGCCGTCGGGCGAGCCAAGCGCCACGAGCGCCCGGGTGCCGGAGGTGTCGATGGCGAGAAGAGGCCGGCCGGTCATCGGCTCGACCCTTCGGCCGCGGGCTCCCCAGCCTCTGCGGCCAGCGCGGCGAATTCCGCCGGCAAGGCATCGATGTATCGCGCGTAGCCCGCGTCTCCGGCGCGGAGCACGATCCGGCGGGGGTCGTCGCCCGTGCCCTCGATCAGGACGTCGAGACGGCCGGCGGGCATCGCATCCTCGAGCCGTTCGGCCCATTCGATCACGGTGACGCCTTCGGCCTGGCGCTCGTCGATCAGCCCGCCCGCGAGCGCCTCGGCCGCGCCGGCCAGCCGGTACAGGTCGATGTGGAATAGCGGCAGCCGCCCGCGATACTCGGTCATCAGGACGAAGCTCGGCGAGACGATCGTGTCGGTCACCCCAAGCCCCGCCCCGAAACCCTTGGCGAACTGTGTCTTGCCCGCACCCAGCTCACCCACGAGGCTGATCAGGTCGCCCGGTCGCGCCGCGGCCGCCAGCGCCCCCGCCAGGGCGCGCGTGCCCGCGGGGTCCCGCGTCTCGACAATCCGCTCGGGGGTCAGGCCTTCCATCACGCAGGGAGGTTACCCGAAAGCGGCGCCGCGCCGCGCCCGAACCGCCCCGAAAGCCAGCGCGTGCGCCGCTCTCCGGCTTCGATCGCCAGCTCATCGGTCCGAGGCAGCTCGAAAGCGAAGCTCGACGACGTCGCCGTCAGATCCGGTGTTGGTCGGCCAGAACCAGCTCACCCCGGCCGATCGTCTCGGCGTCTCGGGGGAGGTCGAGAAGACCATGGGGTCGCAGGCCGGCGCGGATGGCGATGGCCTCGTCGGTCTGCCGCGGGTCGGAAGGATCGAAGTACTCGCCCTGGAGCCCGACGAGGACCCCGCCCGGCGAGACGATCCTGGCCAGCGTTCCGCGGGGTAGCGCCGAGCGCGTCACGAGCTGCAGCGTCGGCAGCGACCGGCCGCGGCGCCCGAGGTAGGTTCGCCAGCCGACGACGAGGTGGTCCCTCGTGTCGTTCCGGACGGCGGCCTTGAAGGAGTTGGTGGTCATCCAGGCCGTGCCCGGGCGCCAGAAGGCGATCGAGGCGCAGAGCGCATCTTCGAGGAGACCCTCCGCCTCCCAGTCGCCCTCCCGGATCGACTTGACGGCCGCGCTGGCCACCGGCGCGGCGGCCGACCTGCTCCCGTCGCAAACCCGGACAATGAAGCGCTCGTCCCCGTCCGGGCCGCAGAGGAACGAGGCCGAGAATCCATCCGCCGCCGTGCTGGCCATCGTCGGCCGGCCCCGGCTATCGGTGGCCGTGTACCGGCTCCGGGGATCGAACGCGATCTGAAGCATCTGGAGCAGGAAGTCGGGATGATCGACCTCGACGCGCACCGGGCCCGCCGTCGGCGTGACGATCCGCAGATCGCCGAACTCGGGCGCCACCTCACGCAGGGCACGGACGTAGCCCTGGATGGAGTGGAGGAACCCGCCCACCATCAGCGGGCTGGCCCACCAGTTCGATATCGCGAAGAGGTGATCGGCCACTTCGCACCCCCTTTCGCCCCTCAGAGTATGAACCGCTCCAGGTCCGCGAGGGCGATGACCGTCGGCCCGAGATCGTCACCGAGGCGGATGTTCGCGGCCTCGAGGTGAATGCCCGCGCGGAAACGGTGCAAACCGGCTGAGCTCAGCCAGCGACCCTCGCGGCCGGCATGGGTGCCGCTTCTGACTCGCACCCAGTCCGGCGGGAGCTCGGGCAGCGGCACGTCGACGACGTCCAGGACCAGCAGCGGCGGCTCGGTGACGATGGCGACCTCGCGGCCGGCCAGCGCAGCCAGCAACGCGAGGATCGGGGACGCGATCGGGCGACGCTGGTGGCCATCGAGCCCCAGGACGCCGAAAGGCGGCATCGAATGCAGCCCGGCCCGCTGGCGGGCCTCGGAGGCGGCGAGGTCGCGCAGCTCCGCCTGGCCGAGCGAGCCCGCGACCATGCCCCGGATCGACATCGCCCGGGCCCGTGTGAGTGCCTCGGCCGAGACGCGGCCACCGGCCACGACGACCGCGCCGGAGCGGCCCACGTCGAGCGCCGTATCGCGCAACTCCCCCTCGACAAGGCGCGGGACGTCGAGGTAGCCGCGCGCCGGCTCCCCGCCGGCGACGGCAGCGGGGATCGCGACCCCGGTCACCTTCATGGCGATGCCGATGCAGTTGGCCGCTTCCATCACGACGCCGCTCGTAGGCGACTCGATCTTGTCGTGGCGCTCGCCGGCGGCAGCGCTCCATCGCCCGTTGAACTCGTACAGAAGCGTTCCGGCGATGCGCCGCGGGCCTTCGCGGCGCGTGGACTTGCCGCGGCGATCGTCTCCGCCGACCCACCACTTGCCCGGCGTCGGCGGGCGGCGCCGTTCCTGCTGCAGGCCCCTCCAGCCCGCGTCGCCGGGTTCTTTGCCGTTGCCGTTCCCGGACCCGCCGAGCCGGCCGACCTCGACGAACTCCGCATCGGACGTGCGCTCCGCAATCGGCGTCCCCGCGTCCACCTTCTGGCCCGGGCTCACGAGCACTCGATCGCCGGGGGCCAGGCGGATCTGGATTACCGGCGACACTACCAGGATCCGGCGCGCCGGGATGCGGGCCAGCTCGGGCCCAACGGCAGGCTTCTCGGCCGGGGGCGGAAGGCGCTTCCTGGGGCTCATTCGTCGATCTCCGACCACATCGCCCGCTGCCACGATTCCCAGGTCGCGCGTTTCTGGTCGGCTCTGTCGGGCAGGCGCAACGGAATGTCGCGCAGGTCGACGAACAGTCCGCCCAGCCCGCCCGAGACTTCGACGCTAAAGTGCCGCCCGCGCGCCCCCAGCCTGACTGCGTCCCTGAAGTCCATGTCGGCCCTGGCGGTCTGGCCGGGCGCCAGCTCGACCGCCCAGATGCCGCCGGGTTGGAGGTCAATGTCGGAGTTGGCGGTTTCGCCCATGACCCGCATCCGGCCGGCGCTCCTGCCCTGACGGATGCCCGCGGGCAGGATCAGGCTGCCGAGTGGCAGGAGCACGTCCTCCACCAGGTCCTTGAGCATCTTGCGCCGCTCCTCTTCGTCAGTGATCGCGCCCAGCGGTCCCAGGAGCCGGGCCTGATCGCACGCGAGGCGCCCGACGCCAGGCCGTCGAACCAGGTCAGCCATCGCCAGCGCCACGACCGAGGGCGGCGTCGAAGCCCAGACTCCGCCGGCGGCGATGAGGATGTCGGGCATCTCGCGCTCCGAGATCTCCGGCGTGGCGGCGACTAGCCGCTGCACCGCCGCCTTGGCGGCCGCGAGGCGCAGCAGCGCCCCTTCGCCGTCGGCTTCGCCCCATGGCGAGGAGCGCAGGTCGCGCAACCTATCGATGAGACGGTAGCGGTCGAAGGCGATCGTGGACCACGACAGCACCTCGTCGATGACCTCGTCGGTCAGGTCATCCGGAGTGAACGACCCGCTCGCCATCCCGACATGCGAAGACACGACGGTTCGATGGCCCGGCCCGACCGCTTCGGCCCGACACCGCAGGCCGCCGTCGACACCGACCTCGATCACCTCGATCGACTTGTCGAGCAGCAGAGCCAGCGATCGAACGGACCGGGCGACGCCGAGCCGGCTCTCGTCCGAACGGGCGCGCAGGCCTTCGAGCACCTGCTGCAGCGCGGAGCCGGCCGGCTGCCCGGATTCGGCATCGGGCGCCAGAAGGACGCTGTCGTGACGGTCGGGGGCCGCGGCGTTCAGCTCGACGGGCGCCGCATGGGCCGGTGCCGCAGGCTGGGGAGCGGCCGGCGCGGCGGCAGTGTCAGTTGCGGCGCCGGCCGCCGCCAGTGGATCCGCGGCAATCGCGCCCTCAGCCACCTCGGCGGACCGGGCCTCATCCGGCGCAGGCTCTGCGGCAGGCGCCGCGGAGGGTACCTCGACAGGCGTGTCGTCTGCCCCCGCGGCCGGCCCGGCCGCGGCGACTGTCTTCGCTACCTCCAGAATGCGGTCGTGCTCGCCGGCCCCGGAGAAGTCCGACTCCTGTATGGCCGCCCCACCCGCCAGGACCACCGCCAGCTCCGGCCGGCGACGCGCGGCGGCCGCCACAAGGGCCCCGAGCATCGGCAGATGGCGCTTTTCGTCTCCGCCGGGCGTCGGGTCCGCGCCCAGCAGAACCGCATGGGTGTCCCACGCCAGCACCAGTCGGCTGAGCTCCAGCGGATCGTCCACGTCGGCGCTGCCACCGACGACGAGCCAGCCTGCGCGGGCCGCGACTTCCTCGAGCCGTCGCCGCTGGCGCTTGGAGCCCGCGAGCACGGCGATGCGGCGAGGGGGAGAGCTTCTGCTCTCGAGACGCGCCAGATCGGCGACCAGGTCGGCCGTCTTTGGCCGCTCCTGGGCGCTGACGAACTCGAGGAGTTCCGGGTCGGCGCGCTCGACACGGTCCAGGATGCCGAACAGCAACGCATCGAGTTCGGTGGTCGACGGCGCGGCGGCATGGGCGAGCAGACGCCAGCGACCGCCGGCATGGCCGACGAGAGCGGCCGAGGTCGTGGCCGCGCCGAAGTCGAGGGCGAAGAATACTCGGGGTTGACGGCTCACACGGCTATGCTAACCGGCTCGCCAACGCCTGTCGCCGGGTTAGTAAGCAGAGATGAGGTCGGTTGTGCGCCTGGACGGGGGATCGCGTCGGGGCCGGAGATGCCTCGGACCCCCGATCGTCTCACGCGTCCCAGACGGTCTCTTCGTCCGGATCCTGGAGCCGCTCTATGAGCTGCTCGATGCCGAGGTCGTCGGCGAGGATTTCACTGGCCACGGGAAGCTCGCCGCCGAAGACACGCCGAAGCGTCGGGTCGAAGAAGACCATTGCTCCGCTGCCGAGCTGGCGGTACGGCCGGCTCGCCTGCAGGAAGAGGACGGCGGACACGGCCAAGCCGCGCAGCTGGATCTCGCGCGCTGCCTGCTCGACGAGATCGTCGCGCTGCTCTTCCGATCGGCCCGCGTACTCCATCAAGTCGGTATCCTTCTCGCTCCGGTTTGGCCGCCATAGCGGCCAATCACCCGCGGCGCCGAAAGTCGGCGACCTCGTGACTTCTACTCGCAACCGAGAGGACCGGGTTCTTCCTCACTCCCCCGGGCGTCCGGCCTGCCGACCTCTCCTCCACCCCATTCGAGATCGCAGGCGACGGCGCGCATCTGGACGGCCCTGGCTGCGGCATAGTACACCCGGGGTAATCGTCCGGACATCGCGGTGACGATCTCGTACGAGATCGTGTTGCCCCACTGCGCCATCTCGATCGCGTCGATGGTCTCCTCGCCCTGCGTCCCGATGAGTGTGAACTCGTCATCCACGCTCACCGGAGCCCCCGGAACGTCCGTGACATCGATCATCACGGCGTCCATGGCCACGGTGCCGACGGCCGGGACCCGCCCCCCTCGTACCAGGACCTGGGCCTTGTTGGACAGGCTCCGGGGCAGCCCATCGGCGTAGCCGAGGGGCAACGTGGCGATGCGACTGGGACGCGATGTGATGAACGTGGGGCCGTAGCTGACGCCCATGCCGGCGGCGAGCTCCGTCACTCGAACCGGGCGGGCACGCAGCGAGAGGATGGGCTTGAGGCCGGCTGCGGTGGCCGCGTGACGCTCGCCCACCGTCAGCCCGTCGGGCACGATGCCGTACATGGCCAGCCCGATGCGGACGACGTCGTAGCCGGGCGCGCTGGCGGCCAGCAGGCCGCCGCTGGCTGCAAGATGGCGGTCTGGCATGGTGATGCCCACTTCCTCGAGGAGGTTCGACGCGACGCCCAGGCGGGCCGCCTGATCGGCGGTCCGATCCGGGTCGCCGGCCGCCTGGAGGTGCGACCAGAGGCCTGCCAGACGAGCTCGCGGCGCAGCCTCGATGGCGGCGGCCGCGGCCGGGACATCGCTCGAGTGGAGGCCGCCGCGACCGAGACCCGTCTCGACCTCGAGGTGGATCGGCAGCTCGCGGCCGGCCGGGACGGCGGCGTCGGCCAGGCGATCCAGCACCGCCAGGGTTCGTTCCAGGAGCGTCTGGTCGCCGGCCGTGACCGAGAGACTCAGGCGCACCGCGTCGGGCACGAGCTCGGGCGGGATCGGGAACAGGACGAGGATCGGGACCGAGATGCCGGCCTGGCGAAGCTCCAGCCCCTCGTCGAAGGTGGCGACGCTCAGGCTCTGGACTCCCGCGGCGACGAGGGCGCAAGCCACCGGCACCGCTCCGTGACCGTAGGCATCGCCCTTGACGACCGCTTCTAAACGGACCCCGGACGGCAGCGAACCCTGCAGAAGGCGGGCGTTCGAGACGAGAGCGTCCAGGTCGATCTCGATCCAGGCGCTGCGCGGCAAAGGCGGGAGCGGTTGGCCGGGTGCGGCCTCGATGAGCGGCAGCCGCGTGGCGACGATCCTGGCGCCGACCTGGAGCATGGCTTTGTCTGCGGCCGGGGCCGCCTCGTGCGCGCTCAGCGGACCGATCCCGCGACCGGGGCGGTCCCCGCGGCCGGCGCGATCGCCGCGAGCCGCTTCCGCGCGACTGGCAGCTCCGGGCACAGGTCCGACGCCAGCAGCCCCGCGTCGCCGAGGCGGGCACGGACCGCTTCGCCGGCCATCCCGTGCAGGTACACACCCAGCTGCGCCGCCTCGAAGGTTCCGAGGCCCTGCGCCAGGAGCGCGCCTATCGTGCCGGCAAGGACGTCGCCCGTGCCGGCAGTGGCCAGCGCCGGGTTCTCGAAGGGGGATACGGCAGTTCGGCCGCCCGGCTCGGCGATCACGGTTCGCGCGCCCTTGAGCACAACGACCTGGCCCCACTCTCTGGCGGCGTCGCGCGCTGCGCTGACCCGCCGGGCATCGTCGAAGACGAGATTGCCCATCTTCTCGGGATCGTGGCCGTCCGCGGCCCGCAGCCGCAGGAACTCGCCGACGTGCGGCGTCAGGACGCAGCGTGCGGCGACCTCGGAGGCCCAGCCGTCCACCGTGGCCAGCGACCGCAGCGCCTCCGCGTCCAGGACCGCCGGCACGGGCTCGCCGTCCTCGTCGCCGGCCAGGAGGCCGCGGATCAGGTCCGTCATCGAGAGGCTCGGCTTGAGGCCCGGGCCGACCACCAGGGCGTCGTGGTCGTGGTCGAGGATGCGCGCCAGCGCTTCTTCGGGATCGACTTCCTCGACGTCGTCTTCGGGCAGCGAGAGCGTGGTTGCCTCGATGACCTTGGCGGCGAAGAGCGGCTGCAGCGATTCGACCGAGGCGAGCGTCACGAGCCCCGCCCCGGCCCGGCCGGCCGCGTTGCACACCAGCAGCGCCGCGCCGGCGTAGTCGACCGATCCGGCGATGACCAGCAGCTTGCCGAAGGTGCCCTTGTGGCCTCGCACTGGCCGCGCCGGAAGGAGGGCGGCGGCGATCGCGTCGTCGAGCAGAATCGTCTCGGGGACGGTCTTAGTGGGCATCGCGACTGCCCTCGAGCCCCGCCGCCTCACGGTGCATCGCTCGCAGACGCTCCAGGCGCCCGAGCAGGAGCCGTTCACGCTCGTCGAGCCGTTCGTCGATGTCGGGCGGGAAGAGGAACCGGCCGCCCGCCGTCCTCACTCCGTATGCGGTGGCGACGGCGAACTCCGACTCGTGGCTGATGGAGACGGCAATTCGGCCCATGCCGAGCTGACTCGCCCGTCGGGCAGCCCGACCGTGCAATCGGACCGCCGGCTGTCCGGTCGGCAGTCGCTCGATCTCGATGTCCCGCCAGCCGATTCCGCGAATGCCCAGCCCGAGCACCTTCGAGACTGCCTCCTTGGCCGCCCACCGGCCCGCCATCGTTTCGGGTCGATTCCGGACGTAGGCAGCTTCGGTCGGCGTCAGGACGCGCGCCGAGAACCGATCGCCAAAGCGTTCCAGGGCGCTGGCGATGCGTTGCACGCGGATGATGTCGATGCCGAGCTCGGTGGTCTCGGTCGGCGCGGCGGCCGGCGCGGCATCGCGCCCGTCACCCGGCTCCGATCGCTGCCGCGCGCGCGCCATCTACTCCACCGTCACCGACTTGGCCAGATTGCGCGGCTGGTCGACGTCACGGCCTCTGGCCACGGCGACGTGATAGGCGAAGAGCTGCAGCGGAATGACCGCCAGGATGGTGCTGAGCGGATCGAGCGTGTCGGGGACCCAGCACACGTCCGTGGCCAGGCGTTCGATCTGCCCGTCACCCTCGGTGGCCACGGCAATGACGCGCGCGTCTCGGGCTCGTCCTTCCATGAGGTTGCTGATCAGCTTGTCGTAGACAGCCGAGCGAGTCGCGATGGCAACGAGCGGCACGTCGGCGTCCAGCAGGGAGATCGGGCCGTGCTTGAGCTCCCCCGCGGCGTAGCCCTCGGCGTGGAGGTAGCTGATCTCCTTGATCTTGAGCGCGCCTTCGAGGGCCGCCGGATAGCCGAAGGCCCGGCCGATGTACATGAAGCCGGCCGCCCCGGCGTACCGCGCGGCCATCTCCTCCGTCCCGGCCGCAAGCTCGATCGCCCGCTCCGCCGCCTCGGGCAACGCTCGCAGGGCAGTGACGAGGTCATTCTCCTCGGCCTTGGTGCGGCGGCCCAGCTGCTGGGCGATGTCGGCGGCAAGCATCACGAGCGTCACGACCTGGGTCACGAATGTCTTCGTCGCGGCGACCGCGACTTCCGGCCCGGCCTGCAGGAACACCGCTGCGTGTGCCTCGCGAGTGATCGCGGAGCCCACCGTGTTCGTGACGGCGATGACCGTTGACCCGCGCTCACGGGCCAGGCGGGCGGCCGCGATCGTGTCGGCGGTCTCGCCCGACTGCGTCACGGCCACGACCAGCGTTCGGGCATCGAGCGGCGGCGGGCTGTAGCGGAACTCGGAGGCCACGTTGGCCCGGGCGGGGACGCCCAGCCACTCCTGGAAGAGCTGCGCGCCGACCAGCGAGGCGTAGTAGGCGCTTCCGCAGGCGATCAGCTCGACGCGCCCGACGTTGACCAGCCTGTCGCGGATCGCATCTATCTCTTCGAGGCGGACGACGTCGCCGCGAACGCGACCGGCCAATGCCGATCGCAGCGCCGCGGGCTGCTCGTGGATCTCCTTTAGCATGAAGTGGGCGTAGCCGCCCTTCTCGGCCGCCTCGGCCGACCAGGGGATCTCGTCGATCGGCCGGTCCACCGGCGTTCCGGCGATGTCCGTTATGACGACCGACCCGGGCCGCAGGTCTGCCACGTCGCCGTCGGCCAGGAAGATGACCCGCTTGGTGTACGCGACGAGGGCGGAGGCATCGGAGGCGAGGAAGCTCTCGCCCTCGGCAATGCCGACGATCAGAGGCACGTTGAGGCGTGCGCCGACAAGCCGGTCGGGCTCGTCGCCGTGCATCACGACCAGGGCGTACGCGCCCTCGAGCCGGCCCAACGCGGCCCGCACGGCGTCGGCCAGATCGCCTTTGTAGGCATCCTCGACCAGGTGAGCGACGACTTCGGTGTCCGTCTCCGAGGCCAGGGTGTGGCCGCCGGCCGCCAGCTCGTCACGCAGCTCGCGGAAGTTCTCGACGATGCCGTTGTGGACGACGGTGATGCGACCCGTGCAGTCGCGGTGCGGATGGGCGTTGAGGTCGCTGGGGCGCCCGTGAGTGGCCCAGCGAGTGTGGCCGAGTCCCAATCCGGCCCGAGGAGGCTTGCCGCCGAGAGCGTCCTGGAGCACCGCGACCTTGCCGGCCCTCTTCTCCACGAAAAGCTCGCCGCTTTCGGTGACCAGGGCAATGCCGGCCGAGTCGTAGCCGCGGTATTCGAGACGCCTGAGCCCATCCATGAGGACGGGGCCTGCCTCTCGGGGCCCGGTGTATGCGACGATTCCGCACATGTGATGACCTCTCTCCCGGTCTCCTCGACCGTGGCCCCGACGTCCCCCGACGCTGCGACGGGACTCCTGCGAAGGGGGCTAGTTTAGTCGCTCTTCGGCCAGCACCGCGAGTTCGTCGGCCAGCTCGGCCACGAGGGCTTCGTCTGAACCCTCCACCATGACTCGAATCGCCGTCTCCGTACCAGAGGGCCGGACGAGGACGCGGCCGGACGAACCGAGGCGGGATTCCGCCTGTGCGACGGCCCGTTGGAGGACCGGATCGCCCTCCCACTGGTCCTTGTGGCGGGCCGGGATGGTGCGCTGCTGCTGGGGCAGCATCGGGATCTGCGCGGCGAGGTCTGCCAGCGAACGGCCCGTCCTGCTCATCACCGCCATCACTTCGAGCGCGGTGACGATGCCGTCGCCACTCGTGGCGTGCTCCAGGATGATGACGTGGCCACTCTTCTCGCCCCCCAGCCCGGCGCCGTTGACGAGCATCCCTTCGAGGATGTTCTTGTCCCCGACCGGCGTCCGAATGATCTGTCCGCCGGCCGCTTCGACCGCCCGCTGAAGGCCGCCGTTGGACAGGACGGAGACGACGAGAGCGCCATTCGGCAGCTTGGCGCGGGCGATCCGGTCGAGGGCGAGAATGCCCAGCACTGCGTCTCCGTCGACCACGCAACCGCTGGCGTCAACGGAAATGAGGCGGTCGGCGTCGCCGTCCAGGGCGAAGCCGACGTCCGCTCCGCGCTTCACGACTTCCGCGGCCAGGGCCGTCGGCGCCGTGGCTCCGCAGCCGCAGTTGATGTTCGAGCCGTCCGGGTCGTCGAAGATGACGTCGACGTGAGCGCCGGTCGCCGACAGGATGCGTTCCGCGACCATGCAACCCGAGCCGTTGGCGCAATCCACGACCAGATGCAACTCGCTCTTCACCCGGCGCGCCAGCCCCAGACGATGCTCGAGGTAGAGGTCGATCAGATCATGGGCATCCACGAGGCGCCCGAGGGCATCGGCCGGCGCCGCGGGCAGCTCCTCAGCGCGCCAGATGAACTGCTCCAGCTCATCCTCGATTTCGTCGTCAAGCTTGAGGCCGTGCTCGTCGAGCACCTTCAGGCCGTTGTCGCGGGCCGGGTTGTGCGAGGCCGAGACCATGATCCCCGCGGCGAAATGGCCCGCTCCGGTGATGTGGGCCAGGGCCGGGGTCGGCACCACTCCCACGGTGTGAACGTCCGCTCCAAGGCTCGTGGCGCCAGCCACGATCGCGGCCACGAACATGTCGCCCGAGCGGCGGGTGTCCTGGCCGACGACGATGCAGCCGCCTGGCCCGGCCAGCCGATGCGCGGTGGCGCGGCCCAGCGCATACGCGAGAGTGGGCTTCAGGTCGACGTTGGCGATGCCACGGATGCCGTCCGTGCCGAACAATCGGGGCAAGATCGTGCTCCTAGGCCGAAGGTGCGGCGGACGGGGACGCCGATGGCGGGGGTGACGGCGGGATGGTCACGATGACGGTGATCTGCTGCGGGTTCTGGGCGACGATCTTGATCCCCGACGGGACCGTTACCGAAACCTGCACGGTGTATGTGCCGGGATCGAGAGACCCGACTGAAACGATACCGACGAGTGTGGAGGTGTCGAAGGCATTCAACGCGGCCGCGGCACCGCCAAGCGTAACCGTCACACTGGGTGTCGAGAGCGCGTATATGCGGTCCGACCTGGCACCGTCCGGAACGATGCCAATCGCAACCGTCCGGGTGGTGGCCGGAGATGACATGTGAACGACCACGGTGACCGTCGATACGTCCGGGGCCTCCACTCCGGTGGGAAGGTCGAGGGCGATCTTGACCGATACGTCGCCCGTGTCGCCCGAGATGGAGATGGGTTGCGTGTTGATCGCACCGTTGAGGGCAGCCAGCGCGTCGGCCTCGCCGCTGACGGAGACGACAAGGGGATTCACGTCGATGGAGGTAACGTAGTAGCCGGACGCCGGGGAGCCCCGAATGGCCGGCGTGACTGCGACGGTCTGGGAGCGCAGCTGACTGCCGATCTGGATGGAAACCTGGACCGTGGCAGGGTCGAGCGTGATGTCCTGAACGGTGTTTCCGTTGGCGTCAACGGCCACGAGAGGGACTTCCTTGTTGACATCGAGGCCGGAGGCGTCGATGGGAACCGTGGCGTCAGCCTGGACCACCTTGGCTACTTGCGTCGAAGCCCCCTTGGCGACTACCGAGCTGACGCTCTGGGTCTCAGTGCCAAGGCTCAGCCCGGACGGGGGCTGGCCATTCTGTATCGTTACCGGGATCGTCCTGGTCACAATCGGGTCCAGGGTGACAGACACCTGCTGGGGCTGGTAGTCGATGATCTGGATGCGCGGGTCGTCGGCCGTGAGCTGGACCTTGACGAGCGTGCTTGCGGCGGCGTCGACCTTCGCCGCGCTGAGGTCGATCGTGGCGCTGAAGCTGTCTTTGGAGACAGGCACGTCGGCCGGGGCGATGAAGCGGATGCTCCCTACCGTGGGCATGGGATCGGGCTTCAACAGGAACGCGGTCGCCGGCTGATTGACCGGTGTGATGGGAACCTGGCCGGGCCACACCTGGGTGCTCTGGAGAGCGACCATGCCCACGTACAGGATGATCGCAAGAAGCACGGCGCCGATCTTCAACGCCCAGTTGCGGAAGATGAATCGGACGATTCTCATGAGGCGGCCCGAGTCTGGCTGGAGTCGTCATCGGGCCGAGACTGATCAGCGCGGGGCGGCTCGATCCGCGGCGGCGGGCGTCGCTCCGGGCGGTCCTTTCGAGGCGCCTCCGGCGAGAGACGCCGGCCGCCGAAGCGGGCCTTGCGGGCCAGCGCCCGGACGGACGGCGCAACGTGCGTCGACCGCCCGGTATCGCGGAGCAGCCGGCCGCCCCCGACCTGCGGGTGGAGATGCGCCATCAGCGCCCGTGCCAGCTTCGGCTCGTCGAGATTCCGCACGATCCTCGCACGTTCGACCAGGCTGATCTGGCCGCTCTCCTCGGACACGACGACGACCAGGGCATCGGTCTGCTCGGTCATGCCCAAAGCGGCCCTGTGGCGAGTCCCGAAGCGCTCCAGCGGGATCGTGGTCTCGGCCGACGGCAGCAGCGCCCCCGCCGCCAGGATCGTGTCGCCCCGGATCACGACCGCGCCGTCGTGAAGAGGCGTCTTGGGCGAGAAGACGGTGACGAGCAGGTCGGCCGAGATGTCCGCGTGCAGCATCACGCCCGTTTCGGCGATCTCCTGCAGACCGGACTCGCGCTCGATGACGATGAGTGCGCCGTGGCCTTCATGCGACAGGCGAGCGGCGGCGCTCGCGACTTCGGCAGCGATATGAGTCGCTCTCGATTGCTCCGCAGGCGAGATCAGCCAGCCGAGCGAGCCCAGACGGCCGATCCGATCGAGCGCTCGCCGCAGCTCGGGCTGGAATACGACCACCAGGGCGAACAGGCCGACGTAGGCGCCGGTCTGCAGGATGAGAGTCAGAAGGCGCAGATCGAAGGCAAGCGCGGCTCCGTAGACGAGGAACAGCAGGCAAACGCCGACGACGAGCCGGACAGCACGAGTCCCCCTGATCAGGCTGAATAGCCAGTAGATCAGGAGGGCCGTGATCGCGATGTCAGCCACGCCGCTGGGGCTGACCTTGTCCAGGGCCGACTGCAACAGTGACATCGGACGGCTAGTGTATACCGCCGAGCCTCCGCGACCGCCCGTGCGGAAACCGGGTGCGGCCCCGCGCGGGCGCGCCGGACAGCTGATTCAAACCGATGCTTGGCAGGGAATGCCTGGGCCTGATCCACCGGGCCTACGCGCAGAGGTGCTCCAGCGAGGGATCCTGCGGGAAAGCGCGGGTCGCCGCGGCACAAAGCCGCTGGCGAGTCTCCTCGTCGTTGTTGAGCTCCGCGAGCCGGCCCAGCAGCCGGAGCTTCTCCGCAGCAAGGCCGTCCCAGCTCCGGGCGACGTAGAGCTCGACCAGAACGAGGTGGGCGTCGACGTCGCTGGGGGCACGCTGCAACAGCCGATGCGTGGCGTCCAGCGCGGCCTCGAACCTGCCTTCGCGGGCATAAGCGCGGGCCGTCCAAAGCAGCAGCGAGCGGAGAGCGGTGAGGTCGCCCGCCAGGTCGGCGGCCTCGGCTGCGGCCAGCAGCTCGTCCCCGGTGGGCTGATGGTCGCTCTCGGCGATCAGCCCCGGCAGGACCGGATTAGCGTCGACACCATCCATGACGCCGACCGACGGACGCTCGCCGGAAACGGCGACGGCCGGCACCGCGGACGCAGTGACGGGCACGGGTTCGGGGTCGGCCGCGACCGCCTCGGCTGCCGGCGGCTCCGGTTCGGGCTGCAGGGCGAGCAGCGCGCTGAAGACAGGCGCGGCCGCCGCAACGGGCTCCCGCATCGCAACAGGCTCCCGCTCGAACTCGCGATACGCCCGCTCCGGGACGGACGATATCGTCGGCATCGCGGCGGCCCGCTGGCCGGCCACGAAAGCCGGGCCGGCGCCCGGCCGAAGGGCGTCGACCCCGGGCTCCTCCCTCAGGCGCAGCGCCCGCGCCAGCAGTTGCTCGGCGGCATGATCGCCGGCCGAGAAGCGGATCTCACGAAGCAGAGCCCGCTGGTGCCGGATCCTGCCGGGCGCCTCGTCGAGCTCGACCGCCCTCCGCAGAGTGTCCGCGGCCTCGGGCAGCCGTCCGGCCGCTTCCTGGATCTCGGCTACGTGGTCAAGGGCCCCGGCCGCGTCGCTGCGCATGCCGGCAGCGGTCAGGGCTTCGGCCTGCCCGAGCAGCGCACCCTCGTCGTGCGGGGACCGCGCAACGGCCGCGGCGAACTCGGTCAGGGCGTCCTCGAGATGCCCAAGCCGCATGTATACGCCGCCCAGGCTGGTATGCGGAAGGGCGCGCGACGGGGCAATGTCGGCCGCGAGCCGGTAAGCCGTGAGAGCCTCTTCGAGAGAGCCCCGCAGCACCGACACGTGGCCGGTCCGAAGCGCTTCCTTGTAGCGCTCATAGAGATCGTCCGTCATGGCGCACATGATGACTACCGGACGCTCCGGTGTCGAAAGTACCTGCGGTTGAGGCGATCCGCACTTGGTCCTACGCCAGGTGTCCGATTCGGCCTTCAAAGGGTGCCCGAACCCGTCGCCGCTGCGAGGAACGAAGGCTGCTCCTGCGTCGCCGGTCCGGCGAGTTCAGGCAATGGACCGCCCGCGAGCCTGCCCGTCGCCGCTGCGGCGAACGCAGTGCTAGGAGGAGCCGAGCACCGAAGCGAGCGGACTTAACGTCCGTGAGCGAGGCGCGTAGGCGACGACAACGCAATGCGTCGCCCCAGCGGCGACTATCGCTTCGTGTACTGCGGCGCCTTGCGTGCCCGCTTGAGTCCGTACTTCTTGCGCTCCTTCATCCGCGGATCGCGGGTCAGGAGGCCGGCCTGGCGAAGCGGCAGGCGGTTCCCCTCCGGGTCCATCTGAAGAAGGGCACGGGCGATGCCGTGGCGGATGGCGCCGGCCTGGCCGGTGACCCCGCCGCCCTCGACCTTGATCTGGGCGTTGTACGTGCCTTCCGTTCCGGTGACCCGGAACGGCATGCGGACGTCGGCCTCGTCGATGGCATTGCCAAAGTGCGCCTCGAGGGTTCGATCGTTGACGACGATCTCACCCGAGCCGGGGACGAGCCGGACTCGCGCCACCGCGGTCTTGCGGCGGCCGGTCCCGTAAAAGAAAGCTGCGGTAGTCATTGCGCTCCTCGTCAGGCCAGCGGCTCAGGTCGCTGAGCCTGGTGCGGGTGCTCGGGGCCGGCGTAGATCTTGAGCTTGGTCAGCTGCTGGGCGCCCAGTCGATTGTGCGGCAGCATCCCCTTGACGGCACGGCGGATGACTTCCTCCGGCCGGCGATCCAGGAGATGGCCCAGGGTCTCCGCCTTGAGCCCGTGCGGGTAGCCGCTGTGGCGCATGTACAGCTTGGTCTCGCGCTTGTCCGAAGTGACCGCGATCTTGCCGGCGTTCACGACGACGACATGGTCGCCCGAGTCCATCGTGGGGCTGTACATGGGCTTGTTCTTGCCTTCGAGCACTCGAGCGATGCGCGACGCCAGACGGCCGAGCGTCTCGTCCGTCGCGTCCACGACGTACCAGCGTCGCTCGATCTCGCTCTCACGGACCGTATATGTCTTGGCGGTCATCGTTCTCCGTTCGATCTGGCGGTCGTGCTTGCCGGCGCCGTCCCGCTCCTCGTGGGGCCCAGGACGACGCGCCTCAGGCAAAGGCCTTTCGCGGGGGCTGCGGCCCCGTTGAGCGCCGGTCGCCCCGACGCGAGCGCCGCGGCGATTGCCTCTCCATCTGTCCTGCCGTGACCGGCCTCCAGGAGAGCGGCCACGATCCTTCGCACCATCTGACGCAGGAAGGCGTCGGCCGCGACGTCGATCGTCACGAGCGATCCCTTCCTCCGGACCCGGACCCAATGCACGGTCCGGACCGGCTGCCAGTGCGCCGCCCCGAAGGCACTGAAGTCGTGACGGCCAACCAGGACCGACCCGACCCGCTCCATCGCGGCGATATCCAGCGGGTCCCGCACCCCGAGCGCGAAACGCTCGCGGAGCGGGCTTCGCGGCCCGTTCCAAACGGTGTAGCGATACTCCCGGTATCGCGCCGCGTGGCGTGGATGGAACCCGACCGGGACGCGGCGCATCTCGCGAAGCGCTACGTCCGCTGGCAGCAGAGCGTTGAGCGCCCTGGTCAGCTCCCTTGCCGGTCGCCCCAGCGGATCGGTGAATGCGATCACCTGCCCGTGAGCGTGGACCCCGGCGTCGGTTCGGCCCGCCGCGTCGACCCGGACCCGGCTTCCGCCGGAGATCCGCGCCAGCGCGGCTTCGAGTTCCCCCTGGACCGTCCGAGCCCCAGGTTGGACCTGGAACCCGGCGAAGTCCGTGCCGTCGTATTCAACCACTGCGCTGTAGCGCACTGGGGCATCCTCTCGGATGCTCTCCTCGCCGCTCGGCCGGCGATTCATTGCCCTGTTCTAGACGAGTTCTATTTGTACGATCGGGGCCGCGTCGCCGAGGCGCTGGCCGAGATGGACGATCCGGGTGAACCCGGAATTCCGGTCGGCGTACTTGGGTGCAATCTCATCGAAAAGCTTGGTCACGACGAGCGGCTCGTTGGGAAACTCCGCGATCACGGCCCGGCGGGCCGCCAGATCGCCGCGCTTGGCGAGCGTGATCATGCGCTCGACCCGGCCGCGGATCTCTTTGGCCTTCGCCTCGGTGGTTTGGATCCGCTCGTAGCGGAGGACCGACACGGTCAGGTTCTTGTAGAGAGCCAGGCGCGGCCCCTGCTTGCGGCTGAGCTTCCGGCCGCCGATTCGATGGGCCATGGCTCAGGCCTCCTCAGGGGGAAGGTCGTCGAACTGCTCCTCGTCTTCGACCTCTTCCATTTCGTCGCCGAGAGAGCTGTCTTCCGTCTCAGGCAGGATGAAGCCGCGCATGCGCAACCTCTCCTTCATCTCGTCCAGCGACTTCTTGCCGAAGTTGCGCATTCGAAGCAGGTCGTCGTCGGAGAGCTGGAGCAGCTGCCCAACCTTGACGATGTTGTTGCGCTTCAGCGAGTTGTAGGCCCGCATCGGCAGGTCCAGCTCCTCGATCGGCATGTCGAGCATGTTCGGAGGGAGCTGGGGCACGTTGGTCGCCACGCGATCGGTTCCGGCGGCGACAAGTCCGATGTTGGCGAACAGCGAGAACTGGCGGACCAGGATGTCGGCGGCTCGACCGAGGGCTTCCTCGGGCGAGATGGTCCCGTCCGTCTCCAGCTCGATCGTCAGCTTGTCGTAGTTGGTCATCTGCCCGACGCGCGTGTTCTCGATCGAGTAGTTGACCTTGCGGACCGGTGTGAAGATGGCGTCGACCGGGATGACCCCGATCGGCATCGACTCGGCTCGCTCGGCGGCCAGGTAGCCGACGCCCTTCTCGACCGTCAGGTCCATCTCGATCGTGATGTCGTCAGAGTCGAGCGTCATGAGCTCGAGCTCGGGATTGATGATCTCGACATCGGCCGATTCCTGAATGTCGGCGGCCGTGACGGTGCCTGCGCCGGCCTTGATGAGCTTGAGCTGGACCGGGTGAGTCGCAAAGCTCTTGAGACGGAGCTTCTTGACGTTGAGGACGATCTGAGTCACGTCCTCCTTCACGCCCGGTATGCTCGTGAATTCGTGGTAGACGTCGCGGATCTGGATGGCCGTAACGGCCGAGCCCTCAAGCGACGACAGCAGGACACGCCGCAGGGCATTTCCCAGGGTGACGCCGTAGCCGGCCGGCAGCGGGCTGGCCTCGTACTTGGCGTACGAGCCGAGTTCCTCGACCGGCGCAATCTGCGGGCTCTCGAGTTCGATCATAGGTAGGCCTTACCTCGAGTAGTACTCGACCACGAGCTGCTCGTTGAGGTCCAGCGGCATCTGGTCGCGCCGCGGGGCGGTCAACACGGATCCGGCGAGCTTCGCCGCATCCACGCTGAGCCACTCCGGCACCTGGCGCGACTTGATGAGCTCCGCAGCCTCCTTGAAGGGCTCACGGGTTCGGTGCGTCTCGCGCACCTCGACCTTGTCGCCGGGGCGCAGATGCAGCGACGGAATGCTGGAAACGCGACCGTTCACGGTGAAGTGAGCGTGCCCTACGAGCTGGCGCGCCTCGGCGCGCGAAGCCGCGAAGCCCATCCGGTACACGACGTTGTCCATGCGCAGCTCGAGCATTCGAAGGAGGTTCTCGCCAGTGACACCCTGCGTTGCACTCGCCTTTTCGAAGTAGCCCTTGAACTGACGCTCAAGGACGCTGTAGACGCGCCTGATCTTCTGCTTCTCGCGCAGCTGCATACCGTATTCGCCGACCTTGCGGCGGCGGATTCCATGCTGGCCGGGAGGAGCCTGACGGCGCTCGAAGGCGCATTTCTTGGAGTAGCAGCGGGTCCCCTTGAGGAAGAGCTTGGTGCCTTCCCGGCGGCAGATCCGGCAAACGGGATCGGTGTAGCGGGCCATCTTTCGTCCTGCCTAGACCCGGCGCCGCTTGGGCGGGCGGCAACCGTTGTGGGGGACGGGGGTGACGTCGGTGATCGCGCTCACTTCGAGTCCGGCTGCCTGGAGCGAGCGGATGGCCTGCTCGCGGCCGGCGCCCGGTCCCTTCACGTAGACCTCGACCTGGCGCATTCCGTGCTCCATCGCCTTCTTGGCGGCCTGGTCGGCCGAGAGGGCGGCAGCGTACGGCGTGCTCTTGCGAGAGCCCTTGAAGCCGGCTACGCCGGCGGAGCCCCAGCTGATCACGTTGCCGTTGGGGTCGGTGATCGTGATGATCGTGTTGTTGAAGCTCGCCTGGATGTGAGCGTGCCCCTGGGGCACGTTCTTCTTCTCCCGGCGGCGCTGCTTGGTGGCGCGCTTCCGTTCGGCCATGCCTGCGTCCGGCTCCTCTTACTTCGTCGCCTTGCGCCGGACGCCGACCGTCTTCTTCGGTCCTCGGCGCTGCCGGGCGTTCGTCTTGGTCCGCTGGCCCCGGGCCGGCAGGTTGCGCCGATGGCGCAGGCCGCGATAGGAGCCGATCTCGATCAGCCGCTTGATGTTCATGGCAACCTCGCGGCGAAGGTCGCCTTCAACCTTGTAACGTCGGTCGATGATCTCTCGGAGCCGGTTTACCTGCTCCTCGGTCAGATCCCGGACGCGGGTGTCCGGGTTGACGTTGGCTTGGACGAGGATCTTCTGGCTGGTCGGAAGGCCGATACCGTAGATGTAGGTAAGGGCGATCTCGACCCGCTTCTCACGGGGAATGTCGATGCCTGCGATACGTGCCATGGCCTAACCCTGCCGCTGCTTGTGCTTGGGATTCGCGCAGATGACCATCACGGTCCCGTGTCGGCGGATCACTTTGCAGTTGTCGCAGCGGGCCTTGACGGAAGCTCTGACTTTCAAGGGATCCTCGTTGATGTCGGCGGCGCTACTTGAGTCGATAGGTGATGCGACCCCGCGTCAGGTCGTAGGGCGAAAGCTCCACTCTGACGCGGTCACCCGGCAGGATGCGGATGAAGTTCATGCGCAGCTTGCCTGAGATGTGAGCCAGAACGCGGTGGCCGTTCTCGAGTTCGACGGCAAACATCGTGTTGGGCAGTGGCTCCAACACGGTGCCTTCGACTTCGATGGCATCTTTCTTTGCCACGTTCTGAGTTACTTCCCTTTCTCGCACGAATGCCGGCCGACCTCGGCCGACACACAAATGAACAGGTTATCAAAGATTGACGCGCCCGGCAACCACGAGGCGGATCTCTTCTGCCTGCTCCCGAGCTGGCCGGCTGCGCAGATCGCGCCGCTGGCTTCGTCGATGCTCTTCATACCGTCGTCAGGATCTCCGGACCATTCTCGGTCACGGCGATCGTATGCTCGAAATGGGCGGCCAGCGAATGATCCGTGGTCACGACCGTCCATCCATCGCCCAGGGTCTCCACGTCCGCGCTGCCGAGCGTGAGCATCGGCTCGATGGCCATGCAGACTCCGGGCACAAGCTCGATGCCGCGGTTGCCGGTCCGATAGTTCGGGATCTGCAGATCCTCGTGCATGCGGGTTCCGATGCCATGGCCGACGTAGGGCCGGACGATCCCGCACTTACCCTCGACGGCCACGTCCTCCACAGCCCCCGAAACGTCCTCGATGTGGTGTCCGGGCGTGGCAGCCGCGATGCCGGCCATCAAGGCCAGCCGGGTCGTCCTGATGAGCCGATCGACGTCCTGCGGCGGCGTCCCGACGAAGAACGTCCGAGCGCCGTCGCCGTGATAGCCCTGCCAGATTGCGCCGGCATCGATCGAAACGACCTGGCCCTCTTCGATCACCCGCTTGCCGGGTATCCCATGGACCACTTCAGAGTCGATCGAAACGCAGATGCAGGCCGGGAAGCCCCGATAGCCCTTGAAATTCGGCCGGGCCCCGGCCTTGCGGATGTAGGTTTCGGCCACAGCGTCGAGCGCGGCCGTGGTGACTCCCGGCTTGATCGCCTCTTCCACAGCGGCGAGGACCTCGGCCACGATGCGGCCTGCGCGGCGCATCAGCTCGATCTCCTCGCGCGATCTGCGGACAACCGTCGCCATCTCGATGTCAGCCCTGCCTTCCGGTCGCGGCGGCGATGGCCGCCAGAAGGCCGTCCGTCACGCGATCGATCGGCTGGCTGCCGTCGACCGCTGCCAGGACCCCATGCCCGCGGTAGTGCCCGACCACCTGGTCCAGCGCGCCGAGCTGCTGGCGCAGGCGAGCCTGCACCGTGGCCGGCTGGTCGTCGGTCCGCTGGTACAGCTCAGACCCGTCGACGTCGCAGACGCCGGGGACGAGCGGCTTCTTGGTCTGCTCGTGGTAGGGATGACCCTGCGCACGGCAGATCCAGCGGCCTCCGAGGCGGGCCACAAGATCGGCCTCCGGGACCTCGATGTACGGCGCGACGTCCACCTTGCCACCCCGTTCGGCGAGGGCCTTGTCGAGCACCTCTGCCTGGGCGGTGTTGCGCGGGAAGCCGTCGAGCAGGATGCCCTTCGCGGCGTCCGGCCTGGCCAGGCGCTCGAAGAGCATGTCGATGGTCACCGAGTCGGGCACGAGCTCGCCCCGGTCCATGTACCCCTTGGCGGTGAGGCCGAGGGGCGTGCCGTCGCGGGCGGCGGCCCGGAACAGGTCGCCGGTGGCGACATGGGCCAGGCCGAGCCGCTCGGAGAGGATCTGGGCCTGTGTCCCCTTCCCGGCGCCGGGGGCGCCGAGAAGGACGACAACGTTCCCGATCAACGAATGAATCCTTCGTAGCTGCGCATCATCAGCTGCGCTTCCAGCTGCTTCATCGTCTCGACCACGACGCTGACGACGATCAGGACGCTCGTACCGCCGAGACCGACGCCCACGGCGCTGAGGTTGCTGAACATCGGCAGCGCGGCGAGGACCATCGGCAGGACGGCGATCAGGGCGATGAACGTGGCGCCTGCCAGGGTGATCCGGAAGGCCACGCGACGGAGGTAGTCCTCAGTGGGCTGGCCCGGCCGGATGCCCGGTATGAAGCCGCCCGACTTGCGTAAGTTGTTGGCCGTCTCGTCGGGTTTGAACACGATGAACGTGTAGAAGAAGCCGAACGCAAGGGTTAACAGGAAGTACAGGCTCAGGTACAGCGGACCCTGTGTGTTGAGCCAGCTGATGATCCCCGTGGCGATGTCCTTGACCCAGCCTACGCTCGATGCCTGGAAGTACGTGGCGATCTGGAGCGGGAAGAGCAGGATGCTGATGGCGAAGATGATCGGGATGACGCCCGACATGTTCACCCGGAGCGGCAGGAAAGTGGAACCGCCCTGGTAGATGCGGTGACCCCGGACCCTGTTGGCATACTGGATCGGGATCCGGCGCTGACCTTCCTGGACGAAGATGATCGTGAAGATGATCAGGATGCCGACCAGCCCGAAGACCACGAGCTCGAGCCAGTCAGGGCTGCTGAGGAAGCTGCTGACCGTGGCCGGGACGCGGGACACGATGCCGGCGAAGATGATGAAGCTGATGCCGTTGCCGATCCCCTTCTCGGTGATCAGCTCGCCCAACCACATCAATACGATGGAGCCGGTGGTCAGGGCGATGATCTGAGTCCACGACTGGTACGTCTCGAAGCTGAACGGCGTGTTGTAGGCCGTGATGCCGTTGTTGGCAAGGTCGGCCTGGAGGAACGCGAGGATGCCGTATGCCTGGAGGGCGGCCAGCGGCACAGACAGCCAGCGTGAGTAGCTGGTGATCTTGTTCCGGCCGTACTCCCCTTCGCGGGAAAGCGCCTGAAGCGACGGGATCGTCGTCTGCAGGATCTGCATGATGATCGTCGCGTTGATGTACGGGTTCAGGCCCAGGCCCACGATCGACATTCTGCGAATGTCGCCGCCCGAGAAGAGCGACAACAGTCCGAAGACGCTGTTGTCGGTGCCCGCGGCATTCAGTGACGCCGGGTTGATGCCCGGGATCAGGACGTGCGCCAGGGCCCGATACACGATCAGGATGAACGCGACGAAGAGCAGCCTCTTGCGGATGTCCGGCGCGCGGAAAGCGTTCAGCATCGACTCGAGCATGGCTCAGGCGCCCTCCTCTGAATCTGAGCCGGACGGCTCGGCTGGAGCCGCATCGGATTCGCCGGCCCTGGCGGCGTCCCTGGCCTTGTCGGCCTTCTCGGCGCCGGCCCGGCGGGCGGGAGCGGGAGCGGCGATGGGAGTCGCAGACTCGGCCGCGTCATCCGGCTCGGCGTCGCTCGGGAACTCGAGCACGTGGGCCGTGCCGCCGGCCGACTCGATCTTCGCCGTGGCGCTCTTGCTGAAAGCGTCGGCGACCACGAAGAGGGGCCGGGTCACGTCGCCGTGGCCGAGGACCTTGAGCGGCTTGTCGAGCGATCGGACCAGCCCGACGGCCGCGAGGATATCGGGCGTGATCGTCACCGGAGCGGGCTTGCCGGCCTTCGCGGGGGCCTTGGCGGCGTCGGCAGCGGCCGCGAGCTCAGGCGCGTCGAGGATGCCCGTCTCGGCCAGGTCGTTGATGCGGCCGACGTTGACGATCTCGTACTCGACCCGGAACGGGTTCCGGAAGCCTCGCAGCTTGGGGACGCGGATGTGGATCGGGGTCTGTCCACCCTCGAACCACGGCTGGATCGTCCCGCCCGTGCGGGCTTTCTGACCCTTGGTGCCGCGGCCGGCGGTCTTGCCCTTGCCCGCGGCGATGCCCCGGCCGACGCGCGTGCGTGGCTTGCGGGAGCCTTCGGCGGGGCGCAGGTCGTGCAGCTTCATCGCTTCTCCTCGGGCAGTTCCTCGACCTCGACGAGGAATCGGACCTGCCGCACCATGCCGCGTGTGGCCTCGTTGTCGGGCACTTCGACGGTGTCGCCGATACCCCGGAGACCCAGCGCCCTGATCGTTCCGCGGTTGCGGGCGATGTGGCTGATGGTGCTCTTGGTCTGGGTGACGCGCAGCTTACCGGCCATTGGCCACCTCCGCGGCGGGCTGACCGGCGACGGTGCTGTGAACCCGAACGCCGCGGCGCGCGCTTATCTCCTCAGCTGAGTGAAGGCTCTTGAGCGCTTCCATGGTCGCCCGGGTGACGTTCACCGGGTTGGTCGAGCCAAACACCTTGGCCAGGATGTCGCGGATGCCGGCCGACTCGACCACGGCGCGAACGGCGCCGCCGGCGATGACGCCGGTGCCCTGCGAGGCCGGCTTCAGCATGATCCTCGAGGCCCCGAAGTCCATGCGGACCTCGTGCGGGATCGTCGTCCCGACCATGGGGATGCGGATGATGTTCTTCTTCGCGTCCTCGACGCCCTTGCGGATGGACTCGGGCACCTCGCCGGCCTTGCCGAGGCCGACGCCGACGTGACCCGCGCCGTCACCGACGACGACGATCGCGCTGAAGCTGAAGCGGCGGCCGCCCTTGACGACCTTCGCAACGCGGTTGATCTGGACGACGCGCTCTTCGAGCGTCAGCTTGTTGGGATCGATCCTGGCCAACTGATCAGCTCCTTCGCGTCAGAACTCGAGGCCGGCTTCGCGGGCGGCGTCGGCCAGCGACTTGATCCGTCCGTGATACCTGAACCCGGCTCGGTCGAACACGACCTGTTCGATTCCGGCGCTCCGGGCGCGCTCTGCGACCAGGCGGCCGACGGTCTTGGCCTCATCGGTCTTCCTCTGGCCGGCGGCCCTGAGCTCCTTCTCGAGGCTCGAGGCGGCGGCCAGCGTCCTACCGGTCGTGTCGTCGATTACCTGGGCATAGATATGGTTGAGGCTGCGGAAAACGGTCAGGCGCGGGCGCTCGGGCGAACCCGAGAGGCGAAGCCTGATCCGCTCGTGCCGCTTCTGCCGCGCGGCCCCGCGGCTGGCGACCTGCGTCATCGTGCTGACCCCTTCGTCATCGCCTGGCTCACTTCTTGCCGCCGATCTTGCCGGCCTTGCCGGCCTTGCGGCGGATCTGCTCGCCAAGGTAGTGGACGCCCTTGCCCTTGTATGGCTCCGGCTTTCGAGTGGCTCGGATCCTGGCCGCCACCTCGCCGACGAGCTCCTTGTCGATGCCGACGACCGCAAGGCGGATCGGGTTCTCGACTTCGAAGACGATGCCGGCCGGCGGCTCGATCTCGATCGGATGGCTGTAGCCGAGGTTCAGCTGCAGCTTGTCTCCGACCTTGGAGGCGCGGTAGCCGACGCCGGTGATCTCGAGCGGCTTGCGGTAGCCGTCCGTCACGCCGGTCACCATGTTGGCGACGAGAGTTCGGGTCAGGCCATGGAGCTGCTTGTGGTGCTTGGCTTCGCTGGGTCGCTCCACGACGATGATCGAGCCCTCCATCGTGACGCGCATGTCCGGGTGGAGAGCGCGATGAAGCGAGCCCTTGGGGCCCTTGACGGTGATGTCCCGGCCGACGATCGAGACGTCGACACTCGGCGGGACCTGGATCGGCAGGCGGCCAATTCGCGACATCGCCGGCCTACCAGACGTACGCCAGGACTTCACCACCGAGCTGGGCCTTGTGGGCCTGCGAGCCGGTCATGATGCCCTGACTGGTGCTGACGATTACGAGGCCGAGCCCCCCGAGCACCCTGGGGATCTCGGTCTTGCGCGCATACACGCGCAATCCGGGCTTGCTGATGCGCTTCAGCCCCGACACGACCGGAGCCTTGCCATCGACGTACTTGAGCGTGACGCGCAGCACCTGGCGAGCGCCCTCGTGCTCCTCGCGGACCTCGGCGATGAAGCCCTCCTCCAGAAGGATTCGGGCGATCTCCCGCTTTGTCCGCGAGGCCGGGACGACCACGTCCGCGTGCCTCGCCCGCGAAGCGTTGCGGATGCGAGTCAGCATGTCCGCAATCGGATCGGAGACGTTCATCGGTTACCTACCAGCTCGATTTGGTGACGCCGGGCAGCTCGCCGAGCAGCGCCCGTTCGCGGAAGCAGATGCGGCACAAACCGAAGCGCCGCATGTATGCGCGGGGGCGACCGCAGACGAAGCAGCGGTGATAGGCCTGAACCTTGTGCCGCGCCGGTCGCTTGGCCTTGGCGATCATCGACTTCTTGGCCATTGCTTCTCCCTCCCCGCGCCTAGCCGGCGAAGGGCATGCCGAGGAGTTCGAGCAAACGCTTCGATTCCTCGTCGGTCTTCGCCGTCGTCACGATGCTGATCTCCAGCCCGCGGAGACGGTCCACCTTGTCGTAGTCGATCTCCGGGAATGCGAGTTGCTCCCGAAGCCCCAGTGAGTAGTTGCCGCGCCCGTCGAACGACTTGGCCGGCACGCCGTGAAAGTCGCGGATGCGGGGCAGCGCGATGCGGGTCAGCCTTTCCAGGAAGTCCCACATCCGATCGCCGCGCAGGGTCACCCGCGCGCCGATCGTGTTGCCGGTGCGCAGCCGGAATTGCGCGATCGAGCGCTTCGCCTTGGTGGTCACCGGATGCTGGCCGGTGATCGCGGCGAGGTCGCCGACGGCGGCATCGACCGCCTTGGGGTTCGTCAGAGCCTCGCCCAGGCCGATGTTGACGACGATCTTGGACAGGCGCGGGATCTGCATTCGATTGATGTAGTTGAACTGCTTCTGCAGCGCCGGGACGGCCTCGTCCGCGTAGCGCTGGCGAAGGCCGCCGCTCACGCGCCCACCTCCAGCTGTTCGTTGCAGTGCGCGCACACGCGAGCGCTCTTGCCGGTGCTGAGGGGCTGGTGCTTGACGCGCGTGACCCGTTCGCAGCGCGGGCAGATGATCATCACGTTGCTGGCGTCGATCGGCATCGGCTTGTCGACGATGCCGCCCTGCTGCACCTGCGGCGCCCGGTCGTTCTGGGACATCGACCGGCGCGGCTTTGTGTGGCGTTTGGCGATGTTGATACCCGAGATGACGACCGACACCGGACGGGTGGCGGTCCTCCTCCAGCCTGCCTTCGTCGGGCGTTCGCCGGACGGATTGCGCAGAACCCGCTCCACTTTGCCGCGCTTGCCGGCGTCCTTGCCGTGCAGCACGACGACGGTGTCGCCGGCCCGGATCTCAGGCACCTTGTTGGCGGGTGCGTTCTTGTCTGGCGCCATCAGAGCACCTCCGGCGCGAGCGAGACGATCTTCATGTAGTTGCGGTCACGCAGTTCGCGGGCAACGGGGCCGAAGATGCGCGTGCCGCGCGGGTTGCCCTGGTTGTTGATCAGGACCGCCGCGTTCTCGTCGAAGCGGATGTAGCTGCCGTCCGGCCGGCCGTATTCCTTGGCTGTTCGAACGATCACCGCGCGGACGACGTCGCCCTTCTTGACGGCGGCATTCGGGATCGCCTGCTTGACGCTGGCGATGATTACGTCGCCGACTCCGGCGGTCGTCTTCTGCGATCGGCCCATGACCCGGATGCATTGGATGGTGCGGGCGCCGGTGTTGTCGGCGACCCGCATCCGGGTGTATTGCTGGATCATCGGGCGGCCTCGCGGTCAGCCGTGTGCTTGCCCGGGTGAGCCGCGCCGTGGATCGCCTCGTCGATCGCCTCGTCCTCGACCACCGGCTCGGGCGTAGTGCCCTCTCCGGCTCGCGCGACGATGCTGACGAGGCGCCATCGCTTGGTCGCGGAAAGCGGCCTCGACTCCTCGATAAGGACCGTGTCGCCGACGTGGGCCTCATTGTCCTCGTCATGCGCCTTGAACTTGGTTGTCAAGCGGATGACCCGCTTGTACAGGGGATGCCGCGTCATGCGCTCGACGGAAACGACGATCGTCTTGTCCATCTTGTCGCTGACGACACGGCCGACCTTGGTCTTCCGCTTGCCCTGCACTGCTGCTCCTGCCATCGCGTGATCTCCTACGCCGTCTGCGTCCGGGAGCGCTCGTCGCGGCGCTCGCGCTGCACGGTGAGGATCCGCGCGATCGTTCGTCTGGTTTGGGGGATCGTGCTGTAGTCCTTCAACTGCCGGGTCGTGAGCGCGAAGCGCGCCTGCCAGAGGTCCTGCTTGGCCTGGCGCAGCTGCTCCTCGAGCTCTCCGTCAGAGAAGCCTCGAACCTTCTCAATGTCCATCTGCGAGGCCTTCCTTGAGGATGAACCGGGTGGCGACCGGGAGCTTGTGGCTGGCGAGACGCATGGCCTCGACCGCCTCGGTCTGATCGACGCCGGCCATCTCGAAGAGGATCCGGCCGGGTTTGACAACGGCCACCCAGTGGTCGGGGGCGCCCTTGCCGGAACCCATCCGGGTTTCAGCCGGCTTCTTGGTGGCCGGCTTGTCGGGGAAGATGCGGATCCAGATCTTGCCGCCGCGCTTGACCGAGCGGGTCATGGCGCGTCGTGCGGCTTCGATCTGGCGGCTGGTGATCCAGGCCGGCTCGAGAGTGGCCAGGCCGAACTCGCCGAACGCGACGGTCGTACCACCCTTGGCGATCCCGGACATCCGGCCGCGCTGGACCTTGCGGTGCTTGACACGCTTGGGCATCAGCATGGCTACACCCCCTGCCCGACGGCGGCCGGGGCCATCACGGGCTCGCGACGAGGTTTCTCGGCGGCGATCTCGCCACGGTAGATCCAGACCTTCACGCCGATCCGACCGTATGTCGTGAGGGCGTGAACCTGGGCGTAGCTGATGTCGGCGCGAAGCGTGCCGAGCGGGATTCGGCCTTCCTTGTCCCACTCGCGGCGTGCCATCTCGGAGCCGCCGAGGCGACCCGCGACTGCGATCTTCACGCCTTTGGCGCCCGCTTTCATCGTCCGCTGTATGGACTGCTTCATGGCCTTCTTGAAGGCAATGCGACGGGCCAGTTGCTGGCTGATGTTGGCGGCGACCAGGTACGCGTCGAGCTCCGGCTGGCGGATCTCCTTGACCTCGAGCTTGACCTTGCGCTTGGTCAGCGCGCCGACCTGCTGACGGAGCAGCTCGACGTTGGCGCCGCCCTTGCCGATGACGATGCCCGGCTTGGCGGTGTGGATCGTGACCGTCACGTGGTTGATGCCACGCTCGATCTCGACCCCGCTGACGCTCGCGTTGGCCAGCCGCTTGGTCACGAGCAGGCGGATCGTGATGTCCTCCTTGAGGAGGTCGGTGTAATCCTTGTCCGCGTACCACTTCGCCGTCCAGGTGCGGGAGACACCCAGTCGGAAGCCGTACGGGTGAACCTTGTGACCCATCTAGGCCTCCCGGTCTTCGACGACGATGGTGATGTGGGTCATGGGCTTGTGGATCGGGAACGCCCGACCCTGGGCCCGGGGCTGCCAGCGCTTGAGCACGCCGGGCCCCATGTTCGCCTGAGCGTCGGCCACGAACAGGTCCTCGGCGGACAGGTTGTGGTTGTTCTCAGCGTTCGCGGTCGCGCTCTTGAGGACGAGCAAGACGTCGCGTGCCGCCGCCTGCGGCATGAACGCCAGCAGGGCGGTGGCCTCCTCGACGCGCTTGCCCTTGATCGCCTCGGTGACGAGGCGGGCCTTTCGCGAGGAGCCCTTCAGGTATTTGGCTGTGGCGGAAACGCGCACGTCCGGGCTCCTATTTAAGGGCGGTCGACCGCTCGGTGTGTTTCCCGTGCCCGCGGAAGGTGCGGGTCGGTGAGAACTCGCCGAGGCGATGGCCGACCATGTTCTCGGTCACATAGACCGGGATGTGTTTCCTGCCGTTGTAGACGGCGACTGTGTGCCCGATGAAATCGGGGAAGATGACTGACGCGCGAGACCAGGTCTTGACGACTTTCTTCTCGCTCTTCTTGTTCATCGTCTGGACGCGGCCGAGGAGCCGCGACTCGACGAACGGTCCCTTCTTGACCGAACGCGACATGCCTCTCTCTCCTCTGCCTTATGCCTTGCCGTGCCGCGAGCGGATGATCAACCTGCTCGAGGACTTCTTGCCGAGGCGCGTCCGATAACCCATGGCGGGCTTGCCCCACGGCGTCTTGGGCGGCATGCCCGTGGGCGACTTGCCTTCGCCACCGCCGTGCGGATGGTCCCGCGGGTTCATGACGACGCCGCGGACTTCGGGCCGCAGGCCCATGTGCCTTGCCCGTCCGGCC
The DNA here is from genome assembly GCA_003141955.1 of Chloroflexota bacterium. Classification (GTDB taxonomy): domain Bacteria; phylum Chloroflexota; class Limnocylindria; order Limnocylindrales; family CSP1-4; genus Fen-1039. The sequence goes on from PLOC01000113.1 coordinate 44,890, forward strand.
TTGCCGAGGTTCTGGTTCTCGTGATCCAGGTTGGAAACCTGGCCGACCGTGGCCATGCACCGAAGGCTGACGCGCCGGACCTCGCCGGAGGGAAGCCGCACCGCGGCGTAATCGCCCTCTTTGGCGAGGAGCTGAGCCGATACGCCCGCGGAGCGGACGATCTGGCCGCCCTTGCCCGGAACCAGCTCGATGTTGTGGATCGTGGTGCCGAGCGGGATGTTGGAGAGGGGCAGCGCGTTGCCGACGCGCGCCTCAGCCTCGGGCCCGGCGATGACCACGTCCCCGACCTTGAGGCCGTGCGGCAGGAGCATGTAGCGCTTCTCGCCGTCCTTGTAATGGAGCAGGCCGATGCGAGCGGACCGGTTGGGGTCGTACTCGATCGTGGCCAGCTTCGCCGGCACGCCGACCTTGTCGCGCTTGAAGTCGATGATGCGGTAGTGCTGCTTCTCGCCGCCGCCGCGATGGCGAACGGAGAGCTTGCCCTGGTTGTTGCGGCCGGACCCGCGCTTCTGCGACTCGAGCAGCGGCTTGTAGGGTTCCTTGGTCGTGACCTCTTCGAACGTGGACCGGGTCATGCCCCGGAGCCCCGCGGAGGTCGGCTTGTAGCTGCGCAGCGGCATCTCAGACAGCCTCGAAGAATTCGATCTTCTGGCCGGGGGCCAGAGTCACGATCGCCTTGCGCCAGGGGGTCGTTCGGCCGCCGACGCGGCTGCGGCGCATCCCGCCGCGCTTCTCCTTGGTCTTGGTGGTCAGGACGTTCACGCCCAATACCTCGACCTTGAAGAGCTCCCCGACCGCCGCGGCGATCTGGACCTTGTTGGCGTCGCGGTGGACTGCGAACGTGTACTTGCCACGCTGCGCCTCGTCCATCGACTTCTCGCTGATGACGGGATGGATGACGATGTCGTGTGCTGTGAGGCTCACCCGTACACCTCCTCCATCTTGCTCAGCGCGGGCTGCTCGATGAGGACGGTGTCCGCGTTGAGCAGAGCCACGACGTTGAGCGAGTCGGCGCGAATGACCTCGACGCGCGGCAGGTTCCGCGCGGAGAGGACCAGGGTCTCGTCCGCGCCCGGGGCCACGATCAGGACGCGGCCGTCGGCGCGCCCGAGCGCGGCCAGGACCTCGACCAGGTCGCGGGTCCTGGGCATCTCGAGACCTATCCCGTCGACGATGCGGATGGCGTCGTCGTCGAGCTTGGCCGTCAAGGCGCCACACAGGGCGAGGCGCTTCATCTGGCGCGGCAGACGCTGGGCGTAGGAGCGCGGGTGCGGTCCGAAGACCACGCCGCCGCCGGTGTGGTTCGGCGCGCGCGTGGATCCCTGGCGTGCCCGGCCGGTGCCCTTCTGGCGGTACGGCTTCCTGCCGCCGCCGGAGACCTCGCCGCGCCTCTTGGTGTCGTGCGTACCGAGATGGCGGCCGGCCAGCTGGGCGGTCACCACCTGGTGGAGGACGGCCACGTTGACCGGTGCGGAGAAGAGCTCTTCGGGGAGCTCCACCTCACCGATCGCCTCGCCCGTCCTCGCGTACAGGGTCGTCTTCGGCATCGCTAGACCTTCTTCACGAGGATCAGCGCGTTCGGGGAGCCGGGGACGGATCCCTTCACGAGCAGCAGGTTGCGCTCGGCGTCCGCCCGGACGACCCGCAGCTTCTTGACGGTGGCGCGGGTGTCGCCCAGGTGGCCGGCCATGCGCATGCCCTTGTAGACGCGGCCCGGCGTGGTGCCTGGGCCGATCGAGCCGGGCGCGCGGTGGTGGTCGGAACCGTGGGTCTTGGGACCGCGCTTGAAGTGGTGGCGCTTGATGTGTCCGGAGAAGCCCTTGCCCTTGCTGACGCCGACCACATCGACGACATCGCCGGCCGTGAACAGGGTCACGTCGAGCCTCTGGCCGACGGTGTAGGCCTCGGTGCCAGCGTCGTCGAGACGGAACTCACGTATGACGGAGAGCTTGGGCAGGTTCTTGAGCTGCCCGATCTCCGGCTTGGTGAGCCGGCCCGACTCCTCGATCCCGAGTTGTACGGCCGTATAGCCGTCGCGCTCGGGGGTCCGGAGGCGCGTGACGGTGTTCGGCTCGACGGAGACGACGCTCACGGGGATCATCGTCCCGTCAGCCTGGAAAAGCTGAGTCATGCCGACCTTGCGGCCGATCAATCCGATGCTCATAGCACTCGCTCGCTGATCCGGCCCATGCCGGCCTTGTCTCCTGCGCGCGTTCGCTCACGCACGTAAGTGCGCTCGCTCGCGTGCTCGCCGCCTTGGCCTGAGCTCGGCTGAGCGGCGAGATGCTGGTGGCGGGAAAGGATGTTCATCGCCACCTCACATCTTGATTTCGATGTCGACGCCCGCAGCCAGCGAGAGTCGCATCAGGGCGTCGACCGTCTTGGACGAGGGCTCCAGGATGTCGACGAGCCGCTTGTGAGTGCGGATCTCGAACTGCTCCCGGCTGTCCTTGTCGATGAACGGCGACCGGAGGACGGTGAATTTCTCGATGCGCGTCGGCAGCGGAACGGGACCGACGACATCCGCGCCGGTCCGCTGGGCCGTCTCCACGATCTGCGCCGCCGACTGATCGAGCAGCCGGTGGTCGTAAGCCTTGAGGCGGATCCTGATCCGCTGCCTTGCCATCGCAGACTCCGGTTACTCGGTGATCGAGGTGATAG
>PLOC01000088.1 GCA_003141955.1 Chloroflexota bacterium
GACATCGGGGCGGCGAACGGATTGCCGATCCAGGGATCGCGGAAGTCGGCTACCCATGGCCGGCCGGTTCGACCCTTGATCAGCCCGGCGGCCAGGTGGCTGGAGATCGGTGCGCCGCTGGAGAAGATCGAATCCACGGACCGGCGTCCATTGGCCTTGAGACCGGACCGGACGGCGAACGGCATCCAGGCCACCGCAGCTTCTGGAAAGAGAAGAGCCGCCCAGACTCGGTTCCACCCGATGACCAGCTTGCGCCCGACCCACTCGGGACGATTGCGGGGCACCGGCCGCGTGCTCGGCTCGACCTCGACCGCCGTCGACTTCGACCTGCGTCCCCTGAGCAGGCGCGCCAGGACGGCCGGCATGCGTCCCGGCTCGAGGCTGGCGGTTCGGTGGACCTCGAGGTCGGGTGCCAGGGCGGCCATCAACGATGGGTCGCGCACGGGGAACGCCGGATCGCCAGGAGCGACTACGACGGGCTCCCAGCCCCAGCGCGGCAGATACGTTACGTACTTCAGGGTGCGCTGTACCCCGATGCCGCCGACGGGCGGGAAGTAGTACGTCACGACCAGGACGCGGCCGCTCACGACGGGCTTCCGCCATGGATCTCGCCAGCGGCGCCGCCCGGGCGAGCGCCGCGGCGGCGCTCGTCGATCCGCGCCCGCAGGTGTGCGATCGAGCGCCGGGCCGCCGACTGGAGAATCCGCACCTCCGCCTTGCCGGGCACGACGATCGCGAGCGGCGAGAGATGCGAAAGACGGCAGGACACCACGAGCATCAGCAGGGCAAGCAACGTGTATGAGATCAGCGAGGCCGCGGACGCGCCAGTGATTCCGAACCGTGGAATGAGGATGAAGTTGGCCACGACGTTGGCGACGACCGCGACCGTGGCGCCGACCGAGACTGGTCCCGGGCGACCCCGCCCGGCCAGATAGCTCGTCAGCACCTTGGCCAGGCTGATCGACAGCACGCCTGGTAGCAGGACGTAGAAGGCAGGCAGGCAGGGTGCGAATTTCGGCAGGACGAGGTGGATGCCGATGTAGGCGACCGGGATGAGGCCCGCGCCCCCAAGGCAGGTCAGGAGCATGTTCAGGCGGGCAACGCGAGGCAGAAAGGCGTCCGCTTCATCCGGAGTGGCTCCGCTGACCCTCGGCAGGAAGATCATCGTCACCGAGTCGGGGACGTAGAAGAGCAGCTCGGCCATGGTCACGGCCATGTTGTAGAGCCCCAGCGGACCGCTGGAGGCCACCATCAGCGCCTGGATGATGAAGGTGTCGATTCGGTAGTTGAAGTAGCCGGTGATGCTGGCCGGATAGAGGCGGCTGCCGTAGCTCACCAGGGCACGGTATGAAAGCGGGCTTTCTTCCCTTTCTTTCGAGCCACCCCAGAACATTTGCGCAACGGCGATCTCTGTGACGATCGCAAGCAGCCACGTCACGATCACGCTCGACACCACGGCTCCCGTCACGTCCCATCGGAGGACGGCCACGAGAAGGACCGACAGGGCGAACGTGGCAACGGCCTGGCCGATCAGGATCGTGGTGTAGACCTTGATTCGCTGGCGGCCGTAGAGGACGGCCGACCCGAACGTGGACAGCAGGGCGGCCGGGACCGTGATCAGGCCCAGACGCAGCAGATTCTCGGGCGCAGCCGAGAAGACGCTCTCGTGCAGCACCGGCAATGCGATCCATAGGATGGTCACGAGAACCGCGGAAAGGACCGCGGTGAACAGCAGGCCGGCCCAGAAGAGCCCACGTATCGACATGCCTCGTGCGCTGAAGTAGTTGATGGCGTTCGGCAGCCCGAAGACCCCGATCGCACCGAGCAGCCCCGGCACGGCGATGACCGCCACGTACTGGCCTTTGCCGGTGGGGCCGAGGATGCGCGCCAGGATGATCGACGTCACGAAGGACACGCCGAAAACGAAAACCTTCGTGGAGAAGACCGCGGTGACACGCTTCGCGAAGGTGTTGCTCTGTCCAGTCGCGGTGCTCATCGACTCCCTTCAGCCGCCGGTGTGCGGCCGAGCAGCTCGAAATAGAGCGATTCCATTCCGGCCAGCGTCCGGGCCTGATCGGCCCGCTCGACGACGATGGATCGGCCTCGGGAGCCTCGTTCGGCCCGAACCTCGGGTGGCTGGTCCAGGGCCCGGCGGAGCGCGGCCGCAGTTGCGGCAGGGTCGTCGACCGGGACGAGCTCCGGTCCCTCGAACTCCCCCAGCCACTCCCGAACGGCCGGCAGGTCGGTGGCCACGAGCGGTCGACCACACGCCAGCGCCTCGAGCATCGTGACCGACGCGGAGTCCGACTCCGGCACCGAGACGACGACATCGGCCAGGCGATAGAAGTCGGGCATATCGTCGTGGGCGATCTCGGGCACGATCACCAGTCGGTCGGAGAGGCCCAGCGCCTCGGCCCGGCGCTCGATCCTCGCCAGCTCGTCTGGCTGGGCCCGGAGCCGGGGCATCATCACGACGACGTCCGGCGGGAGCTGGGACAGCGCCTCCACGACGACCCCCTGTCGATACAGCGGGGTGATGCTGCGCGGAGAGAAGACGACGCGCCGTCCCTCGAGCCCAAAGCGCGCTCTCAGAGCGGCACTAACCGGACCCGGCGTGAAGTGCGAGACGTCCGCACCGATCGTGACCGTCTTGAGCTTCTCCGGCGGAGCACCTGCCGCCAGCGCGGCCTGACGCATCACGGGGTTGATCATCACCATGTCGGCTGCCCCCAGGGTGAGCCCGGCCAGCAACGCGGCCACGCGTGACTTCTTGGGGTGGATGAAGATGTCAGATCCCCAGAGGGTCACGACGTAGGGGTGGAACCCCGACATCCAGGCGTTCCAGCCGTGAACCGTCAGAAAGTGGGCGTTGAGGATGTCCGGCTGAACCCGAGCCAGGGCGCGCCGCAAGGACCGGCGTCCCTTCACCAGACTGACTGGAGTAACGCGGCGACCGGCGGCGAAGCTGGTGAACTGCTCGACCGCAACTGACGCCGGCAGACCGGGTTCGACCACCCTGTCCTTTGCCACCAGCATGGTCACTCTGTGGCCCCGACCGGCCAGGAAACTCACCCAGAGACGCAGATGAACGCTGTTGGGATCGCCCAGGAACGCAAGCCTCAGCCGATCGTCGGCGCCGCCGGTTGCGGCGGAGCCCTCGCTCACGGTGCACCCTCGGGCGGACGCGTCGAGAGGCGGCGGTTATGGCGGCAGACCGCCGTCGAATGGTTAGGCATCGCCGCGCGATTGTAGAGGAGACGGCGGGCAGCCACGCGGCGGCGGGCGGCCACGCGGCGCGGCCCTCATCCGTACCGGAGGGACGCGGTCGGCCCGTCTGGCAAGCGTCGCTTCGGGCTGGGCAGCGGTTGCGATCGGGTACCATTCGCAGCGTCTCCGAATGAGCAGGAAGGAGCCAGACGCTGTCAGCGGTCGCGGCCGTCACCGGGAGCGAGGGCTTCATCGGATCTCACCTGGTCGAAGCCCTCGTCAGACGAGGCAATCGAGTCCGGGCCATGGTCCTCTACAACTCGTTCAACTCGTGGGGCTGGCTGGAGTCCCTGCCGGCTGATGTCCTCGAGTCCGTGGATGTTCATCTTGGCGATGTCCGCGACGTCGCCTCAGTGCTCGAGCTATGTGAAGGGGCGGACGTCGTCTATCACCTGGCTGCCCTGATCGCGATCCCCTACTCGTATCGCTCGCCCCGGTCGTACGTGGACACGAACGTTCTGGGTACGCTCAACGTGCTCGAGGCGGCCCGGCAGCTGGCCACGCCCCGTGTCGTCCACACCTCCACCAGCGAGGTCTACGGCACGGCGCGCAGCGTTCCGATCACGGAGGATCACCCGCTCCAGGGTCAGTCGCCGTACTCCGCCTCGAAGATCGGCGCCGACAAGATTGCCGAGAGCTATCACCTCTCGTTCGGCGTCCCGGTGACGACCCTGCGGCCGTTCAACACCTACGGCCCGCGCCAGTCCAGCCGCGCGGTCATTCCGACGATCCTGACTCAGCTGGCCGCCGGTCAGCTCCAGATCCACCTTGGCGACGTGCGGCCGACGCGCGATTTCACGTTCGTCGAGGACACGGCTCGCGCTTTCATGGCGGTCGCCGACGCGCCGGCGGAAGCCGTCGTCGGACGAACCCTCAATGCCGGCACGGGCGTCGAGATTTCGATCGGGGATCTGGTNNGACCGCCGCGTGGTTCGCGGAGCCGGAGAACCTGGCCCGCTACAAGTGGAATGCGTACACGGTATGAGCGCCCGATGAGCGAGCGACACGCAGTCATCCTGGCCGGCGGCAAGGGCACCCGCCTGCGTCCGTACACGACCAGCATCCCCAAGCCGCTCGTGCCCATCGGAGACGAGTGCGCGATCATCGAGATCGTTCTGCGCCAGCTTGCCCGAGATGGCTTCCGGCGGGTAACCATCGCCATCGGCCACCTGGGCGAGCTGATCCGGGCGTACGTCGGCAGCGGCGAGCAGTGGGGCCTCGAGGTGGACTACGCCACCGAGGCCCGGCCCCTCAGCACCATGGGGCCGGTGGTCTCGATCCTGGGCAAGCTGCCGGAGCAGTTCCTGGTGCTAAACGGCGACATCCTCACGGACCTGAGCTTCTCCTCACTGCTGGAAGCCCATTCCGCCACGGACGCCCCGATGACAATCGCCACGTACCACCGCCAGGTCGAGGTCGATTTCGGCGTCCTGACCGTCGAGGCGGGCAAGGTGGTCGGGTTCGTCGAGAAGCCCACGCTCAACTACGAGGTCAGCATGGGCGTGTACGCCGTCTCTCGATCCGCCCTGTCGGGCTATCCAGCCGGCGAGCCGCTGGGCTTCGATCGGCTCGTCATCGACCTCCTCGCCGCCGGACGCAACCCGGCCTCGTACCAATTCGACGGCTACTGGCTCGACATCGGACGGCCCGAGGACTACGACCGGGCGAACTCCGAGTTCGTTCGACTTCGATCGCATCTGCTGCCGGGGTCCTGAGTGCCGCTCGTCCTCGTTCTCGGCGCCAACGGCTTCATCGGGAGCCACGTTGTCGCCGCGATGAGCCGCCTGCCAGACATGGAGGTCGTCGGCGCGGGCCTGGGAACTCCTCTGCCGGGCCTCGAACGAG
>PLOC01000035.1:0-105741 GCA_003141955.1 Chloroflexota bacterium
CAAGATAGGAGCTTGATAAGCCGCCGCCAATCGCGACCGGATACCTTTTGCTCGCCCGCCGCAAGAGAGGGCGTCGCCGAGAGAGCGACGCCGCGAGAGGAGATTGGGACCGTGAAAAAGGTCCTTCTGACCGGCCGACTGACCCGCGATCCGGAGCTGCGATCGCTGGCCAGCGGGTCATCGGTCGCGACATTCGCCGTCGCGACAAACGAGTTCCGCGGCAACGGCAAAGAGCGCGCAGAGTACCACAACGTGGTCGTCTGGGACCGCCTGGCGCAGGTCTGCGGCCAGTATCTGGGCAAGGGCCAGCAGGTCGCCATCGAGGGTCGCCTGCAGACTCGCCAGTGGGACGACGACCGCGGCACGCGCCAGTGTTAGGTTCGTCCCACGACCAGCAGGCCCCGACGCGGCCACTCAGCACAAACGGATCGACGGGCCGTGGTAACGGCCCGTCGATTGATCAGCTCGGTTGCGGCGCTGGAGGCGCCCTCAGGTTGGTCTAGCTGCCAATTCTCCGGCGCTGGGTTTCGACGGCCGCCAGACCCAGCCCGCTGAAGGCGAGGCAGATCAGCAGTGCCAACAGCGGCGCGGAGCCGTTGCTCGAACCGCCAGTGTCAGTACTGGTCGGGGGCGGTGTGATGGTCGCCGCGGCAGTCGCGCCTGCCAGTGAGGAGACGGGCGTGGGAGTGGGCGATGGTGAAACCGAAGGCGAGGACGCGGCAGCGGGGCAGTCGTCGGCGAAGGCGAAGTTGTTCGCGTCCCCAACTTGGACGTCACTTGAGTTGTACAAAACCCAGAAGAAGTTCGATCGAAGGATGACGACGTTGGAGAAACCAGTATCTGGTGGCGGCCCTGCGCTCAGGATATCTCCGCTATTCTCCAACTGGATGTAGTCCCCCGTGGGAACGCCGACGAAGCTCACGGTCGCAGAGGAGTCGGTGCAGGAGACGTAGTCAACCGTCGGCGTTGGGGCGGCCGCGGCTTCCACCCACGTCTCGAAGGCGAAATCGCCGTAGTAGGAGCTTCCTCCAGCCGCAACAGCCCCCCAGTGGCTACCATCCCATGCGAGTGCCTGCTCGGTGCTGGAGCCGCTTACGTAACTACCCCACACCGCGTTGTCGCCGCCAGTTTCGAACACGATGGCGTAGGTCGTCAGGGCAGTTTGGCTGTACGGTGCCGAGAAGGAGAAGCTGGTCCAGCCCCCGCTCCCGGTGGGCGGCGTACCGGACTCCGAGGTCGCCAGGACCGTGCCAGTCGGCAGTCCACCCGACGTGGACTCAATGGTCACGGTGATGGGGTGGGCGCCGTCCCCATTCATCCACAGGTCGACCGACATCAGCGATCCGGTTATGCCGGCCGTGAAGGTCTGGGCGAGATTGATTGAGCCAGCCCCGAGGCTTTCCGGAACCGATGTGTACGATTGATCCTTCGTGGCGACCGTCGCCAGGGTCGAGCCCGGCACCAGGCCCAGCAGCAGGATGCCCGATAGCAACGCGAGCGCACGGCGTCTCATGGTCGAGGGTCCTCCACAGTCGATGATGCCCAAAGCACCCCGGATGCCAGTCCGTTGGGTGCGCCCAGACCCTGCCGTGGCTGCGACGTGAGAGCTCCTCGGCTGGGACGCCAAACCGCGGTTCCCAGCACGTTTCGCCGCCGCGGAGGCCGTGACCATGGTACTTCGGTAATGGTTGCTTTACGAGAGGAATAGGTCCTCGCGGGAACCGTGGCGAGGCACGGGAGATTCCCCAACGCGGCCGCTCGAATTGGCCGGCACCGGGCCGGGGTCACCGGACGACGAGCGCGGCACGCGCCACTGGAAGACCGAGGTCGTGGCCACGTCGGTGGAGATGCTCTCCGGCCGGCGCAAGCGCGACTACGAGGCCGAATCGCTGGCCACTCAGGCGGCAACCGAAACGGCCACCGAATCTGGCGGTATCTCACCGAGTGAGGCGGCCGAGGTCGGCGTCATGACGGCGGCCGACTCAACGACCGACGAGACCGGTTCCTCCGAAGACGAGCAGGTGCTGGTCCTCGCGTAGCTTCCTTCCCCCGGGGCGCGGCGCGCTGCCCCCACACCGCCGCGCCCCGGAGCTTCGCTGCCCGCGCATGCAGGGGGTAGGCTTGACTCGATCTTCGAGGTAGATCGCAGCGGAGAGGCGCCGGTGGCGGAGAGACCGAGCGATGAGGCGCCCGTATCGGCCGCTGACTGCCGACGACTCGGGCGTCGGCAAACTCGGGGCCGCCTCCATCGATCGGGTGCGGATTATCAGGCGTCGCGCGCTCGCGGGAATCTCGCTGGCCGTGACGGCGGTGGCGCTGCTCTTCGCGTTGGCCATTGCTCTCAATGCCAACGAGCAGCATTGGCCCCCTGGGTAGATTGGGCCACATACTCAAATGCCCTCCAGCGTCTCCTCGGCGGAGCATCGCCGTACGATCCCCGCCAGCTAAGTGGGCCCTACCGCCTGCTGGACATGTCGACCGGCGGCGCTTTCGGATACGCCTACCCGCCGGCTTCGCTGCTCCTGTTTATGCCGTTCGGGAGCCAGCCGGTCGGGCTTTGCCTTTGGCTTGCTCTCAACATCGGCCTGCTGGCGTCGGGCGTCTTCGCCATCCTCAGGCGCGAACTCGGCAACGACGCCGTCTTGTACCTGGGGGTCGCAATCCTACCGGTCATCTTGTGGGTAGGCTTCATCGAGGGCGCGATGGCGCGCAACGTCACCGTGGGCCTCTCGGGCCTGCTGGCCTGGTCCTGGGCACTCGGCCGTGGGCGCACGTCACCCGTCGCCATAGCGGTGATCGGGATCGCGAAGATCTTTCCCGCGACGCTCCTGTTCTGGACGACCCCGTCGCGCCTGTTCCGGTCACTGCTGACCGCCGGTCTCATAGCCGGAGCTTGGATCCTGGTGACGCTACCTATCGTCCGGGTTGAGTTCTGGGTCGACTTCTTCCGCTCGATGGGGAATGTCCAGCCCAACTGCGAGAGCTATGGATCCTCGGTAACCTGCATTCTTCAACCTGTCCTCGGAATCACGCTAGCGAAGATGGCTGCGGTATGCCTCGCCGGAGCCATCGGGCTAGGAGCCGTCTTCGTCCGGAAGGATCTGCTGGCGTTCATGATGGTGGCGCTCTCCTGGGTAATCCCGGCCTACAACCAGTCCTACTACTCGATGTTGCCGCTCTTCGTCGTCTGGGTCGCGGTGTTTGCCGTCTGGATGCGCAGATTGCGTTCGATCGAGGTCGGTCCGCCGCCAATCGCGCTGCGTCGTCTGCTTTCCGGAAACCGTGGCCGCATCTGAGGGCCCGGGTGTCATTTCATCGACCTCCCATGTTGGAGTACTGAAAGGATGCTTGCACGTGCGCAAGCGTCACAGGTCGCCGTCCAGGGTCGCCGGCAGACTCGCCAGTGGGACGACGACCGCACAAGACACTCGCAGCATTCACCCATCCGCAGCAGAGTGACGGTGCACACCTTGCAGCCGACAGGGTCGGTCGGGACCGGCTCGCCTGCATGCATGGCACCCAAGGTGGATCAGCGTGCGGGATGCTGGCCGAGGAGTCAGCGGGCCGCCCAGTCATCGGACGAGGGCCGGTAGGCATCATAGCGAAACGCTCATCCCGGAACGACCCGTTAGCCACCACGCACCGGGCCCCCGACGCAGCCACAGGAACCAGCCGGACCGGGCCGGGATCGTCAGCCTTACCTGTACAACTCGCGGCGATCGAGGCCGGTCCGGGCGGCGACCATGCGGACGGCCTCGGAGCGCTTGCGGCCCTGGGCGATCAGGCGGGCGACCTCGGCGCGGGCATCCGCCAGAGTGACCGCGGCAGGGACGGTGGCTCCGACGCCCGAGCGGGCGGCGGCCGCCGTCGCCGCCTCGACCACGACCGCGAACTCGCCACGAAGTAGGATCGCGCCTGCGGCAGCCCGAGCGGCCAGCTCTCCCAGCGGTCCCCGAACCACTTCTTCGTGGAGCTTGGTCAACTCGCGGCACACGGCCGCGCGCCGCTCGGCGCCGGCGGCGGCGGCGAGATCGGCGAGGGTCGCAGGAACGCGGGACGGGGCCTCGTAGATCACGCAGGCACGTTCGTCTGATGCGATGCGCGACAGGCGATCGCGCCTCTCCCTGCCGGAACGCGGCAGGAACCCCTCGAAGCTCCACCGGGCCGCGGACAGGCCGCTCGCCACCAGCGCCGCCAGCACGGCGGAGGCTCCCGGGATCGGCACCACGGCGCCGCCCTCCGCCGCCCAGGCCGAGGCCAGCTCCCCGCCGGGGTCGCTCACCAGCGGAGTGCCCGCGTCGGTGACGAGGGCCAGATCGTGCCCCGACCGCAGATGCTCGAGCAACTCCAGCTCGCGACCCCGGCCGCTCCGGGCGTGGTAGCTCACCAGATGCGTGGTGATCTCGTATCGGGCGAACAGTCGCCGCGTGAGGCGAGTGTCCTCGGCGGCGACGAGCGGCACGGTCCGCAGAACCTCGATGGCCCGGAACGTAACGTCGCCGAGATTGCCTATGGGCGTGGCGACCACGAAGAGACTGCCGGCGGCCGAACCCGCGGCCGCGCCACTCGCGCCACTCGCGCCGCTCCCCCTGCTCACTTGCGCGCCGAGCCCGGCCGCCGCCGCGGATACAGGTAGTCCACACCCGTCGTGCGCGGCCCGAGCTTGGCGACCGGCGGCACCTGGCGCTTGAACTCCGAAGTGGCGACAAGACGCTTGACCCGCTCTACCGTCGGGCCCGAGAATCCCATGGCCAGCAGCTCCTCGTCCGTCCGGCGCTTGTCGATCATCCAGAACAGCAGCCGATCGAGCTCCGGGTAGCTGAAGCCGGCCTCGGCCTCGTCCGTCTGGCCGGGCCAGAGATCGGCCGAGGGCGCCTTGCGGATGATCGCCTCCGGCACGCCGACGGCGGCCGCCACCTGCCGGACCTGGCTCTTATAGAGATCGCCGATTGGGTTGAAGGCACAGGCCGAGTCACCGAAGAGGGTCGTGTAGCCGATCAGCGATTCGGTCTTGTTGCCGGTCCCGACGACGAGCCCGCCCCACACCACCGATCGGTCGTACAGGACGCACATCCGCTCCCGGGCCATCAGGTTGCCTCGTCGCAGTGCGCTGGCTTCCCCTTCCGCCACACCGGCCGCGCCGGGCTGGCCGTCCCGCCCGAAGTAGCCGTCGACCATCGGGCTGATGTCGACCAGATCGCTGGCGCAGCCGAGCCGCTCGATCACCAGCCGGGCATGCTCGACCGATTCGGGCGAGGAGGTCCGGTAGGGCATCAGGACGCACAGCAGGTTCTCGGGCCCGATCGCCTCGGCCGTGAGAAACGCGACCAGGGCGGAGTCGATGCCGCCAGAAAGCCCCAGCAGGCCACGGGAGAAGCCCGCCTGGCGGAGCTGATTCCGAACGAAGTCGACGATCACCCGCCGGGCGATCGCAGTGTCGATCGCCAGCTCGGGCGGAAGCTCGAAGAGCCGGCCGGCGCCATCGTTCGGCTCGCCCTGCCGGCCTCCGGGCGCCGCGCTCATGGCCGCCGATCTCGCCTGCCGGCCGCCTTCGCTCCCGGCGGCCCCACTTCCCCACCCTCGGTCGGTTCGCTCGCCTCATCGATTTCCAGGCCCGTCCTGTGAGCCAGGATCCGGCGCAGCTCGCGCAGGTGGAGCTCCGGCCGCTCGTCGCGCAGCAGAGGCAGGCCAATCCGCTCGCGCCTCACGTCGCCCAGCTCCACGTCTACCGTGTACAGCCCTTCGTCGAAGAGTGGCGCCGTGAAGAGCGCTTCTCCGCTCGGGGCGATCACCTCCGAGCCGCCCCAGAAGCTGATCGTCTCGTCCATGCCGACACGGTTGCAGAAGACCGCGAAGCTCGTCGTCAGCTGGGCGTAGGTTCGCATCAGCGTCCGCCACGAGACCGCAGTTCCCAGGCCGACCTCGTGGATCGCCGCAAGGTCGCGGCCCGGGGAGGACGACACGTTGATGAGCAACTGCGCGCCGTCGAGAGCCAGCGTTTCGGCCACGCCAAGGTGCCAGAAGTCCTCGCAGATGGCGATGCCGAGCTTCACGCCCAGGCGCGAGTCGACGGTCCGGAGCCGATCGCCCGCCGCGAAGAAGCGGCGCTCGTCGAAGAGGCCGTAGGTCGGCAGGAACAGCTTGCGGTGGACGAACCGAACCTCGCCGTCCTCCAGCAGCGCGGCCGAGATGAACAGCCGGTGATCGTCCGCCTCCTCGACGAACGAAACGACTGTAGAAAGCCCGTCCGTCCCGGCGGCGAGGCCGAGCAGGCGCGGATCGTCCTTGCGCATCGCCACTTCGGCTGCCAGATCCTGGAGCTGGTAGCCCGTCAGGCCGAGCTCGGGAAACACGACCAATCCCGCTCCGGCGGCGCGTGCCTCGGCCAGGAGCTCACGGTGGCGGGCCAGGTTCTCCTCGAGCACGCCGAGACGCGGCGCGAACTGAACGAGAGCGATTCGGAGCGGCTGCACCAGTTGAGTCTAGCCCCGGTCGCGCGGTCGCGGCGGCGGTCCGGCGGGAGCATAGGGCGCCGTGGCAGCCGGCCCGGCGGCAGCGGCGACGCCGCCCGCCCCTGGGCTCCGGCCCGTGACCTGAACCTGCTCCGCGGAGCCGTCCACCTCCTCGGCGAAGTGGCACGCGACCTGGTGGCCGCTGCTCAGGGGGCGGAGAGCCGGATCCTCGGCGACGCAGCGGTCCGGGTTGCCGAGCCGCTCGCGCAGCCAGCAGCGCGTGTGAAAGTGGCAGCCGGGAGGCGGGTCGGACGGGCTCGGCACGTCGCCGGTGAGGATGATTCGCCGCCGGCGGCCCTCGACCGCTGGATCGGGGATCGGCACCGCGGAGAGAAGGGCCACGGCGTAGGGATGAAGCGGCCGCTCGTACAGCGCACGCGAGTTGGCCGTCTCCACGATGCGCCCGAGGTACATCACGGCGATCCTGTCGCTGATGTGGCGGACGACGGACAGGTCGTGGGCGATGAACAGGTAGGTCAGCCCGAACTCGCCCTGGAGCCGCTCAAGCAGGTTGATGATCTGGGCCTGGATCGAGACGTCCAGGGCGCTGATCGGCTCGTCTGCGACGATGAGATCCGGGTGGAGAGCAAGGGCACGGGCGACGCCGATGCGCTGGCGCTGGCCGCCGCTGAACTCGTGCGGGAAGCGGTCTCCGTACGAGGGATCCAGGCCGACGGTGGCCAGCAGATCCCGAACCCTCTGCTGGCGCTCGCTCTTGACCCCGACGCCGTGGATCTCGAGCGGCTCCGACACGATCCCGGCGGCGGTCATGCGTGGGTTCAGGCTCGCATACGGATCCTGGAAGATCATCTGCATCCTTCGCCGAACGGAACGCAGCGACGCCCCCCCGGCGGTGGTGATGTCCTGGCCGTCGAAGACGATGCGACCGCCGGTCGGCCGGTACAGCCGCAGGATCGTGCGGCCCACCGTGCTCTTGCCGCAACCGGACTCGCCGACCAGGCCGATGGTCTCGCCCTTCTGGATGGACAGCGAGACGCCGTCGACGGCCCGAACGTCGCCGACGTGCCGGCTGATGAGGATTCCCTGCGTGATGGGGAAGAACATGCGCAGGTCGGTGATCTCCACCAGCGGGCGGGCGCTGCTCGACCCGGCCGCGTCCGTCCGGCCGGGAACGCCTGCCGCGGGCGCGACGGTCTGCGGGGTCATGTCGCTCATGAGCCCACCTGCGCAGGAGGGGCGGCCGGCTCGAAGCCCGGCCGGAGTGGGCGGGCGGCGACCACTTCCCCGGACGTGGGCGGGTTCCAGCAGGCCGCGCGATGCGTCGCCTGCGGGCCGGTGGTGACGACCTCGTAGCTGGGATCGATCGGCTCCAGGGACGGCATCTCCTTCCAGCATCTGTCGACGCGCCAGGCGCAGCGAGGCGCGAACGGGCAGCCGAGCGGGGCGAAGCGCAGGTCCGGCGGAGCACCTTCGATGGGGATGAGCGGCTCGCCCGGCTGCGCGTCGAGGCGCGGGATGGAGTGCAGTAACCCGACGGTGTACGGGTGACGCGGCCGCGCAAAGAGGTCCTTCGTGGTGGCAGCCTCCACGACGTATCCGGCGTACATGACGTTGATGCGTTGCGTCATCCCGGCAACCACACCGAGGTCGTGGGTGATGAGGATCACCGCCGTGCCATGCTCGGCCGCCAGACGGCTCAGCAGCTCCAGGACCTGGGCCTGGATCGTGACATCCAGGGCGGTCGTGGGCTCGTCGGCGATGAGCAGCTTGGGCTCCAGCGCGAGCGCCATGGCGATCATCACCCGCTGGCGCATGCCACCGCTGAACTGATGCGGGAAGTTCTTGAGCCTCGCTTCCGGCTGCGGGATGCCGACCATCCCCAGGAGCTCCAGCGTGCGGGCGCGCGCCTCGGACTTCGATACGCGCCGATGCGCCTGGATCGTCTCCACCATCTGCTCCTGCACGGTGAGCACCGGGTTCAGGCTCGTCATGGGATCCTGGAAGATCATCGCGATCTCCTTGCCCCGCAGGTCGCGCATGTCCGACTCGTCAAGGGTCAGCAGGTCCTCGCCATTGAAGATCACCTTGCCGCCGTCGATGTGGCCGGCCGGCAGGGGCAGCAACCGCATCAGCGCCAGGTTGGTCACGCTCTTGCCGCAGCCGGATTCCCCGACCAGCCCCAGCGTCTCGCCTTCGTCGAGGTCGAAGGAAACCCCATTGACCGCAAAGACAGTCCCGTCGTGGGTCCGGAAGCGGACGACAAGGTCGCGAATGGAGAGGAGGCTCATGGCGGCCCCTAGCGCTTCAGGCGCGGGTCGAGGGCCTCGCGCAGCCCGTCGCCCAGCAGGTTGAAGCCGACGGCGCTTATGACGATCGCGGCGCCCGGGAAGAAGATCAGGTACGGGGCGGACTGCAGGAAGCGCGACGAGTCGGTCAGCATCTCGCCCCACTCGGCGATCCGTGGGTCGCCCGGCCCGAGTCCCAGGAAGCCGAGCCCGGCGACGTCGATGATGGCCGTCGCCGCGGCCAGCGTGGCCTGCACGATCAGCGGCGTCAGGGCGTTGGGCAGCATGTGCCGGAGCAGGATCCGGACGGGCGACGCCCCCATCGAACGCGCCGCGATGACGTAGTCCGACTCACGCAGGGCCAGCAGGCTCCCCCTTAGCAGCCGGGCGAAGATGGGCGAGTAGGAGATGCCCACCGCCAGCATGATCTGGATCTCGCCGTGGCCGAGCCAGGCCACTATCCCGATCGCCAGCAGGATGCCGGGGACCGCCAGCAGGACGTCAATGACCCGCATGAGGAACCCATCCACGAGCCCGCCCGCGCCGCCGGCGATCGCGCCGACGGTCGTGCCACCGATGAGTCCGAACACGACGGCGATCACGCCGACGGTCAGGCTGATCCGGGCGCCGTAGAGAACGCGGCTGAACTCGTCGTAGCCTTGAAGGTCCGTGCCCATGATGTGGGCCAGGCTGGGGCCCTGGAGGCTGTTCGACAGCTCGCCGACCGTTGGGCCGTACGGCGCGATCAGCGGCGCAAAAACGGCTCCAAACACGAAGATCGCGATGCAGGTCAGGCCCACGATCGCCGGACGGTTGCGCATCAGGCGCCGGAATGCGTCGTGCCACAGCCCACGGCTGACCCGGGCGGTCGGCGCGATGGTCACGGCAGCGGAGGTCGCCATCTCAGCTGTACCTGATGCGCGGGTTGAGGAAAGCGTAGCCCACGTCCACGATCAGGTTCACCGTGAGGAAGATCGTGGCGAAGATCAGGATCAGCGACTGGACGACGATGTAGTCGTGGTTCTGGATGGAGCTGACGACCCAGGAACCCACCCCGTTCCAGGAGAAGACGGTCTCGGTCAGCACGGCACCGGCCAGCAGCGCTCCGGTTTCCAGGCCGATGACAGTGGTCACCGGCAGCCAGGCGTTGCGCATGATGTGGCGGTCGTTGACGCGCCTGTCGGTCAGGCCCTTTGCCCGCGCGGTCCGCACGTAGTCCTCGTTGCTGACCTCGATGACCGAGGCGCGAGTGATCCTGGTGAACACTGCCAGGGGAATGGTGCCCAGGGCGATCGACGGCAGGATCAGGTGGGCGACGGCGTCGATGACGTACCAGTGGCCGGCCAGGATGGCATCGATGATCGCGAAGTGGGTCACGGGGTTGATCGGCAGGCGAGGGTCGAGCTGCCCGAAAGTCGGCAGCCAGTGGAGCTCGACTCCGAAGATGAAGGCCAGCGTGTAGCCCAGGACGAAGACCGGGATCGAAATGCCGAAGAGCGAGATCACGGTCACGATGCCGTCAATCCAGCTGTTGGGGTGCCGGGCGGCCAGCCGGCCCAGGGGTATGCCCAGGCCGACGGCGAAGATGAGAGCCCCGATCGTCAGCTCGACCGTAGCCGGGAATTTGATCAGGAACGTCGCCGCGACCTCCCGGCCGTCGATGAAGCTCGCGCCGAAGTCGCCGTGGAGCAGGCGGCCGACGTAGTTGAGGTACTGGACGTAGAGCGGCTTGTCGAGTCCTTCGGTAGCCGTGATCTGGGCCACCAGCTGGGGCGTGGCGTGCTGCCCGAGGATGGCTTCGGCCGGGCCTCCGCCGGGCAGGAGCCGGAGGAACAGGAACAGGATCACAGACAGGCCGAAGAGGACCGGGATAGCCACGAGCAGGCGCCGGACGATGAACCTTGCCACGCTGTGAGGAGATCCCTCCGCTGATAACAGCCCCCCGGGGTCTTGGCCGACCCCGGGGGGCCCGTTTCACCGAATCTTACAGCCGTGCCGCGCGGCGTCGCCGCCCGGCTGCGGGCGCTACTGGGACAGCCAGACGGTGTTCAGGTACTCGATGCCGTTGCTAGCACCGACGTAGCCGTGAACCTTGGACGTGTATGCCCCAGGTGGCTGAGAGTTGACGATCGGCACGACCGGGAGGTCCTGGGCGAGGAGATCCTGGACCTGGCCCCACAGGGCGTTGGCCGCGTCCGGGGTGGTCGCCTGCAGCGCCTGGAGCATGTCCTGGTTCGCGGTCGCGTTGTTCCAGCCGAACTGCGGGTTGGGCTTGCCGCCCGACCAGCCGAACCAGGCCGTGTAGAGGAAGTTGTCGGCGCCGGCCCAGTCGCAGGTCCAGCCGAAGAGGTAAAGCGCGAACTTGCCACTCGTGGCGTCGCTGACGTAGCCGCCGTGCCAGTCCTCGGTCTTGAGATTGACCGTGAACCCGATGGCGGTCAGGTCATTGGCGATGGCGGTGGCGATGCCCTTGGGATCCGGCATGTACGGCCGGACGACGTTGGAGGGGTAGTAGAGGTCGATGTTCAGGGCAGAGCCGGTCACGCTGGATGCCGCCAGGTCGGCCTTGGCCTGGCTGACGCTATAGGCGGGCAGGGTCTCGGCCTTGAAGCCGGTCGTGGCCGGCGGCATGAAGCCGGTCGGCACCTTGCCCAGGCCCGAGTAGAACGCGTCCACGTAGCTCTGCTTGTTGACGGCCTCGGAGACGGCCAGGCGGACGTTCTTGTTGGCGTAGATGGTCGCCTTGCCGCCGACGCTCTGGTTCATGTCCAGGTTGAGCTGGTTGCAGGACGAGCCGCGATCGATGATCGTCAGCCCGGAGCTCTGCGCCGTCTTGACGTCCAGCGGCGAGATCGAGAAGGCCGCGTCAACGCCGTTCGACTGGAGGGCCTGCAGCGTGGCGGTGGAGTCGCCGATGGGCTTGAAGGTGACCTGGTTAAGGAGAGCCGCATTGGCTGCATCCCAGTAGTTCGGGTTCTTGACGATGGTGATGTGGTCGCCGGGGACCCATTCCTTGAAGATGAACGGGCCCGTGCCGACCATGTCCTGGCCCTGGGGGAGCTCGCCCTGGGCGTACTTGTTGGACGAGATCGGCGTCGTGTCGGCGTTGCCGGCCTTGAGCGCCGTCGGGCTCTGGATGCCGAAGACGGCTAGGGTCGAGGCCAGCTCGAAGTTGGACTGCGGGGTCTTCAGGGTGATGACCACGGTCTGCTCATCCGGGGCCGTCACGGAGGCTACATTGGAGGCAGTGCCGAAGCCGCCGAAGACGGCGCCGTAGTAGTAGGCGTTGGTCTGAAGGTCGCCCGGCGGGTAGTTCTGCCAGCGGTTGTAGTTGTAGACGACCGCGTCCGCGTTGAAGGGGGTGCCGTCCTGGAAGTTGATGCCGGTGCGGAGCGTGAACGTGTACGTCAGGCCGTCCGCGCTGACCGTCGGCAGGGCAGCGGCCAGCACCGGTATGACGGTGCTGATTGTGCCCGGCTGCAGACCGAGCAGACCCTGGACGACCTGGGCCTCGACGAACAAGGAGTTGCCGTCGCTGACGAGCGACGGATCGGCAAGCACCATGTCGCCGTTGAGCGCGTACACCATGTTGCCGCCTTCGACAGCAGTGGAGGCCGGTGTAGCCACCGCGGTCGCTTGCGAAGTGACCGCGCTCGTCGGGGGGGGTGCCGTTGGGGCCGGGCTCGGCGTGGCCGAGCTGCTGCAAGCCGCCGCCGCGAAAACGGCGATGACCAGCAACGAGCCTAGCTTCTTCCTCATGTCCTCTCCTTCCGTTCGCGTCAACGTGGGAAACGATCGCGACTCCGAGTCGCGATCGCTGGGCCTTCCCTGTCCCGGTTCATCCCACGCGCTCGATGGTTCAAGCGCGCATTACCGGCCAATTCGGGTCGCCATCCGTACGCGGCGCATGTGTGCCAGTCATCCTAACCGCTTAACCGAACTTTGCAGTCCGGGTTCGGGATGATTTCGCCGCCGCGAGTCTCTCGGATCGGGCTCGGTCGAACCCACCCTCCTTCTCTCTAGTCAGGCAGAGCGGTCGCCGTATCGACAGCGGACTGGGTCGCGGCCGCCTCTTGAGCGGCCTGATGGCCGACCTGTTCGGCGAAGTGGCAGGCCGTCATCTGCCCATCGCCCATGTCGCGAAGAGACGGGTCGACGGTGGAGCATTGCTCCGGATTGCCAAGCTTCTCTCGCAACCAGCAACGGGTGTGGAAGCGGCAGCCCGACGGAGGGTTGGCCGGCGACGGGACGTCTCCACGCAGCACGAGGCGCTTCCTGCGGACTCGAGGGTCCGGATTGGGGATAGCCGACAGCAGAGCTACGCTATACGGATGGCGCGGCAGCTTGAAGAGCTGATCCGCCGTGGCGACTTCGACGAGCTTGCCGAGATACATAACGCCGATGCGATCGCTCACGTACTCGATGACGGACAGGTTGTGGGCGATGAACAGGTACGTGAGGTTGAACTCATGTCGAAGGTCGAGAAGCAGGTTGAGGATCTGCGACTGGATCGAGACGTCGAGCGCAGAGACAGCTTCATCGCAGACGATGAACTCGGGATCGAGCGCCAGGGCGCGGGCGATGCCGATGCGCTGCCGCTGGCCTCCTGAGAACTCGTGGGGGTAGCGTCGCGTGTAGTCGCGCCGCAGCCCCACGGCCTCGAGGCTGTCCTCCACCTTCTTCATGCGCGCGGCATGGGACTTCATGCCCTGCGCGAGAAGGCCTTCGCCGATGATGTCGCTGACCGGCATGCGCGGGTTCAGCGAGCCATACGGATCCTGGAAGATCAGTTGTATCCGGCTCCTGATGCGGCGCAGCTCCCTCGGCTTGAGCGAGCTGAGGTCCCGTCCGCCCACCTCCACTGAGCCCGCCGTCGGGCGCTGCAGGTAGAGCACCGTCCGGCCGAGCGTCGTCTTGCCGCAGCCGGATTCGCCGACCAGGCCGAAGACTTCACCCCTGTTGATGTCGAAGCTGACGCCATCCACCGCCTTCACGTCGCCAACCTTGTGGCGCAGGAGGCCACCCATGATCGGGAAGTACTTGACCACGCCCTTGGCCGAGACCAGTACCTCGGTCCGCGAGGGCTCGACTGCTGCCTGGCCTGGCGTCGTCGGTGCCGCAGGATCGCTCATCGCTTGCCCACCCGCTCAGTCCTCACCGGCGCGGACGGCACAGCGACGTCGGACACCGTCGGCCTCTCGGACGGCGGGTAGTGGAGCCAGCACGCCGCCCGCCGGTCGAGGTCAGTCGTCCGAAGTGGCGGATCGAAGTCCCGACAGGGCTCGAATACCAGCGGGCAGCGCGGCTCGAAGCGGCAGCCGGCCGGCATTCGGAACGGATTCGGCACAGTGCCACGGATGACGTTCAGCCGCTGGCCACGCGGCACGTTGGACGGGATCGACGTGATGAGGCCCTGCGTGTAAGGGTGCTTCGGATCGAGCAGGACGTCTTCTGCGGTACCAGTTTCCACGATCTTGCCGGCATACATGACTGCCATCCGCTGCACCGTCTCAGCCACGACGGCCAGGTCGTGGGTGATCAGGAGCAGGGCCGCACCCGTCCTTTCCTGCATGGCCTTGATGAGTTCCAGGATCTGAGCCTGGATGGTCACATCAAGGGCCGTCGTGGGCTCGTCGGCGATGACCAGCTTTGGGTCGCAGCTCAGGGCCATGGCGATCATGACCCTCTGGCGCATGCCGCCCGAGAGCTCGTGCGGGTACTGCTTGGCGCGCCGTTCTGGCGCTGGTATACCCACGGCCGCCAGCATCTCCACGCCCCGGTTCCAGGCCTCCCGGTTGGACACCGGACGGTGCGCCTTGACCGCCTCGGCGATCTGGTTGCCGACGGTGAAGACCGGGTTGAGCGACGTCATCGGCTCCTGGAAGATCATGCTCATGTCGGCGCCGCGAATCTTGCGCATCTCCGCCATCGGCAGAGACAGGATCTCCCGGCCGTCAAACCAGACCTCGCCGGCCACTATCTCGCCCGGCGGGATGTCGACCAGCCGCATGATCGTCAGAGACGTAACGCTCTTGCCGCAGCCGGACTCACCCACCAGTCCCAGCGTCTCGCCCCGCTTGAGCTGAAAGTCGACGCCGTCCACTGCCGCCACGGTCCCATCCATGACGTGGAAATAGGTCTTGAGCCCGCGTACCTCGAGCAGGACATCGGCGGCCGGCGGCGGGCCGACCGTACGGCCCTCGGCAGCCGGTGACTCGCCATTGAGATCGACGACAGTGCTCACAGCCGGGCCCTCGGGTCGAGGGCGTCGTGCAGCCCGTCGCCGATGAAGTTGATCGAGATGACGGTCAGGGCAATGGCCATGCCGGGGAAGAAGGCCCACCACCAGTTGCCGTCCTCCATCGCTCCCTGCGAGTTGGACAGGGCGTTGCCCCAGGTAGCCTCGGTAGGGGCGATGCCGAAGTTGAGGAAGCTCACAAAGGCCTCGAGAACGATGTTGGAGGCCATCAACAGCGTCAGCACGACGATGACCGGCCCCAGGGCGTTGGGCAGGATGTGGCGGAACGTGATTCTGAGGTTGCTCACGCCGACAGCCCGGGCCGCCTCGACGAAATCGGTTTCGCGAAGGCTCAGGAACTGCGCTCGGACGAGTCTCGCGATCAACCCCCATTGGAGCAACCCGAAGACCAGGATGAGCGCGATCATGCTGCCCTGACCGAAGAAGACTGCGGCGACGAGGATCAGGAACAGCAACGGGACCGCGAACGTGACGTCGACGATCCGCATCAGAAGGTTGTCAGTGAAGCCGCCGGCCGCGCCTGCTATCGCCCCCACGATGACGCCGATGATACCCGCGATAAGCGTCGAGAACAGACCGACTGCCAGGGAAATGTGAGCCCCGTTGATCACGTTCGTGAAGACGTCACGGCCGGCATCGTCGGTCCCGAAGAGATGCTGGAGGCTCGGCGGATCGCCGCCCTCTAGTCTCGCACCGGGAATGTCAAGAGGGTTATACGGAGCCACGATTGGGCCGATGATCGCGATGAGGATTATCGCCGAGAAGACCGCGAGCCCCACGAGCGCCATCCTGTGGCGAAGGAACCGCCTCAAAGCCAGCTGCCACTGGCTGAGCGATTCGAGTGAGACCTCGACGTCGACGCCTTCCTGCGGGCCCGGCTCGATGGAAGGGTTCCCGGTTTCCGCCGCCACTGATGATTGAATAGGCAACGTCATGACGGGGGAGCCTCAGTTGTATCGAATGCGTGGGTCGGCGACGGCGTACGCCACGTCTGCCACCAGGTTGAAGAAGACGACCAGGATCGAACCGATGAGGACGATGCCCATCAACAGGAAGTAGTCGTGGGCGAGCAGGCCCTGGTAGAAGAGGTAGCCCATGCCCTGCAGGCTGAAGATGGTTTCGGTCACGATGGCGCCCGAGAACAGAAATGCGACCTCCAGGGCGCCGTTGGTGATGAGCGGCAGGAGGGCATTTCGGAAGGCGTGGCGGAAGATGACGCGCCCTTCCCCCAACCCTTTGGCGCGCGCAGTCCGGACGTAGTCCTGGTTCAGAGATTCCAGCATCGCCGAGCGCACGAACCGGCTGTCCCCGGCCACGCTCACGGCAACGAGCGTCGTAACCGGCAGCACCAGATGCATCGCGACATCCCAGCCGTACAGCCCAGGGTTGGTCCAGAAGGCCTGCCACCAGATCGCCGATGCGAATGGCCCAGGCGAGATCCTCGGCGACTCGATCAGCTGGCTCGGGAACCAGTGCAGCGAGACGGCGAACACTTCTATGAGCATCAGGCCCAGCCAGAAGGTTGGCAGCGAATAGAACGTGTAGCTGAACAGAGTCACTGACTGGTCGAAGAGGCTGTACCGCCTCACGGCGGCGATCACGCCGAGTATCAGAGCCAGGGTCAGCCAGATGATCCAGGCCGTCGTCATGAGCAACAGCGTCACGGGTAGCCGACCCAGGATGACGGTCAACACGGGCTGGTTCAGGTAGATCGAGATGCCCCAGTCGCCATGGAGCATGCCGTTGTCTCCGCCACCCAGGAAGGCCGGCAGGAAGTTGGGCATTCCATGGGCGCTCAGGAGGCTGCCGCCCTGGCAATTCCACACGCCCAGCCAGCCGCCGTATTCCCGAAGGATGTCGAGGGGGCCCGGATTGCGAACCAGGCACCAGTGCTGGAGCCAGACGGTGACCTGCTCCTGGGTGACGAACCGGTTCTGGTTGAACTGAGCCTGCGGTCCCCCCGGCGCCAGGAGCATCAGAAAGAAGCAGATGACCGAGATCAGGAACACGACCGGGATGGCCTGGAGCAGACGCCGGATGATGTACTGAGTCATCGCTCTCTTACACGCTTCGCCCGGGGGCCAGGAAGATTCGTGGGCTGACGCCGTCACGCCAACGAGCCGGACGTCCGAGTTTCGCAACAGGGTACATCAGACCGGAAGTGGCGTTGCCCAGGATCCGCGAACGTGAACGGGGCAGGCGAGGGATCCCTCGCCTGCCCCGTTGGCTGCGGAAGAAGGTTCTACCGACTCAGCTTACTGGTAGAACCAGTCCTCCACATCCCATGTCGGACCGAGAGAACTCGGGTTGTAGCCAGGCCAGTTCCCGACGTGCACACCGACGCCTGTCGTCTCGGCGCGGTAGTAGATCGGGATTTCCGGAAGACCGGCTACGTAGGCCTCCTGAACCGCAGCCATAGCCGTCAGCTGGTCTGCCGGGTTGACCGCCGTCTGGAGGATCTTGAGAGCCGCGTCCATGGCGGGGCTGCTGAAGCGAGTGTCGTTGGCCCCGTTGTGACCCGTGGCCGCGTTATCCGGCCACTGAGAGCTGTCGTAGACAGGATCGTTGTCGCTGTACGGGCTGCCGCCGAGGATGTACGCGTAGTCGACGATGTCGTAGTTACCGCGGTACATCTCGCAGTCTTTAGTGGGTGTGCTGGCGGTGTCGTTCCAGCCAGCGAAGACGACCGAGGCCGCATCGGCGGTCTCGATGTGGCTCTTGATGCCGACCACCTGCAGATCGCCCTCGAGCTTCTGCAGCTCGGTCAAGCGGACGGAGTTGCCGGCAGTCGTGCACAGCAGCAGATCAATCTCCTTGCCGTTGTACGTCCGGTTTCCGTCCGAGCCCTTCGTCAGGCCGGCCGCGTCGAGCAGCGAATTGGCGTCCGACACGTTGTAGGACGGGCAGGTGACGGAAGCGTCGCGATACCACAGGCCGGGCGGCACGTTCGAGCAGGCAGGCAATAGGCCCGAGTTCGGGAACACCGCATTGATGATGGCCTGCTTGTCCACCGACTCGTAGATCGCCTTGCGAACGTTGACCTGTGAAAGGAACGGAGCGTTCGTGCTGGCGTTGTTAATGTCGAAATGCTCGTACTGCCAGGCCGAGGCTATCTCGGCCTTGCCGATCTTGGGATCGGTGCTCGCGACCGACTGCGCGTCCGCCTGGGTCATATCGAAGGCAAGGTCGATCTCGCCGTTCTTGAAGGCGGCGATCTCGCCGTTCTTGTCAGTGAAGTACTGGAACTTGAGCGCGGACAGGTACGGCGCGTGTGGGGTGCTGACTCCGCCCGCCCAGTACGGGTTCGGCTTGTAGTCGATCTCGGTCGGACCCGCCGCGGTGATCATGAACGGGCCGCTCCAGGGCACGCTGGCAGCCGTAGCGTCCACCGGCATCGACATAGTCGAAGCGTTGTATATCGGGATGTTCTTCATGTAGTGCTCCGGCAAGATCGTCGCCGGGCCGGTGAGGAAGGAAAGCCAGCTGGCGTAGAGCTGGTTGAAGTGCATGGAAACCGTCAGCCCGTCCGAGGAGACGGTGACCTTGTCGATCAGGTTGATGGTGTTGCCGGTCGTTGGGTCGACTGTCGTGAACCCGACGCCGCAGGCGGTGCAACCCTGCTGGGTCGGGTCCTGCGCCCACTTGACGGTGTAGGCGAAGTCCGCACCGGTCAAGGGCACACCATCCGACCACTTGAG
The DNA here is from genome assembly GCA_003141955.1 of Chloroflexota bacterium. Taxonomy (GTDB): domain Bacteria; phylum Chloroflexota; class Limnocylindria; order Limnocylindrales; family CSP1-4; genus Fen-1039. Next base: position 18,716 of record PLOC01000035.1, read on the forward strand.
GTTCGGCTTCAGCGTCACGGTGACGGTCATCCCCTTGCCGTCAGCGTCGATGACGAGGCCACCGTTCGTCTCACTCGGAACCGCGGCCGCGAGGTCCGGGATGTAGTTGCCGTTGGAGTCGATGGTCAGGAAGCCCCGCATCGCCGGTTGGATCGCTTCGAAGTCAGTGAACGACGTGGTGTAGAAGGGGTTGAGCTGAACCGCCGGCTGCCACTCGCCCATTATCAGCGTTCCGCCCGGCTGGCCGGCAACCGGCGAGAAGCTGGCAGGCGGCGTGACGACGGGCGCGGGTGCGGGCGTCGCTGTGCTGCTCGAGCAGGCCGCGAATACGAGGACCGCACTCGTCAGCAATCCCAATAAGCGTTTCGACATCGACATCCTCCCAGTGGGCTATTCCCGGTGTAACAGAGCCCCGCTTCCGTCCGAGCCTGCCTGCCCTTTCGGCGGAAAGACAATCTCGGGCTGGGCGCAAAGACAGTGCCACAGTCGGGTGGGCTTGACCTCCAGTGGCAACACTATGAGCGGCTGCCGCAGGAGTGTCAAACGTTCTTCGTCGGAATATCAGGCCGCTCCTCACCTCCGTTCGGTCGCGTCCCAGTCCCCCAGAACCCGAGCTGAGTCCATGCTCGGATCCCCCGATCCATACTCTACGCCTCGGGGGGTCCGCGGTTCACTCCACGCCGCGTGGAGCCTCCACCGGCGGTGCGGAATGGCTTCAGTCGGGGCACGGCCTCTGGCTGCCGGTCATCGCCTTCCAGCGAAGGTTCGGCTGCCGGGCGGCCGTCGTCTCGTCCAGCCGGCGCACGGGGGAGCTATGCGGCGCCGAGTGAAGAAGATCCGGGTCGGTTCGGGCTTCCGCCACGATCGCCCGCAGGGCCGCGACAAACGCATCCAGGACCTCGATCGACTCGCTTTCCGTCGGCTCGATCAGGAGCGCCTCTTCGACCGTCAGCGGGAAGTAGATCGTGGGCGGGTGGAAGCCGTAGTCGATGAGCCGCTTCGCAACATCCAGGGTCTTGATCCCGGTTTCGGCCTTGAGGGTCGCCGCGGAGGCCACGAACTCGTGCATGCAGTGGCGCGAGAACGGTATGTCCAGCACGCCGGCCAGCCGCGCCATGAGGTAGTTGGCCGCGAGGACGGCGTCGCCGCTGACCTCGCGCAGACCGGCGGCGCCCTGGGCGCGGATGTACGCGTAGGCGCGGACCAGAACGCCCGTGTTGCCGGCGAACGAGCGCACCCGGCCGATGCTGGTGGGCCGCTCGCCCGGACGCTCCAGGCGGAAGCTGCCGTCGGCCTCGCGCAGCACCCGTGGCGATGGCAAGAACGACAGCAGCTTCTCCCCCACCCCGACGGGCCCGGCGCCCGGCCCGCCCCCGCCGTGGGGAGTGGAGAACGTCTTGTGGACGTTGATGTGCATGACGTCGAAGCCCGCCTCGCCGGGCTTGAACCGGCCCATGATCGCGTTCAGGTTCGCCCCGTCCATGTAGGCGAGAGCGCCGGCCGAGTGGACCGCCTCGAGCAGCTCGCCGATGCGCGACTCGAAGAGGCCGAGAGTCGAAGGGTTCGTGATCATCACCGCCGCGGTCCGGGGACCGAGCGCCGCGCGGAAGGCGGCCAGGTCCACTCCCCCGTCCGGGGCGGACCGAATTGAAACCGTCTTGAAACCCGCCATCGAGGCCGTGGCCGGGTTGGTGCCATGGGCCGAGTCGGGCACGAGGACCTCGGTCCGCTCGGTGTCACCGCGGCTGCGGTGGTAGGCCCTGACCATGAGAATGCCCGTTAACTCGCCCTGTGCGCCCGCCGCGGGTTGGAGAGTGACGGCGCGCATGCCGCCGATCTCCGCCAGCGCCTCCTCCAGCTCCCACAGCAGCGCAAGCGTCCCCTGGGCCAGCTCGTCGGGGGCGAACGGATGGAGCGAGGCGAAGCCGGCGAGCCTGGCGGCCCACTCGTTCACCTTGGGATTCCATTTCATGGTGCACGAGCCGAGGGGATAGAAGCCCGTGTCGACCGCGTAGTTGAGCTGGCTCAGGTTGACGTAGTGGCGAGTCAGCTCCGGCTCCGCGACCTCCGGCAGATGCAGACCATCGGTGCGAAGCTGGTCGGGCGGGATCCGCGCCAGCGCGTCCTTGGGCGGGTGCGGGATCCTGCCGCCGCCGCGCCCCGGCCTCGAGCGCTCGAACAGTGTGGGTCCGAGGCGATCTCCGGCGGCGGTCACCGGATGACCTCCGCAAGCTCCTCGCCGAGAGCCGTCGCGAAGGCGGCTATCTCCTCGGACGTCGTGACTTCGGTGGCGCAGACCAGCAGCGCATCGGCAAGGGACGGATCGTCGGGCTCGGCTTCGGCCAGTGCCAGACCGGCCAGGACTCCACGCCCCAGGAGCCGGCGGTGCACATCTGGCGCCTTCGGGACCCGGACTGCGAACTCGTTGAGATACGGCCCGGGATGCAGCCGCGGTGCGCCGGCCGTGGCGAGGGCGCGCTCGAGCTCGGCGGCGCGGGCGGCGCCGAGGGCGGCGACGTCGCGCAGACCATGTGGCCCGATCGCGCCCATGTAGATGGACGCCGCCAGGGCGCACAGGGCCTGGTTCGTGCAGATGTTGCTGGAGGCCTTCTCGCGCCGGATGTCCTGCTCGCGGGCCCGCAGAGTCATGACGAAGGCGCGCCTGCCATCGACGTCGGTCGTCATGCCGACCAGGCGGCCGGGAATCTGCCGGACGAGCGGTTCGCGACAGGCGAGGATGCCCAAGTACGGACCGCCGTACGAGAGCGGGATCCCGAGCGGTTGCCCCTCGCCGCAGGCGATGTCGGCGCCGTAGGAAGCGGGCGACGCCAGGACGGCCAGCGAGACCGGCTCGACGACGGCGACGAAGAGAGCCCCGGCGGCATGGGCCAGGCGCCCCACCTGCGCCATCGGCTCGAGCAACCCCAGGAAGTCGGGGTTGGCCGCGACGATGCCCGCCACCGGGCGTTCGGGATCGGCCAGCATGCGCTCCAGGGCGGCCAGGTCGGTCGTGCCCGATGCCGGGCCTTCGGCGACCAGGGGGATCTCGTCGGCCACGAGTTCGGCTCCGGCGAAGTAAGTGCACAGCGTCTGGCGATAGTGCGGGTGCACGCCGCGGCTCACCAGCACGCGTTCGCGGCGTGTGGCGCGGCAGGCCATCAGGGCGCCTTCGGCGGTGGCCGCCGCCCCGTCGTAGTGCGAGGCCGACACCACGTCCATGCCCGTCAGCTCGGCCATCATCGACTGGTATTCGTAGATGGTCTGGAGCGTGCCCTGGCTGATCTCGGGCTGGTAGGGCGTGTAGGCGGTGTAGAACTCGCCGCGCAGGAGCAGCTGGTCGACGACTGCCGGGACGAAGTGGCGGTAGGCCCCGGCGCCGAGGAAGCTCACCAGGTCGACGCGATTGCGGCCGGCGAGTGCCTGCAGTCGAGCCGTCAGCTCGGCTTCGGATTCGGGCGGCGGGAGCTTCAGCTCCGAGGCCCGCAGAGCCGCGGGGATGTCGGCGAAGAGCTCGTCCACGGAAGCGACGCCGATCGCCTCGAGCATGGCGGCCCGATCGTCGGGGGTGTGCGGGCTGTAGGCCATCAGTTCAGCTCCGTTCGGGTGGCGTGGCGACTCCGCTCCGGGAGCGCGGGGCAGGGCATTCCGTCAGCCCTCGCGAGTCAGCTCCTCGTAGGCGGCCTGATCCAGCAGCGCGTCGAGCTGGCTGGAGTCGGCGATCCGAATTCGAAGCATCCAGCCCCTGCCGAACGGATCGCCGTTGACCAGCTCCGGGCTGCCGCTGAGCTCGGCGTTGGTCTCGACGACCTCGCCCGAGATAGGGGCGAAGAGATCGCTCACGGCCTTGACGGACTCGATCACGCCGACGGTGCCGAACTGGGCAAGCGACCGGCCGATCTCCGGCAGCTCCACGAAGACGATGTCGCCGAGCTGGTGGGCGGCATAGTCGGTGATGCCGACGGTGGCCAGATCCCCCTCCACCCTAACCCATTCGTGCTCTTTGGTGTAGCGCAGATCCTGAGCCACCTTCGCCTCCGCTCCTGTTGCTGTGCCCTGCCGAACGGATGCCGGGCCGCAGTCAGGTCGCCCGGCGGTAGAACGGCAGAACCACGACTTGCGCCGGGACGCGCTGATCGCGGATCTTGACTTCCAGTATCGTACCGGGCTCCGCGTCGGCCGGCGCGGAGTAGGCCATCGCGATCGGCTCGCCGAGCGTCGGCGAGAGCGTCCCGCTAGTCACCACGCCCGTTCGACGGTCGTCGGCGAAGAGCTCGTAGCCGTGGCGGGCGATTCCCCGGCCCCGAACGGCCAGGCCGACCAGCTTCTTGCGCGGGCCGTCGGCCTCGGCCTTCTCGAGCGCCGCTCGGCCAACGAAGTCGCCCTCCTTGCCGAGCTTGACCACTCGACCCAGTCCCGCCTCGTAGGGTGTCGTGTCGGGGCCGAGCTCGTTGCCGTATAGCGGCATGCCGGCCTCCAGGCGCAGCGTGTCGCGGGCGCCGAGTCCGACCGGAACGACGCCGGCCGATCGGCCCGCCTCCATCAGGGCATCCCAGACACGGCCGGCCGAACCGACCTCCACGAAGACCTCGAAGCCGTCCTCACCCGTGTAGCCGGTTCGGGCGACGAGCGCCGGAATGCCGGCCACATGTCCGTCGCCGATCGCGTAGTAGCGCAGATCGGCGATCGGGACATCCGTCAACGGCGCCGTGACCTGCAGCGACAGCGGACCCTGGATGGCCACCAGGGCGGTCGCGAGGGAGCGGTCGTCCAGGACCACATTGAAGCCCTTGATGCGTTCCGCCAGGGCGTCGCTCACGGCCGCCGCGTTCGACGCGTTGGCGACGACCATGAACCGCTCCTCGCCCAGGCGATAGACGATCAGGTCGTCGAGGACGCCCCCGTCGGGGAAGCAGATCATCGAGTAGTGCGCGCGGCCCACTTGGAGGGCGGCCGGCTCGCTGACGAGCGCGTACCCAAGAGCCTTGGCCGCGTCCGCACCCTCGACGAAGAGCTCGCCCATGTGGGACAGGTCGAAGAGCCCGGCGCGGGTTCGCACGGCGCGGTGCTCCTCCAGGATGCCGGCGTACTGGACCGGCATCGACCAGCCGGCGAACTCGACCATCCGGGCGCCCAGCGCCCGGTGGCGATCGGCCAGCGGTGTCGCGAGCAGCCCGTCCCGAGCCTGGGTCATCGAGGTCGACCTCCAATCAAGTGGGTTTCTTCGAGCGCTCCCGGCGGCGTCCTAGCGCGGGGCGCTCCGCAGCTCCGGCAGCCGTCCCGCCGCCAGGCCGACAAGCGAACGTTCAGTTTCGAACGAGAGGAGCGCATGAGCCTCTTCGAAGCTGACCCAGCGAACCTCCTCGAACTCGTGGTCGTGATCCTCCAGGCTGCCGCCGACCGGCTCCATCAGAAAGTAGTGAACGGTCTTGTGTATCCGCGTGCCGCGCTGGACGAAGGTGTAGCTGATCGCGTCCAGGGGCGAGATGATCCGGACGAGGAGACCTGTCTCCTCCCCGACCTCGCGCAATGCCGTCTCCGCCAGCGTCTCACCCGCGATCGGCGTCCCCTTGGGCAGGGTCCATGCGGCACCATCTCGCTCGCGCCTGCGGCGCCCGGCGACGAACTGGGGGATCGCGTCCGCGAAACGAATGACGATGCCGCCGGCTGACGTCGCGGTGGCGGCAGTCAGCCTCGCCACGGTGCCGGCGCGAGGATCGACCGACGTTCGGCACGCGGCCGGCCGAGGCCGGCCCAGCTGATCGTGACGGCGGGCCGAACGACACCGCTGCGGTGGGCGCTCGATTGCGCCGAGGCCACGGGACGCCAGCCGCTCATGTGCAGGCCGCCATGCGAGGGGCGCAGGATCGTCACGCGCGTGGCCTCACGCTGGAAGCTGAGGCTGGCGTGAAGCCCGAGTCGCCGCTCCCGCTCGCGGCCGGCCGGCCGGACGAAGCAGGCAGCCTGCCTGGCCGCGTACTTCGCCGCAATGCTGTGCTGCATGGCCCCAATCGTACCCGGTCAGGCAGGCTTTGCAAGCGCGGTCCGAACACGTTCCAGCTGCTCCGGTGACAGGGTGCGCCGGTCCTCCACGAGTCGGAGCTCTCTTCGTGCGGCCGCCAGATAGAGCTCCACGGCGTCCGGAGCGAGGCGCTCGAGCGCGGCCAGATGGGCCTCGATGGTGCCGGCGTCGCCCCTGGAAATCGGGCCGGTGAGGGCGGCATTGACGCCGATCGCGCGCGCGTTGGCAAGGGTCTGCTCCACGAGGCGGCCGTAGACGGCGAGCGAGCCGCGCTCGTCCATGCCGGCTGCGGCACCCATCGTGACGACGGCGTCGAGCAGGGCGACGAGACCTCCCGAGGCCAGGATGGCGGCCGCGTGATAGGCGGGCTTGCTGCCGCGCGGCAGGCGGACCGGGACCGCGCCCAGCGCTTCCGCGAGGTCTGCGAGCAGCCCCATCAAACGATCGTCGCCCTCCAGGGCGATCGTCGCGCCCTTGATCGCCTCGACGGACCGCTCCACATCCGAGGTGAACGAGACGAGCGGATGGAAGGCGCCGATCTGGCTCCCGGCGGCAAGGGCGGGCTGGAGGACTTCGGCGCCGAGCAGGCCGCTTGTGTGGACCAGGGCCTGGCCGCTGTAGAGACGCATCGACTCGACGACCGACGGGATGGCGTCGTCGGGCACGGCAAGGATTACCAGCTCCACTTCGTCCAGGATGGCCGCCGGTTCCACGAAGGCGCGGACACCGGGGACCAGGCCTCGGAACCGCTCGCGCCGGCCGGCGTCGCGGCTGGCGACTGCGACCACCGGCCAGCCGGCGCGAGCGATCGCCACGCCCAGCGCCGTGCCCACCGCCCCGGCCCCGACGATGCCGATGCTGGGCGCCCCCTGCCCGCCGTGCTTGTGAGGGTGCGGCTCGGTGTGGGCGTGGATCTGGTCGCCGTGGCGGTGGCGGCCGACATCGTGTCCTGGGTGGGGCGAACCGGCTGCGCCCGCGCCGCCGCTCGGCCGCCGGCTGTGCTCGCGGCGATCCCAGTCCGTGTCTCGTCCCACGCCACGGCTTTCACCGTCGCGCCACAGCTTCACGCGACACTCCTCCCCTTCCCGCGGACTCGCGCTATCCTTGCGCCCGATCTGCACCCGGCAGCCTGTCGCGGCGATGTCGCGTCGAGACGCGGCGGAGCGGCGACCGCCGGTCCGAGTGTAGCGCGTCCCCGGCGGCCGAGGCGCACCCCCGCCGGGGAAACTCGTTCGGCCCAGTCGGTCCAAGCCTTCGTTGCCACCTGCGCTCCTTGCTCACGCACCTCAAGTGCGCTCGCTCCGGTGCTCGTTCGGCGCCTCGGCCTCGGCCGTCGGCGCCGAACGAGAAGTTGTTTGCCAGAAGGAGGCATCGTGGCTGCCAGCGATCCCTTCGGCTCCCGGGCCCCACTCGGCCCCGGCCTGCCGGACTACTATTCGCTCTCCGCGCTGTTGAGGTCGGGCACGGCGGAACCTGCGCTCGACCTCGTGCGCATGCCGGTGACGGTCAAGATTCTCCTCGAGAACGTGCTCCGCCACGCCGGCGAGGGGATCGTGCGGGAGGCCGACGTAGCCGCACTCGCGGCCTGGCGACCGGGCGCGGCCGCCGTCCCTGGCGCCGGCGAGGTGGAGATCCCGTTCATGCCAGCCCGGGTCATCCTCCAGGACTTCACCGGCGTCCCGGCCGTGGTGGACCTGGCGGCCATGCGCGACGCGATGGCCGATCTGGGCGGCGACCCGGCCCGCGTCAACCCGCTCGTGCCCGCCGATCTGGTCATCGACCACTCGGTCCAGGTCGATCGCTACGGCACCGCCGATTCCTTTGCTTTCAACGTCGAGCGCGAGTACGAACGCAACGGCGAGCGCTACCAGCTGCTGCGCTGGGCCCAGACGGCCTTCGACGACCTGCGCGTCGTTCCCCCCGGCACGGGCATCGTCCACCAGGTCAACCTCGAGTACCTGGCTTCGGTGGTCGCGCGCCGCCGCGAACCGGACGGGCAGGGCGAGATCGCCTTCCCCGATACCCTGGTCGGGACGGACTCCCACACCACGATGATCAACGGCCTGGGCGTGCTGGGCTACGGCGTGGGCGGGATCGAGGCCGAAGCGGTGCTGCTGGGCCAGCCACTCTACCAGCCGATGCCGAAAGTGATCGGCGTCCGCCTCTCCGGTGAGCTGCCGGAGGGATCCACCGCCACGGACCTCGTTCTGGTCGTGACGCAGATGCTCCGCTCCTACGGCGTCGTGGGCACCTTCGTGGAGTTCACCGGCGAGGGTTTGGCCCGGCTGGCCCTGGCCGACCGCGCCACGATCTCGAACATGTCGCCCGAGTTCGGGGCGACCGCCACGCTCTTCCCGATCGACGAGGAGACGCTCGTCTACCTGCGTCTGACCGGCCGACCCGCCGAACACGTGGCGCTCGTCGAGCGCTATGCCCGCGAGCAGGGCCTGTGGCGCGAGCCGGGCGTCACGCCCGAGTTCGACGCGCTGCTGACGCTGGACCTGGGATCCGTGGAGCCCTCTCTGGCGGGGCCCCGCCGACCGCAGGATCGCGTGGCCCTGCGCGACCTGGGAGCGAACTTCCGCGCAGCCTATCCCACCGGGCTCGAGAAGAAGGCCGGGGCGGGAGTCGCGGCCGGACCGTCGAGCTCCGGCGATTCCGCCGGCCCGGTGGCCTCCGATAGCGCGGCGGCCCCGGCCGCCGCAACGTCCTTTCCGTCCGTCCGGGTCGCGGCGGCCGGTCGTTCATTCGAGGTCGGCACCGGCTCGGTCGCGATCGCCGCCATCACCAGCTGCACCAACACCTCCAACCCCACGGTCATGGTGGCCGCCGGCCTGCTCGCCCGAAACGCCGTCGCGCGCGGCTTGACGGTCTCGCCGACCGTCAAGACGAGCCTGGCGCCGGGCTCGCGGGCCGTGACGGAGTACCTCCGGGGAGCTGGGCTGCTGGACCCGCTTGAGAAGCTCGGCTTCGCCCTGGCCGGCTACGGCTGCACGACCTGCATCGGCAACAGCGGGCCGCTCGACGCGCCAGTGGCGAAGGCGATCGAGGACAACGACCTCGTCGTCGCGGCCGTGCTGTCGGGCAATCGCAACTTCGAGGGCCGAATCCACCCCCTCGTGCGCGCGAGCTATCTAGCATCGCCGCCGCTGGTCGTGGCCTTCGCCCTGGCCGGAACGGTGGACATCGACCTCACGACTCAGCCTCTGGGAGCCGGGGCGGACGGCAAGCCGGTCTACCTGGCGGACCTCTGGCCTTCGGCCGAGGAGGTTCGACGGACCGTCGGCTCGGCCGTGAATGGCCAGCTCTTCCGCACGGCCTACGCGTCGGTCTTCGACGGCGACGTTCGCTGGCGCTCGCTGGACATTGCCACGGGCGATCGCTATCGCTGGGCGGGCGACTCGACCTACGTTGCCAGGCCGCCGTTCTTCGTGGGGCTCCAGGCCGAACCGGAGCCCGTGGCCGGGATCGCGGGCGCTCGCGTGCTGGCGCTCCTGGGCGACTCCGTGACCACGGACCACATCTCCCCCGCGGGCTCGATCGCGGCCTGGTCGCCCGCCGGCAAGTGGCTTCAGGAGCACGGCGTGGCGCCCCTCGAGTTCAACTCGTACGGGGCGCGGCGCGGTCACCACGAGGTCATGATGCGCGGCACCTTCGGCAGCATCCGGCTGCACAACGCGCTGGCGGACAAGGAGGGGCCGTTTACCGTCCACCTGCCCGACGGCGAGGCCACGACGATCTTCGACGCGTCGGTCCAGTACGCCGCCGAGGGCGTGCCGCTCATCGTGATCGCGGGCAAGGAATACGGATCGGGCTCGTCGCGCGACTGGGCGGCAAAGGGGCCGCGGCTGCTGGGCGTGAGGGCGGTGATCGCGGAGAGCTTCGAGCGAATCCACCGCTCGAACCTGGTCGGCATGGGGATCCTGCCGCTGCAGTTCCTCCCCGGGGAGAGCGCAGCGAACCTCGGACTGACGGGTCGGGAGGCGTACTCGATCTCACTGCCCGCCGGCGGACCGCCGCCCCGGTCGCGCCTCACGGTCGTGGCCCGCGCCGACGACGGCACGGAGCGGCGATTCGAGGCGATCGTCCGCCTGGACGGCCCAATCGAGCTCGGCTACTACCGCCAGGGCGGAATCCTGCCGGCGGTGCTGCGGCGCCTCGCCCGGGAGACGGCCCGGAATTAGCGCTCGGCCACCCCGAGGCTGCGCGGCCTGCCCTCCCTAGCGGTGTGGGGCGAAGCGACTCCACAGCGCGTGCGTGATGACAGCGCCGATGAACACGCCCAACACCGAGAAGATGGCGACCAGGCCGGACGCTTCGCCGTTGCCACGGATCAGATCCAGGGCCAGGACGCCCCCGGCGATGGCGCAGCCGAGACTGGCCAGGGCGCCAACTGCCAGCTCCGCGACAAAGTCGGCACCTGGGCCGGCCATCTGGTCGGCGGCCGCGTCGGGACTCGATCGCCGTGCTGCGGCGGTCCCTCGCCAGACCACCAAGCTGGATGCCAGACCCCCCAGGGCACAGAGGATCGAGCCCAGGAGCAGGACCTCGAGCCCGGCCGAGAGGCTGACCGAGTAGCCGGTGGCGCGGTAGGAGTCGGCAAGTTGCTCCGCGCCCAGGCGCGCATCGTAGTCGATCACCAGCCCGGCAAGTCCGAGGATCGCCGGCAACAGCTGGATGAGCCGCTCCTGGCTGCTGGCAGCCGTCCGGGAGGCCAGGACAGCGACCAGGCCTCCCGCGATCGCCAGGGAGAAAACACCCCACGTGTCGCCGGTGAGCCCGTTGGCCGACGCGTGGACGGTGCCAACGCTGTAGTCCACCCAGGGCATCAGGACGGCGACGACCACGATTGCCGCGCCGGCTACCGCCAGCAGCCGGGCCGGATGCCGGAGCGGTGACGGCTCCCCGGGCAGATTCCAGTCTTCGCTGCGCCCGAACGAAGGCAGGACCGGCTTCTCTGCCACGGACAGGCTCCCTTTCGACGATCGTGGTCCTCAAGTATCCAATCGGCCGCAACCGCGTATCACTTCTTAGTGGCGCGGTCCCAGCGGTGATGGCGAAGCTCGGCCACAAGCTCGGGCGGGAGCGGGCCGGCGACGGCGGCTGCGGCGTTCGACTCGACGTGGCCACGCTTGCGCATGCCCGGGATGACGACGCTCACGTCGGGGTTCGAGAGAATGAAGCGCAGAGCCATGCCGGCCAGGGTCATCCCTGCCGGCAGGAGCCGCTTGAGGGCATCGGCGCGGGCCACGGACTGGGCCAGGTTGTCCGGCCCGAAATACCTGTTGCGCCAGTCTCCCTCGGGCCACGTGGTCTGGAGCGTCAGGTTGCCGATCAGGCTGCCTTCGTCGAACGGACACCGGGCGATGACCGCGATTCCGTTCTCGCGGCAGGCCGGGAAGAGCTCATCCTCGGCCGCCTGGTCGAAGACGTTGTAGACCACCTGCACGGCGTCGACGAGGCCGGACCGAACGGCCCCGATGCCGTTCCACGGCTCCCGACGGTTGAGGCTCACGCCAAACGCCCTGATGGAGCCTTCGCGCTTGAGCTCCGCCACAGTCTCCTGCAGCTCGCCGGCGGCCAGCCACTTGTCGTCCCAGACGTGGAGCTGGAGCAGATCGATCCTGTCGACGCCCAGGTTCGAGCGGCTGGCATCGACGCTCTCCCGCACGTGGGCGGGCGGGAAGACCTCCGCCAGGGGCACACCGGGACGGCTTGGCCACTCGCGGTTCCTGGGAGGGACTTTGGTGGCGGTGAAGATGCCGCCACCGCGGTGGCCGGCCAGCAGCCTCGACAGGAGCCGCTCGCTGCGGCCGTCGCCATAGGACGCTGCGGTGTCCAGGAAGTCGACTCCCTTCGAAACGGCCAGCTCGAGCGAGGCCAGCGACTCCTCGTCGTCGGAGCCGGACCACTCGCCCATGCCCCAGGTGCCGTACCCGACCTCGCCGACCTGCCAGCCGGTCCGCCCGAACGTCCGATGGCGCATCGTCAGACACCTCCTCGCGGGTCGATCCGCGGCATGAGCCAGGTCCCGGCGGGTCCTGCGCAGGGCGAATGGTAGCGCCCGGTCGCGGTGTGGCCGTCTCCGGCCGGGGATCCGTCACACGCCCGGGAGGGATGGATCGCGCTTCAGTACCCCTTCAGTCGCGAAAGCATCCCGCCGATCCCCCCGATGAAGCTCCAAGAGCCACGCGCCCTAACCCACCGGGCTCTTCGTTGTGGGCAAGATTGTCCAGGGGAGGAACGATGGCCGGCCAGATCAAGATGATGATCGATCAGATCATCGAAGAACGAAGCAAGGGGAACGCGCTGCTCGTGTCCACCACCCAGACCAAGCTCATCCTGAAGGGCTTCGATCCGGTGAAGTACGACGCGAGCTCGCCCGACGATCCGGCGGTAATCGCCAGGCTGCGCCAGGTCGCGGCCGACCTCAACGTCACCCTCTAGGAGCCTGTTCGATGGGAATCAAGGTTGCACAGGTCGCGGACGGAACCGTAGACGCCGGCGCGAAGCTCGCCGCTCAGCTCGGCGATCCGGCGGTCGTGGTGTACTTCGCATCGCCGAAGCACGACCCGGAGTCACTCACGGCGGAGATCGCGCGATTCTTCCCGACGGCTGCGACGTTCGGCTGCACGACGGCCGGCGAGCTCGTGACCGGCGCCATGACCAAGGGCGCGATCGTCGCGATGGGCTTCGACAAGGATGTCGTTTCCCGCGCAGTGGTTGCGATCGTCGACGGAATCAAGGATTCCACCGACGGGATCGACCGGACATTCTCGGAATGGGATCGCCGGTTGGGCCGGCCGATGCTGGAGCTCGATCCGGAGCGCTGGGTCGGCCTGGTGCTAGTGGACGGGCTCTCGGGCGCCGAAGAGCGGGTCATGGAGCGGATCGGCGACCTGACGAACGTCGTCTTCATCGGCGGCTCGGCCGGCGACGACGTCGCTTTCAAGCAGACGTTCGTGGCGGCCGACGGTCGCGCGGCGTCAAACGCGGCGGTCCTCGCGCTGCTCGAATGCCCGAACGGGTTCGACGTCCTGAAGACCCAGAGCTTCCACGCCACGCGCCAGTTCCTCGTCCCGAGCAAAGTGGACAAGGCGGCCCGCGAGATCATCGAGTTCAACGGCAAGCCTGCCGCAATCGCCTACGCCGAGGCCCTCGGAGTCAAGCCCGACCAGCTGGCCGACCAGTTCATGGCCCACCCGCTCGGCTTGATGGTCGGCGGTGAGCCTTTCGTCCGGAGCCCCCAGCAGATCGTCGGCCAATCGGTCCGGTTCTACTGCGGTGTCGACGAGGGAGTAAAGCTCGCGGTGCTCGACTCGACGGGCATCGTCGAGGACACAGCGTCGGCGCTCAAGCAGGCCCTCGACCGCAATCCTGGGACGAAGGGCCTGCTGAACTTCAACTGCATCCTGCGAACGCTCGAGCTCGAAGCGAAGGGTCAGACCGACGCGTACGGCAAGGTGTTCGCCGGCATCCCGACGGCCGGCTTCTCCACCTACGGCGAGGAGTACATCGGCCACATCAACCAGACGGCCACGATGCTGCTGTTCCGGTAGCACGCCCGGGCGTCCATCCAAGGGAAGAGGCGGGGCGCGAGCCCCCCTCTTCCAATTCTCGGGCTGAGGCATACTCCGGCGGAGAGCGCCTGACGTCGCCCGCGCAGCCACAACCGCGCCCGGAATCTATCGAGGACGGCCATGGCCGAATGGATCTACTTCCTGCATGCCCCGCGCGAGGACTTCGCGGCCACCATGACGGCAGAGGAACGGCGTGTCTGGGGCCTCCATTTCGAGCGCCTCAAGCGCCTGCTCGCCGAGGGAACGCTGATCATGGCCGGCCCGACGCTGGGCCGGATCAACACCGGGATCGCAGTCATCGAGGCGCCGGACGAGGCCACGGCCCGCCGCATCATGGACGAAGATCCCGCGATCGCCAGCGGCTTCGCGACTGGCGAGCTGCGCGGATTCCAGGTCTCCCTGCTGCGCGGCCGCGACTAGCGCTCCTTGCCGGTACGTGCGGGTGCGAATCGCCGCCTCCAGCATGGCTATGGCTCGGGGCATCCAGTCAGACTTGCCCCGCATGAGAGTTGGAGCGGATGGGCGGCCGACGGTTGGCCCAGGACCGGTCATTGCCCGCTCATCGAGCCCGCGCCCGAGCGTGACTCCTGCGCCCTGGCGCTCTCCGGCCCCCTCGCCACCCGCTTCAGGGCCGCGACCGGATGGCCAACTCTCACTCCAGGCAAGTTCGACCAGAAGGCAATGCCGGACTCGGGCCGACGCTCGGCCGCATCAATACGGCGTCGCCGTCTTCGAGGCGCGGTAGGAAGCCGCCGCCCATCGGATCATGGGCGCGGACTGGCGATGGGACCGTGCGCCCGCGGGCCACGGCCTATCTTCCGAGCAACTCCTCGCTGGTGAGGATGCTCACCCCGGCCGCCTTCAGGGCCACCAGAGCGCGGTCGGGATCCTCGAAGCGGAAGATGATGGCCGCCTTCTCCGGCGTGGCGCGGGCCGCGAAGTCGTACATGTACTCGACGCCCAACCCGGCCGCCTCGATGGCGCCCAGCACCGAGGCCAGGCCGCCCGGTCTGTTGTCGACCTGGATCGGCACGACTTCGGTCACGCTGACGATCATCCCCTCCGCCTCGAGCACTTTCCTGGCGCGCTCGGGGTCGGCGACGATGAAGCGCAGGATGCCGAACTGGGCCGTGTCGGCCAGCGTCATCGTCAGCAGGTCGATCCCGGCCTTGCCCAGCGCCTCGCACGGCGCGCGGAGCTGGCCGGGGCGATTCTCCAGGAAGAGCGAGAGCTGTTGGAGCTTCATTGCAGGCCTCCTTCGGCGGGGCTTCTTGGCGGTGATCTGCCCCCACCGTACGACCGTGGATTCGTCAGACGTTGCGCAGATCCGTGACGCGCCTGGCCTTGCCCTCGGATCGAGCCAGCGAGCGAGGCTGGACCAGCGTCACTTTCACCCGCAGCCCCAGGATGTTCTCGATGGACGACTCGAGCTGGTGTTGCAGCGCCTCGAGCTTGCGGATCTCGTCGGAGAACACCTCCGGCGTGACTTCGACCTTGACCTCCATCTGGTCCAGGCCCTTCTCGCGAGTCAGGACGATCTGGTAGTGAGGCAGCGTGCCCTCGACCCGCAGCAGAGCCGTCTCCACCTGGGACGGGAAGACGTTCACGCCGCGGATGATCAGCATGTCGTCGGAGCGGCGGCCAATGCGGCGGATGCGGCGCAGGGTGCGACCGCACTCGCAGGGCTCGTCCATGATCGAGGTCACGTCCCTTGTTCGATACCGGATCATCGGCATCGCCTGCTTGGACAGCGTCGTCAGAACCAGCTCGCCCTCGCCGCCGTCGGGCAGAACCTCGCCCGTTTCGGGATCGATGATCTCGGGATAGAAGTGGTCCTCGAAGACGTGGAGTCCGTGCTGGTGCGAGCACTCGATGCCCACGCCGGGACCGGTGATTTCCGAGAGACCGTAGATGTCGTGGGCGCGGATGCCGCTTTCGGCCTGGATGCGATCCCGCATCGCCTCACTCCAGGGCTCGGCCCCGAAGACTCCGACTCGCAGCCGCGAGAAGTCGATCTTCAGCTCCTGGGCGGATTCCAGGAGATAGAGGAAGTAGCTCGGCGTGCAGCACAGCGCGGTGACGCCGAAGTCCTGCATGACCATCAACTGGCGCTCGGTGTTGCCACCGCTGATCGGGATAACGGTGGCGCCCAGCGCTTCGCCGCCGTAATGCATGCCCAGGCCGCCGGTAAACAGCCCGTAGCCGTAGGCGTTCTGAATGACGTCGCCGCGGTGGATCCCGCAGGCCGCGAAGCTGCGCACCATCACCTCGGTCCAGACGTCCAGGTCGGACTGGGTGTAGGCGACCACGATCGGCTTTCCGGTCGTGCCCGAGGAAGCGTGGAGGCGGACGACCTCCTCCATCGGGCTGGCGAACAGGCCGAACGGGTACGTGTCGCGCAGGTCGGCCTTGACCGTGAACGGAAGCTTCGCGATATCGGCGAGCGAACGGATCGAGGCGGGCGAGAGCTTCCGGTCCTCCATCCGCGATCGGAAGAGCGGCACGCGGTCGTAGGCGCGCGCAACCGTGGACTGGAGCCGCTGAAGCTGGATCGCCAGCAGCTGCGGACGTGGCAGATAGTCGGGCGTGCTAGCCGGGTGGAACCCACCCGGCGGATCGTTCCAGGCGCTCACCGCGGCCTCCTCTGACGGCGGGGTCACTGCCCCGGCGGGTGGCCCAGACGGTCGGGCTCCCGACTAGCGGATTGTGCCCTGCCGCGCCGCGAGTTTTTGGCCCAGCGCGAAGGCCTGCTCGTTGACACGGTGGAGCCGCGCCGGCAGGGCGGCGCGAACGGCGTCGAGGAGCGCCTCCGCCGGCAGATCCAGGTACTGGCTGAGAGCCCCGAGAAGCGCGACGTTCAGGCTCCGCTTGTTCGGCAGGGCGCCGTCAGGGACGAGATCCGGGGCAAGCAGCACGCCGCCGGGACGCAGCAGCGGGCGAGTCACCTCGACCTCCGATGGCTCCAAGACGAGGAGGAAGTCGGCCTCTCCCGGCGGGACCATGGGCGAGAGGACCTTTCGTCCGAACCGGACGTCGGAGGTGACCGAGCCGCCGCGCTGGCTCATGCCGTGGACCTCGGCCTTCTTGACGTCGAGGCCGGATCGAAGAGCCGCGTCGGCGAGGATGTCGGAGGCCTTGATGACGCCCTGGCCGCCCAGGCCGGCGAGGACGACGTTGGTGACGCCGGAAGCTTCGGGCGCGCTCATTCGTCGCCACCCGGAAGGTCGAAGGCCGCCTGGGCCGAAGCCCTGGCTCGAAGCTCGGCCGCCTGCCGCTCCCATTTCCGGATGTCGGCCGCCGCGAGGATGCACGGCCGGCGGGCGACGATGACCGAAAGCTCGGACGCGGCCAGACGTTCGAGCAGCAGCCGCTCGAAGCCTTCGGGGTCGGCGTATGGGTCGATGACGGTGACGCTGCCGATGCCGATGGCGCTCGCGATGCCTTCGATCGAGAGCTTGTTCGTGGGGCCGTGGTCGAGCGTTCGACCGGTGGCGGGGTGCTCCTGCTGGCCGGTCATGGCGGTCGTGCCGTTGTCGAGTACCAGCACGACGTGGCCGGTGGGCGGTGGGTTGTAGGCCATCTCCACCAGGCCGGTTATGCCGGAGTGGACGAACGTGGAGTCGCCGATGACCGAAACCACGCGCCGGGCCTGCGCCGGCGGCAGGACGTGGCGCAGCCCCAGGCCGACGCCGATCGAGGCGCCCATCGCCACGCACGAGTCCATCGCCCTGTACGGCGGCAGCACACCCAGCGTGTAGCAGCCGATGTCGCCGGCGACGATGCAGTCGTGCTTCGCCAGCGTTCCATAGACGGTGTGGTACGGGCAGGCCGGGCACAGCTCCGGCGGCTTGCCGCGGGGCGGAGCCGGCTCCGGAGTCACGTCGCGGGCCAGGATGCGGCGGACCCGCGCCACGTCCAGCTCACCGAAGCGGTACATCTCCGCCTTGGATTCCACGGGGATGCCGGCGGCGCGCAGCGAGTCGGCGATCACGGGATCGCCCTCCTCCACGACGATGCAGCGCTCGACCGAGGCGGCGAAGGCGCGGGCGCGCTCGATCGGGAGCGGATTGACGAGGCCGATCTTGAGGAAGCTGGCACCGGGGGCGGCCTCGGCGGCGTGCATGTACGAGATGCCGCTGGTGATGATGCCGAGGCTTAGATCGCCGGGCTCGACGCGGTTCAACGCGCATTCCTCGCCCCAGGCGGCGATCTCGGCCAGCTTTGCCCGCAGACGCCGGTGGGCCGGGCGGGCATTGGCCGGGATCATCACCCGGCCGGCGATGTCGTGCTCGAAGTGCGGGGCTGGCGGAGGCGCCGCTTCCCGGGCGACCGCGGTGGGGTCTTCGGACCTGGCGACCACGATGGATTTGGAGTGGCAGACGCGGGTGGTCATCCGGTAGAGGACCGGGATCTTCCACCGTTCCGAGATTTCGACCGCCGCAAAGAAGAAGTCGTAGGCCTCCTGCGAGTCGGACGGTTCGATCGCCGGCAGCCCGGCCGCGACGGCGTAGCGGCGGTTGTCCTGCTCGTTCTGCGAGGACGACATGCCCGGGTCGTCGGCGCTGACCACGACCAGCGCGCCGGCCACGCCGGTGTAGGCGGAGGTGAAGAGCGGATCGGCGGCGACGTTCAGGCCGACGTGCTTCATCGTCACGATCGTTCGCGCGTTCGCGAACGCCGCGCCCAGGCCAACCTCGAGGGCCACCTTCTCGTTGGGCGCCCACTGGGCGCGCCCGCCCAGCTCCGAGAACGTCTCGAGGATCTCCGTGGAGGGAGTGCCGGGATAGCCGGTGCCCAGGGCGACGCCGGCGTCGCGCGCCGCCAGTGCGACCGCCTCGTCGCCCGAAAGCAGTTGCCGTTCCATGTGCCTATTCTCGCCGCTGGCTCGCCACATCGCAGGGCGCCGGGCGCTCAAAGCAAGCGATCCAGGGCACGGGCGGCCACGGTTCCGGACGACGGAGCCTGAGATGGCCGGCCGCGAGCGACACCGGGCCGCACGAGTAGCCAGCCAAGGGGAGACGCGCTAGCATGTTGGGTAGTTGGACGCGCGATGAAGCTCGCGCAGTTTCCCGTTCCGGCGGGTGATGGCTTCTGGACTGTGGTCCGGAAGCCTTTTTCATTACGGAGGCCGAGCCATGAGCTCGATGGTCTCATCCCGATCTCGATACGTGTTCCACCACTCGGCGGGTGCGGTGGTAGTCGATGAGGGGAGGTGCCTCCTCATCCGGCGCGGACACGAATGGGCGTTCCCGAAGGGCCACCTCGAGCGAGACGAGGCGCCCGAAGCTGCCGCGTGCCGCGAGGTTCGCGAAGAGACGGGTATCGAGATCGCCCTGGATGACCCGCTCGGGTTCACGCGATACCAGTTCAAGAGCCACAACGGCACGACGAACCGAAAGCAGGTGGACTGGTTCCTCGCCCACCGCATCGGTGGCGAGATCCAGCACGAGCCGATCTTCGCCGAGGCGAGGTTGGTCAACCTGGACGAAGCCCTCCGGCTGCTGACGCACGATGCCGACCGGCAGCTGCTCGAACACGCGATTGACCGATTCGGCGCTCGGGCGGCCGCTCCCACAGACGCGGCCGCTCCGACGGGGGACGAACAATGAGCACGACGGAGCCGCTCGAGACAAAGACCGCGCTTGCCGGCGAGCATCCGAGCTCCAGCCGGGCGCACGTCGGCCGCTTCTGGCGCGACCTGCGAGATGCCGTCGCCGTCGCGGTCGTGAGTGAGGAGCCGGCCCTCCGTCTCCTTGCCGTCGCCATGCTCGCCGACGGTCACGCCCTGATCGAAGACGTCCCCGGAGTCGGCAAGACTCTGCTCGCCCGTGCCTTCGCGCAATCCCTGGGGCTGTCCTTCGGCCGGATCCAGGGGACGCCGGACCTGCTGCCAACCGACGTCACGGGTTCGAGCATTCTCGAAGCCGGGCGTCTCCGCTTCCTGCCGGGCCCGGTCTTCGCCAACGTCCTGCTCGTCGACGAGATCAACCGCGCGACGCCGCGAACCCAGTCAGCGCTGCTGGAGGCGATGCAGGAGCGCCAGGTCTCGATCGAGGGCGAAACCCGGCCGCTGCCCGCGCCGTTCCTCGTCGTCGCCACGCAGAACCCCATCGAGCTGGAGGGGACCTTCTCGCTGCCGGAGGCCCAGCTCGACCGATTCCTGCTGCGCGTGACCCTGGGCTACCCGAGCCGCGACGACGAGCGGCGCATTGCCCGGCGGTATCGAGGCGGCGATGAGCCGCTCGAGCGGATCAAGCCGATCGTCGATCGCGACACGCTGCTAGCGCTGCGGCGGGCCGTGAGCGATATCGCCGTGAGCGATGCGGTCGAAGGCTATGCCGTCGACCTGGTCCGGGCAACGCGCGAGCATGCCGATCTGCGCCTTGGGGCGAGCCCGCGGACGAGCGTGGCTCTTTTCCGGGCGAGCCAGGCATGGGCCGCGCTCGAGGGGAGGAGCTTTGTCCTGCCCGACGACGTAGCCGCGGTCGTCAGCCCGGTGTTGGGTCACCGGCTCCTGCTCGACGTGGATCGCCAGCTCCGCGGCGCGACCGTCGAGCGGGTGCTGGCCGAGGTGCTGGCCTCGGTGCCGGTGCCGGTGCCGGTGCCCGAGCGATGACCCGCTGGGGACTCGCCTTTGGCCTCGCCCTCGTGGCAGCCGGCGCCGTCGCGACTGCGCCGGGACTCGTCCTGGTGGGGCTCCTGGCGCTATTCACCACGGGCGTGACCGAGCTGTGGACCCGCTACGGGCTGCGCGACCTCCACTACGAACGGCGGATCGGCCGCGACCGGGCAGTGTGGGGCGACGAAGTGCCGCTCGACATCGCCGTCTGGAACGACAAGCCACTCCCTCTGGCCTGGCTGTCGGTCGATGACTTCGCGACCCAGGGCGCCGTGGTGCGCGACGAGCCGCTCGCGCGGAGCGACCGACCGGGCTTCACCATCCTGCGCAGCCGGTGGACTGTCGGCTGGTACGAGCGCGTCGTGCGCCACCTCACGATCGTCGCGGACCATCGCGGCGTGTACGCCTTCGGCCCCGTGCAAGCGACGGTCGCCGACCTGTTCGGGCGCGGCGCGGCAACGGAGGAGCACGAAGACCGTGCCACGTACATCGTTCGGCCGCGCAGCGTGCCCGTCCGGATCGCAAGCCCGCAGCACCTTCCACTGGGATTCCTGCCGGCTCAGCGCAGCCTGTTCGAGGACCCGGCGCTCTTCGCCGGCGTCCGCCCGTATCAGCCGGGCGATCCATTGCGGCGCGTTCACTGGCGGGCGACGGCCCGGACGGGAGCGCCGGTGAGCAAGCGGTTCGACCCATCGCGAGCGCGAGAGGTCCTCATCGCTCTCGACGTGCAGACGATGCCGGGCCCTCACTGGACGCTCCATTTCGACGAGGAGCTGGTCGAGAGCCTGATGGTCGCGGCGGCATCGCTGGCGCGCCACGCCCTCGCCGAAGGTGCGTCGTGCGGGCTTGCCGCGGCTGCGTTCAGCCGGACGCTCGATCGCTTCGCCCTCGTCGCCCCTCGTGCCGGCCGGGACCAGCTGGCCGCCATCACCGACCTGCTGGGGCGCCTCAGCGAGGTCCCGTCGGCGCCCTTCGAGTGGCTCATCGCCCGGCTGCCGCAGACGATCTCGCCGGGCACAACCGTGATCGTGCTCGCCGCCCGCGACCCGGCGCCCTACCTTGCCTCTCTCGCCCGGCTGGACCGGTCGGGCTACCCGGTGCAGTTCGTCGGACTCGGCCCGGACGGCCATCGTGCCGTGGCGTCGGCGCGGGCGCTCGGACTGGCGGCGACGAGCGGCTCCCTGACCCCGGACTGGCGGACGAGCGATGCGTTGGTCCTGGCGAGCTGATCTGCTGCCCGTCGTTCTCGACGCCCTGCTCGAAGGCAGCCTCGTCGGCGTCGCTTACGCGGCCATCGCGCTCCTTGGCGCGAGCTCGACCGCACCGCTGTCGCTCGTCGAGTTCTGCCTCGCCGCCGCGGCCGGGCTTGTCTGGGCTCGCCTGCGCCCTCGAGCCGCGCCGCGGGTCCCCTGGATCGCTTCGGCCGCTGTACTTGCCGCCGCTCTCGGCTGGCTCGCCGATCCGGCGGCTCGCGCCACCCTGGCAACCCTGGACGATCCGGCGGGCGCCCTTCTCATTCACCCCGCAGGCTGGCTGCTCGGCGTCGCCGTCCTTCGCGGCGCCGTCCACGAGCACGCCGACGACGAGATCGAGACTTCAACCCGGGCGCTCGCGTATGCCTTCCCCGTGCTGGCTGCGTCGTGGTTGCCGCACCTTCGGTCCGGCGGCCCCTTCGTTGGGCCGGCCCTCGTCGGGTCGGCCGTCTGCGTCGCTGCCGGGTTGCTCGCGATCGTCCACGCTCGCCTGCGGGAACTCGAGCTGCTCGGCTCGGATAGCCGTGGCGGGCGCACCTGGCCGATGGTTGCCACCGGCGTCGTGGTCGTGGTCGCCGTTATAGGGATCCCGATCGCGCTCTTGAGCGGGACCTCCGCTCGCGACATGTTGACTGCGATCGGCGGCCCGGTTGGCGGTGCGATCGGCCTGCTGCTCGCACCGCTCGGCAGTCTTCTCGTCGCGCTGGCGGCCGCGATCGGGCAGGTGCTCAGCGGCATTCATCTGCCCTCCCTTTTCGGGGCGCCTGGGAGCGTTCCCACCAGCGGGACCGCCGCCGGGAGCCCCGGCGGCTCGTCGGGCGTGTCGCCGGTCGGCGGACCCGTGCCCGGGGGCTCGCTGCCCCTCGGCTGGCTGGTGGTGGTCGGGGTCGTCGCCGTCATCGTGCTGCTGGCCGTCGGTCTCCGCAGGCTCGCCGCCACTCGGCCTTCTCCTCCGGACACAGCTCCTCCGCGCGAGGAGCGCCACAGGGAAGTGCGCCCGCCGAAGTTGAACCTCCACCTGCCGCGGCCCACCATCCATCCCCGCGTCCTCCTGCCGCGGCGTCCGGTGTCGGCCGCCGAGGCTTACCTCGCGCTGCTGGACGAGCTCGCGGGCCGCGGCGAGGTAGGACGGCGGCCGGCCGAGACACCGCAGGCCCATGCCGAGCGCGGCGGGACACTCGGGCTGCCGCGCCGGCCGCTCGGACTGCTGGCCGCCGACTACGAACTCGCGGTCTACGGACGGGCGGCGATCGGCGGGCGAGAAACGGCTCGCGCGATCGGTCGTTGGCGGCAGCTGCGGCGCGCGGCTCGCGGCCTGCCGCGTCACGGGAGCGCGCCGTGACCGCAACCCACTCCCGCCATATCGTCCTGGTCGAGGTCGAGGAGGCGCTCGGCCCGGGCCTGGACTACGGGCGCGATCTCGAACATGGCGGCATCGTCGTGCGAGGCGCCCGCGGCGGTGGCCTGTGGCTCGGCGCGGACAGGGGGTTCCTCGTCGACTCCGACGACGGCCACGGTCGCGAGGTGCCGGTCCTGGTTGCGCTGCCGGCGTCCAGCTTCGTCGGGGCCCGGATCGACGCCGAGCTTGTCGGCGGATTTTCGGGCGGCGCGGGCCTCGTGCTCGTGGCGCGTCTGCCGGGCGCCACGCTGCCCGTCGATGCCGTTCTTCGGGCCGTCGGGCGTGTGTCGCCGGACGCCACGCGGATCGACGCCGGACGCGCTTCGGAGCGTGCCTCTGCGGCACGGCGCGCGTTCCGGGAGCGTCGGGGCCGCGGCCGGATCACGGGCGGCCTTGCCTGGCGGCCGCCGGAGGGCATGTCCGCGGAGGCTCTCCGGTCCGGCGGCGTCTACAGCAAGGCCGAACGTTCGCTCGATCGACTGCCACCGCGCTTCCTGCGCGGACTTGAAGGCATGCTCGACCCGGACGAGCGTCTGCACTACTCGATCGAGCGGCCCTGGCGTTCGGACGCCGGGCTCCTGACCCGCGTCGGCGGTGGGCGCGACCACCGCTCGGGGCTCCTGCTTCTCACCGACCGCGAGGTCCTCTGGCTCGTCGACCACACGAACCCGGATTCGTTCCTGTTCGATTGGGGCGTGGACGTGGACATGGTGCCCATCGAGCAACTCACGGGCGTTCGCGTGGAGGATGAGCGCGATGCCCTGCGGCTCGTCCTCCAGACGCAGGGCGGCCGGCACAGCGTGGCCTTGCCGGTCGAGATGGAGGCGGAGGTCCGAGTGTTCGAGTCACTCACATCGAGCTTCCTGCCAGAGCGCAATCGCGAACGGCTGCGCCGCGTCTACACGACCGAGGCCGTCGAGTTCGTCGAGGAAACAGCCGAGCGGTTTCGCCAGCTCGACGAGGCGCGGACACTCCGCGAGGCGGCCCGCCGCGCGGCGGCCCGCCGCGAGGCGGGTCAGTTGCTCGCCTTCGTCTACAGCCCCCGCCGCGAAGGCCAGCGCCAGCCCCTCGGCCTGTGGCTGAGCCCCGCTGAGGTGGGCGTGGTCGGCCCGCGGCCCGAACGGCTCTCGCTCTGCGACCTGCGAAGCGTCGGGATGGTTCTCTCGCCGCTCATCGCCCGCGTCACGCTGCGGGGCTCCAGCCGGACGCTCACCTTCACTTATCCGGCACCCCTGGCGGTCCACGGAGCCGCCCTCGTCAGGCTGCTCCGCCGGCTCTGGGCCAACGGTCCGCGAGTCGAGCCGTCCGCGACGTGACCCGGGCGGCGCCGGCTGCGGGGGAACGAGAGGTGGTGGGCGATACTGGACTCGAACCAGTGACCTCGCGGATGTGAACCGCGCGCTCTAACCAGCTGAGCTAATCGCCCACGGGCACGCGTCGGGGCGCCGACGGAGGCCGATTATAGCGGCCGGCCGACCGACGGCGGGAGCCGCACACGGCGCCCGAACGGTCGCGAGCCCACGTGCCTCCCCCTACAGCTTGAGGCCAGGCCAGCGGGCCGCTATTTCCTCGGGCGAGATTCCCTCGACGACGACCAGCTTGTGCCGACCGGTCGCGCCAGCGACCAGGCGAACGGCGCTGCGGGCGACGTTCAGCTCGTCGGCAAGCAGACGGATCATGGCGGCGTTCGCGGCCCCGCCCACGGGCGGCGCCGAAACCCTGGCCTGCAGCATGCCCTCTGCGTCCACGCCATCGACGCGATCGGCCCCGCCGCGGGGCGTGAGGCGTACGCCGAATCGAACCTCCGAGCGGCGCATTCGATCGGTAAACCGGAAGTCCGATTCCATGACCGGCCGATTATGGTCGCGATCCGAAAAGTCGCCATCCGACGGGCCGAATATCCCGCCCGACAGCCGTTCGCGCAGCCCTTCCCTACCCGACCGGCCGCGCCCCAAAGAGGGCCCGACCGACGCGGATAAGGGTCGCGCCTTCCTCCACGGCCACCGGATAATCGTCCGTCATGCCCATCGACAGCCCCGCGCCGAGCCCGGGCGCGGAGCCGCGCAGCAGTTCGGACAGCTCGCGCAACCGTCCGAACGTCGGTCTCGCCTCCTCCGCCGAGCCCACCAGCCGCCCCACCGTCATCAGGCCCAGCAGGCGCAGGTTCGGCAGTTCGAGCAGCCCGCCCAGCTCCGCCTCGAGAGCTTCGGGCAGAAAGCCGGCCTTTGCCTCGTCCCGGTCCACGTTGACCTGCAGGTAGACCTGCAGGGGCGCCCGGCGAAGCTCGCCGGCAAGTCGATCGAGCCTGCGCGCCAGGTCGACCGAGTCGACCGATTCGATGACGTCGAACAGCTCGACTGCCCGGCGGGCCTTGTTCGACTGCAGCGGGCCGATCAGATGCCAGGTCGCGCCGGGCAGCAGCGAGGCCTTGGCCTCGGCCTCCTGGACGCGGTTCTCGCCGAGGACCGTCAGCCCGGACGCGATCGCCGCCTCCAACCGTGACGCCGGCACAGTCTTGGAGACGGCCACGAGCTGGATGCCCGCCGGATCGCGCCCGACCCGGCGGCACGCGTCGGCGACGGTCGAAAGGACGCGCGAACGCGCGGCGGAGAACGCGGCGGCTGCTTCCCGATCGGGACCGGCCAAGGCGGCGAAGGGTTACCCCTTCTCCTCCTGCGGAGGCCGCCGCAGGAAGCTCGGGATCTCGAGATCCGTGTCGTCGTAGGTGGGCCGCGGCCGATCGACCGCCGGCCTGCGAACGGACGGGGTCGTCTGGATCGGCACCGGCACCGCCGCCCGCTCGAGCGTGCCAGTTGGCCCGTACGTGCCAGCGCCCCGGACGTGGACCGGCACCGGCTCCGCCGCGTGCATCCGCTGGCGCTCAAGCTCCGCCAGGAAGTCCGCGGTGTCGAAGCGCTGCGAGTGGCCGGCGCTCGGCGTGGCCGCTCCCGCCTCGCGCCGCACCGACTCGCGCTTGCGAGTGGCATCGAAGCCCGTGGCGATGACCGTGATCATGACCTCGTCGCCGAGGCGATCGTCGAAGCTCGTGCCGAAGATGATGTTCGCCTCCGGATCCGCCACGGAGCGGATCTCCTCGGCGGCTTCCGTGACCTCGAACAGGCTAAGATTGGACGAGCCCGTGACGTTGAACAGGATGCCCTGGGCGCCGTTGATGCTGATCTCGAGGAGCGGGCTGGCGATCGCCTGCCGGGTCGCGTCGAGGGCCCGGTTGTCGCCGGTCGCCCGGCCGATCCCCATCAGGGCCGACCCGGCGTCCTTCATGACCGCCCTGACGTCGGCGAAGTCCAGGTTGATCAGGCCGGGAACGGTGATGATGTCGCTGATGCCCTGAACGCCCTGACGCAGGACGTCGTCGACGAAGCGGAAGGCCTCCACCATCGAGGTGTTCTTCTGGACGACGTCGCGCAGTCGATCGTTGGGGATGGTGATCAGCGTGTCCACCTTGGCCCGCAGAGCCTCGGCCGCTCGCTCAGCCACCAGCTTGCGGCGGACGCCCTCGAAGGCAAAGGGCTTGGTGACGACGCCGATGGTGAGCGCGCCCAGGTCCCTGGCGATCTCCGCCACGATCGGGGCAGCGCCAGAGCCAGTGCCGCCGCCCAGTCCGGCCGTGATGAAGACCATGTCTGAATCGCGCAGCGCGTCCGTGATCTTCTCGACGTCCTCCTCGGCCGCCCTCTGGCCGATGGAGGCATCGCCGCCCGCGCCGAGACCACGCGTGATCTTGTCGCCGATCCGGATCTTGTGGGGCGCGTCTGACTGGAGAAGGGCCTGGGCATCCGTGTTGCAGGCGATGAACTCCACGCCCATCATCTCGGCGCGGATCATCCGGTTGACGGCGTTGGACCCGCCGCCCCCGACACCAATAACTCGTATCAGGGCAAAGTTCTCGGAATCGGACCGTAGCGGCATTTCCTATCCTCCGGTGGCTCTCCGGCAGATGCCTGTCGTTCGGTCCGGCCGCCCGAGGCTGGTAGAGATGTAGCGCTGTGCAGGGCCGGCTCGGATGTGGACAAGTATACGCCGACTTTGGTTTGCATGCCCTGTGAATCGCACGCTGAAACAAGACTTCTGAGCGTGCGATACGAACAAATGTGCGCACTTTTGCCGCGGAGCTACCCGTCGTCAGGACTTCCCTCCGCAACAGCCCAAATGGGCGGTCTCAGGCTGGCGCGAAGGTCAATAGAACGGTCCGCACAGAGTTGTCCGGATTGGGGTCGAGAAGGGCGATCGACTGCCATGCGCCGAGCCTCAAGCGGCCGCCGGCGACGGGCACGGTCAGCGAAGGCGGGGCCAGCAGCGGCAGGACGTGATCGGCGCCGTGGCCGGGCGAGCCGTGCCGGTGAGCCCAGTCCGCGCCCCGAGGGAGCAGCCGGTCCAGGGCCGCCATCAAGTCGGCATCGGAGCCCGCGCCCAGCTCCATCACCACGACCCCGGCCGTGGCATGCGGGACGAAGACGACGAGCAGGCCATCGCCCTCGCCGGCGACCAATCGCTCGCAGTCGGCGGTCAGATCGTGCAGCCCGCGGTGCCTCCCGGTCTGGACCGTTAGCTCCTGCGTCTTCACGAGCTATCTCGGTTCAGGGGAACAGGTGGCGAAGAGCGTCGCGGACACGGCCCACCGCTCCTCCCGCCGGCGCGGATTCGTAGCGCGAGCCGTCGGCGCCCTCCAGGCCCCTGGCGCCCCACAGCAGCAGCCCGATGGCGGTGCTGTAGGCCGGGTTGAGGATGTTGTCCGTGAGTCCGCCGACGTCGGTGGGGCCGGCCACGCGGACCGGCATGTCCAGGACCTCGCGGCCCAGGGCCGCCGCGCCGCCGAGCTGAGCCGCGCCGCCGGTCAAGACGACACCGGCCGGAAGCATGCCCTCGCCGGCCAATCGGATCTCGGCCCGGAGAAGCTCGAAGGTTTCGCGCATCCGGGCTTCGATGATCTGGCAGATGTCCAGCCGGCTCACCGTCCGGCCGGCCGGCTCGCCCAGCATCGAGACACTGATCATGTCGTCGGCCCGGACGGTCGAAAGGTCGCAGCTGCCGTGCTGGATCTTCAGCTCCTCGGCGACCTGCAGGCTGGTCTTGAGGCCGATCGCCACGTCGTTGGTCACGTTGTTGCCACCGACCGGCAGGACCGCGGTCTTGTATGCCTGGCCGTCGATGAACAGCGCAAGGTCGATCGTGCCGGCGCCGATGTCGACGACGGCGACGCCGAGATCACGTTCCGTATCGGACAGGACCGCCTCGGCCGAGGCGAGGGAGGCGGCGACGAGCTCGTCGATTTTGACGTTGGCCGACTGGACGCACTTGGCCAGGTTCCGGACCGCCGTGGCGGAAGCCGTGACGATGTGGGTCTCGATCTCGAGGCGGATGGCGCTCATGCCGAGCGGATCCTTGACCCCCTCCTGGCCATCCACGATGAAGCCGCGCGGCAGGACGTGCAGCACGTCGCGGTTGGACGGGATCGTGACGGCGCGCGCGACCTCCGTGGCCCGCAGGATGTCCTCGCGCGTCACCTCACGGTGGTGGCCGCTTACGGCGACCGCGCCGCGCGAGTTCTGGCTCTCGACGTTCTGACCGCCGACGCCGACGAAGGCGCGGTCGATCTGATAGCCCGAAGAGCGCTCCGAATGCTCGACGGCGCCGGCGATCGACCGAACCGTCTGCTCGATGTTGACGACGACGGCCTTCTTCAGACCGGCCGACGGCACGACGCCCTTGCCGACGATGGTCAAGCCGCCATCGCGCCCCACCTCACCGATGAGCGCGCAAACCTTGCTCGTACCGACGTCGATACCGACGAGTACCGCTTCGCGTTCCACTCGCTCCGTCCTCCGTCGACTATCTCGGTCCGTCTCTCTAGTTTGACCGATCCGGACGCGTCCGACCGGGGCAGTTCGAATGCCTCTGATCGGGCGTTCCGCTCACTTCGCCACGTATGTATTGACATGATTGTCGGCGATGTCCGCCACCAGCCAGACCCAGGCCACGTGCCGCTCGCCGTAGTTGAGCAGCAAGGACCGCAAATCGCGAACCTGTGTCGGGATGACCGTGTCCTTGCGCAGGGTCTCCGTGTAGAACCCGAAGTCGGCCACCCAACCGTCTGGGCCGGAACTCAGGGTGAAGCCGAACTGGTCGTCGAGGACGACGTTCAGGCTCGGCGCGTCGCTGCCGACGTCGGCCGGGGTGATGCCGGCCAGGCGGTAGGCAGCGTCCAGCGCGATGGGATCGATGACGTCGCCGAGTGTCAGGTCAGCGTCGTCGGCCCGACGATCGTAGACGGTGGGCAGGCTCACTACCTGCGGGCCGGCCGTCGCGGCGGGGTCGGCGGTCGGCACGGGCAGAAGCGATGGGGCCGTCACCAGGGTCGCGGTCGGGCTGGGCTTCGCCGTCGGCTTCGGCGAGGGGCTGGGCTTCGCCGTCGGCTTGGGCGTGGGCTTCGGCGTGACCCTGGGCGTGAGTTTGGGCGTCGCCTTCGCCAGCGCCACCCACGCCAGAAGCCGGTTCGGGGCCGGCGCATCGGCAGCGCCGGCCGTCGCGCTTGCATCAGGAGACGCCGTCGAGGTGGACTGGCCGGCGCTCGAACCGGGCGCGAGGGACCCCGAGGCGTTCGAACCGGAGGCGCTGGAGCCGGGCGTGCTGGGCGTGCTGGGCGCGCTCACGCTGCCAGGCGGCGGGTAGATGGGATTGCCCACCGAATCCACCTGCCCGAAGAGAAGCCCGGTGTCGTCGACGACGTAGCGTCGATCGCCGATGACCCAGATCAGCCTGGGCTGACGCTCGACGAGGGTGACGACGATGGTGTCCGGCAGCCTGACCTCGACCACGGCCGATTCGACCGCCGGCAGCCGGGCGAGCGTCTGCGCGATCCGGTCGGTGCGCAGGCGGAAGAGATTCGGCGAGCCGTCCATGCCCACGATCCCACTCACGGCCTGCTCGCCGGTGAACTTCGCGCCGTAGACCTCCAGGTGCCGCGCGGCGAAGAGGGGCGAGCCGCCGAGCGAGATGATCGTCAGCACGCACAGGAACATCAGCACCAGGGCGTAGATCTGCGTGGCGCGCAGCCGCGGCGTGGCGCGGCGGATCGGCTGGCGCCGGACCTGCATTCCGGTCCGGCGGAGCGGCAGGTCGGGTCTCATCGGCATCGGTACGGCGCCCTCAGCGCGGCAGGTCCGCGGTGGTCAGGCGGCTGCGCACGCGCGACGCCTGACGCTCCTCGGCCAGCTGCACGATCCGCCGGCACACGGCCCCGAAGCTGCCGAGCCCCGTCGACGCCATCTGCGGAAAGAGGCTGATCGGGGTGAAGCCAGGGATCGTGTTGATCTCGTTCAGGTTGAGCTCGTCGCCGGCGAGCAGGAAGTCGACGCGGGCGAAGCCCTCGCAGCCGATCGCGCGATAGGCGTCGAGCGCCAGCGAGCGGACTCGCTTGCCGAGCGCCTCGGGGATATCCGCCTTCGGGGTCACCTCGGATACGCCGTCGCTGTACTTGGCCACGTAGTCGTAGAACTCCCGACCCGGGAAGACCTCGCCCGGCCCGTAGGCTTCCAGGGCAGCCGGGTCGTTGCCGACCACGGCGACCTCGAGCTCGCGCGGGTGATCGAGATAGCGCTCGACGATCGCCAGGCTGTCGAACCGGAAGGCCTCATCGAGGGCCCGCCCGCGCTCGGCCGGCGCATGTGCGATCGACATCCCCACCGACGATCCCATGCGGGCCGGCTTGACCATCAGCCGCCGCTCGTTGCATTGCTCGGAAAAGGCGGCGATCTCGTCGAGGACGGCCTGACGGGCGCCGGCCCACCGTGGCGCCGTGACCTCCACCCATTCCACGACCGGCATGCCCAGGCCGCGGACGAGGCGCTTGAACACGGCCTTGTCCATCCCGACGGCCGAGGCGGCCACGCCGGCACCGGCGTAGGCGAGGTCGTAGGCCTCGAGCAGCGCCTGGACGGTGCCGTCCTCGCCAAACGGACCGTGCAGCGCGGGAAAGACGATCGGAGCGACGGGGCGCGAGGCGATGCGGTCGAGAGCCTCGCCGGGCTGCCACGGACCCCTGGCGCCAATGGCGGCGGGGTCGTCGAACGTGCCGGGGCGGGGCCGGCCCGAGGCCGCCGTGGCCGGAACCTGCCACCACCGGCCCGACAGGTCGATGAAGAATCGCTCCACGGCGTATCCGGAATCAGCCAGGGCATCGGCGATCGCCCAACCGGAGACGACCGAGACGTCGTGCTCGGCCGAGGGTCCGCCGAGCAGCACTGCGACTGCCTTGCCTTCCTTGCGACGATCGGTCGTGCGCGACTTCGGGTCGGTCATGTCGCCGCTCATCTCTCCTCCTGCTGCCAGTCGGACCAATCCCCCATGAACTGAACCTCGTATACCAGCTCGACTCCGAACCTGCGCGCGACTTCCGCCCTGGCGATCTCCGCCAGGCGACGCACGTCGACGGCGGTGGCCCCCCGGTCGTTGACGATGAAGTTGGCGTGCCGCTCACTGATCGCGGCGCCACCGACACGCGCACCCTTGAGACGGGCCGCATCGATGAGGCGACCGGCCGAGTCGCCCGGCGGGTTGCGGAAGATGCTGCCGGCGCTCGGCAGGTTGAGGGGCTGATGCTCCCGGCGCCAGCGGCGGATCTCGTCGATACGAACCTTGATCGCCACCGGATCTGCCGGCGCGAGGCCGAACGAGACCGCCAGGACGATCTCCGCGGGAGCCGAGAGGCCGGCGGCCGACGCGGCGTCGGCCCAAAGGGCGCTCCCCTGCCCCGCCGGATGCTTAAGCCGGCTGTCGCGGTAAGCCAGCCCGAGCGCCGCGGCCGGCTCGTCCGCTTCCGTGCCGTCGCCGCGCAGGATGCGGGCCGACTCGAGCACGGCGGCGACATCGGAACCGTGGGCGCCGGCGTTGGCCCAGACAGCGCCGCCGACCGTGCCGGGGATGGCCAGGCCGAATTCCAGCCCTGCCAAGCCGGCGCGCTGAGCGAGCGTCGCGGCGCGAGCCAGGGGCACGCCCGCTTCGGCGATGAGGCGGTTGCCCTCCACGCGGCAGCCCTCCGCGCGCGAGAGGATCGCCAGGCCGCGGATGCCGGCGTCGCTGACGATGAGATTGCTGCCGCGACCGATGACGACATGAGGCAGCCCCGCCCCGCGGGCGAAACGAACCAGCGCGGCGAGCTGGACGGCGTCGTGGGCGACCGCCAGTAGATCCGCCGGGCCGCCGACGCGCATCGTCGTGTAGCGGGAGAGCGGTTCGTCGCGGCGCGCCCTTACACCGGCGGTCCGCGCGATCTCGGCGGCGACGGCTGCCCAGCCGCCGGCTGCCGGCGCGGCCCTACCGCCCGCCACGGCCCGGGCCGTGGCCCCGCCAGTGCCTCGCGTGCCCGTCATGAGTGCGCTCCCCTGGAGATCGCGTCGATCGCCCCCGGCTCCGGGAAGCGGCGCCGTTCCGCGGCAGCCATCACCAGCTCCGCGACCGCGTCCGCCGCGCCGGGCCGCGCCAGCGACCGAGCGGCCGCCGCCATGGCGGCGCTCTGTGCAGGATCGTCGAGGATGGCGGCGGCGGCCATGAGAGCCTCCGCGTCGAAGGCCTCGTCCTCCACGAGTCGCGCCGCACCGGCGCGGACCATCTCCTCCGCGTTGTGGCGCTGATGGCCGCCGGCATGCGGATAGGGCACCACGACCATCGGCAGGCCAAAGGCCGCGACCTCCGCCAGCGTCGAGGAGCCCGCCCGCCCCACGACCAGATCGGCCGCGGCGAGAGCCGCAGCCATCTCGTCGCCCAGGAACCGCTCCGGACGGTATCGGTCGCGCAGCTCCGGCGGCAGTGCAGCCCTCGCCGCGACCGCCGCGTCGAACCCGGCGTCGCCGGTCACGTGCAGGACTCGCGCCCGCTCGACCAGTCCGGGCAGGGCTTCGACGACCGCCAGATTGAAGCGCCGCACCGCCTGCGACCCGCCGAAGATCAGGAGCAGCCGCTCGCTCGGTCCCACGCCCAGCTGTGCGCGCGCGACAGCGCGATCCACGGCGCCGGGGTTTCGGATCGGCGTCCCGGTCAGAAAACAGGGTGTCCGTCCGCCGATGGCCCGGCACGTGGCTTCGAAGCTGACGGTCAAGCAGCGCGCCATCCGGGCAGTCCAGCGGACGCTTCGCCCCGGGATGACATTGCCGTCCCACATCACCACCGGGATGCGCAGCAGGCCTGCCCCGACCAGGACCGGCACGGCCACGTATCCGCCGGTCGTGAAGATGGCCGCGGGGCGCCGCGCGATCAGCATCGCCATCGCCTGCGGCATCGACACGCACAGCCGGACTGGATCGACCACGGCGTGGATGTCGAAGTCGACCGTCCGGAGCGAGCGCAGCGCCAGGCGCCGGAGCGGAATCCCCGCCTCCGGGACGACCTGGGACTCCAGGCCGCGATGCCCGCCGATCCAGGCCAGCTCAGGCGCGGCTGGTCGGGCCTGCAACGATCGAGCCACCGCGAGAGCCGGGTAGATATGTCCGCCCGTACCCCCGCCCGCGATCAGCAGACGCATTGACCCAACCTCGCTCCACGGTTTCCCGAGAGATGGACAGCAGGATCCCCACCGCCGCGAAGCTCACCACGAGCGACGAGCCGCCCTGCGACACGAACGGAAGGGTGATGCCGGTGACCGGCACCAGCATCAGGACGACGCAGATGTGGATGATCGCCTGGACGCAGATCCAGGCCGTCACCCCCGCCGCCAGCAACCCGCCGAAGGTGTCCGGCGCCCGAAGAGCGGTCCGGATCCCGCCCCAGGCAATGGCGACGAACAGCCCGATGACGACCAGGCCGCCAACGAAGCCGAGCTCCTGGCCGATGACCGAGAAGATGAAGTCGTTGTAGCTGTAGGGCACGATGACCTTGTCGTTCCCGAGGCCGGTGCCAAAAAGGCCGCCGGCCGACAGAGCCTCCAGGCCGCTGATCGTTTGCGCGCCGCTTCCATTCGGATCGGCCCACGGGTCGAGGAAGGCCTGGATCCGTGTGAGCGGGTACGTGCCGAGGGACAGCACCAGGAAAACGCCACCGGCGACGCCACCGGCGAGCGCCATCCCCAGGTGGAAGAGCCGCGCTCCCGCGACGAAGAAGAGCGTCAGGGCGATGGCCACGATGACGCTCGTCGTCCCGATGTCGGGCTCACGGGCGATCAGCACAAGAAACGGCACGACGATGATCCAGAACGGCACCGTGCCGTGGAAGAAGCTCCGTATCTGGGTGCCGCGTGTCGCCAGCCAGTGCGAAAGGTAGACGACCAGGGCGAGCTTGGCGACCTCCGCGGGGTGGATCTCGAAGAACGGGCCTAGCTGGATCCATCGCGACGCGCCGTTGTACGACGCCCCGAACCACGGGATCAGGACGGCGACCAGCAGCGCCAGGGCCGCGATCGCCAGCACCAGGCTGACCTTGCGCAGGTACCGATAGTCGACGCGAGCCAGGACGATCATGGTCGCCAGTCCGGCCAGCCCGGCCCCGATCTGCGGCGCCACCATCTGGAAGGCATTCCGGCTGAGGGCGTACGAGTGGATGGCCGAGGCCGAGTAGACCATCAGGATGCCGACCGAGGCCAGGGCCACGACGGCAACGACGATCACCCAATCGGGATCGTGGAGTTCTCTCTTGGGCCCGCCCTTTGGTGCCAGGGCATTCGGTCGAACGGCCGGCGGTCGAACCGGCAGATCCCTCGCGCCGGATCTCCGCCCGCCAGCGCGACTGAGCCGCTCCATCTCAACGGGTTCGCGGCGGCGGTCGGCGGGGACGGATCCGAGATTCCTCATCGACTTGGCTCCCCCGCCGCCCGGCGCCTGGCGATGGCTTCCACGGCAGCTCGGAAGGCCGCGCCCCGGGCGGAGTAGTCCGCGAACATGTCGAAGCTGGCCGCCGCCGGACTCAGCAGCACGGTCGCCGGTCCCGGGGCGGCCTGGCCACCCGCACCTGCCTGAGCCGGCCGTGCCGCCCGCGCTGCCAGCGCCTCGCGGGCGATTGCATCCGCCAGGTCCACCGCCTCCTGGAGACTGGCGGCCTGCTCGACGCGGGCCACGCCGCTCTTGCGAAACAGGTCGGCCAGCGACGGGCCCGACTCGCCGATCAACACGGCCGCGTCCGCCCTCGCTGCCGCGACCGGACCCAGACCGGACAGATCCACGCCCTTGTCGCGCCCGCCGGCGATCAGCACGAGCGGCCGCGGGAACGCCCGCAGGGCCGCGATGACCGCGTCCGGCTGCGTCCCCTGCGAGTCGTTGATGAAGCGCACGCCGCCGACGGTCGCCACCTGCTCGAGGCGGTGCTCCACCCCGGCAAATGCGGCGGCGGCGCGGCGGATCTTCCCGGCGGAGAGGCCGAACAAGAGCGCCACGGCGGCGGCGGCGAGGGCATTGGAGACGTTGTGGTCGCCGGGGATCGCGAGCTCGGAGATCGGCATGATCCGGCCGCTCCGTCCCACCTGCGCCGCGCCGCCGCCGGCGAGGGGCAGCCGTTCCACGCCCGCGGCCACGATCCAGCCGTCTTCCACGCCCAGACCGCCCGGCAGCGGCCGCTCGCGCCGGTACGTCACGACCGGTGCCGTGCGCAGCTCGGCTAACGCGGCCGCGACGGGGTCCTCGGCGTTGAGGACGAGTGCGCCGGCAGGATCGACCAGCTCGGCCAGGCGCCGCTTCACCGCCCGGTAGGCGGCCACGGAGCCGTGGCGGTCGAGATGATCTGAGGTGACGTTCGTGTACACGGCCACCGTCGTCCCGCGAGAGAGCGTCGGCAGCTGGAGCTCGGAGAGCTCGATGACCACCCGGTGCTCGGGCGTGAGCTCGGTCAATCGCTCGACGAGCGGGATCCCGATGTTGCCGCCCAGGATCGCCGGGTGCGCCCGATCCTGGGTCAGCAGCGCCGCGGTCAGCGACGAGGTCGTCGTCTTGCCCTTCGTGCCCGTGATCCCGATGGTCGGGCAGGGGCACATCCGCAGGACGAGGTCGGTCTCGCTCACCAGCGCCGGCGCCCCGCGAGGATCGGCTCGGTGGGCCTCGACCAGCCGGCCAAGCGCGGCTCGGAGCCGGGGCTCGGCCGTCGGGAAGTTCGGGTTGATGCTCGGGGAGGTCGCGACCAGATCGGCCGAGGCCCAGGCGCCGGCCGGCTCGACTTCGGGCCCGAGCGCCAGGTCGATCGGTCGCCCGCCGAGGGCATCGATCGCCGATCGCAGCTCGGCAGTCCTTCTGCCGTCGTAGACCGTTACGTGAGCTCCGGCATCGGCGAAGAAGCGCGCCATCGCGATCCCGCTGCGGGCCAGGCCCAGCACCGTGACCGACCGACCGTCGAGCGCGCCCTCGCGGACGCCCGCGGCGGTCAGGCGATCGAGATCGACGATGCGGCTGTTCATTGACTGCCTACTTTGGGATCGAGGAGACGAAGAGCGTCACGCCCAGCAGGGCCGCCAGCGCGCCAACGATCCAGAACCGCATCGTCACCTTCTCCTCGTCCCAGCCCCCCAACTCGAAGTGGTGATGCAGCGGCGCCATGCGGAAGACGCGCTTGTGGCGGAGCTTGAAGCTGCCGACCTGGATGATGTCCGAGGCGGTCTCGAGCACGAATATCAGACCGATGAAGGGCAGGATCATGATCTGGCCGGTGATGAGCGCCACCACGGCCAGCATGCCGCCCAGCGAGAGGGCACCGGAGTCGCCCATGAAAACCTGGGCCGGGTGCACGTTGAACCACAGGAAGCCGAGGATCGCGCCGACCACGATGGCGCACACGAGAGCCAGGTTCGGCTGGGCCGGCGAGTTCAGCAGGGCGATCATCAGGTAGCTGATGAAGGCGAAGGCGAGCGTGCCCCCGGCCAGGCCGTCGAGGCCGTCGGTCAGGTTCACGCCGTTGCTGGCGCCGACGATCGCGATCACGGCGACGACGATGAAGAAGAGCGCCCCAACTTCGAAACCGCGATCGGTGAATGGAATCTGGAAGACCGAGGTGAACTCGACGTCGCCTATGAACGGGACCCGAACGCCGTTGAAGCCGAAGTGGTTCTGGACGTAGATGGCGACGCCGATGGCCACGACCGTCTGCCACACGATCTTCTGGCGGCCCCTGATGCCGAAGCCGGTGCGGGCGTTCAGGAAGTCATCCGCGGCGCCGAGAGCTCCGACGAGCGCGAGCACCACCAGGGGCGAGTAGGTCGAGGCATCCATGGCGTCGAAGACATAGGACAGGGCGAGGATGACGGCCACCAGCAGAACGCCGCCCATGGTGGGCGTCCCCTGCTTGACCAGGTGCGACCCCGGCCCCTCCTCGCGGATCTTCTTGCCCATGCCGAGCCAGTGCAGCAGCCTGATGTACGGCGGCATGAGGATCACGACGCAGGCGAACGCCAGCAACAGCCCCTGGATGAACACGAGCCCGTGATCGTTCAACGGTCATCCTCCACGGCTCCACTCGACGCCGCCTGACTGGATCCGGCCGCGACGCCGTCTACCCAACTCCCCCGGTCCGCCGCCAGCGATTCGACTATCAATTCCAGCTCGGCCCCCCGCGAAGCCTTGACCAGGACAGCGTCGCCCGGCCGGAGGATCTCCCGCAGGACGGCGAGGGCCGCGTCTCGATCGGGCACAGCCACGACCGCCTCGCCCAGCGGGGCCGCCCCGGCCGCTATGCCGGCCGCTCCTTCGCCCACCACCACGACGACGTCCGCCAGGCCCGCGGCCGACGCCCCCACCTCGCGATGGCCCCGATCGTGTGCTTCGCCGAGTTCCCGCATCTCGCCCAGGACCGCCACATGCCGGCCCGGGAGAGTCGCCAGCAGTTCGAGCGCGGCGATCATCGACGCTGGCGAGGCATTGTATGAATCGTCGACGATGGTGAGGCTGCCCGCGCGCACGACCTGGTCGCGGTGCGGGGCCTGCCAGCCGCGGCCGAGCCCGGCGGCGATCAGGTCCAGGTCCAGGCCGGCGGCGATCCCCACGGCCGCGGCGGCCAGCCCATTGTGGACGCCGTGGCGTCCCAGAGCCGGAGTGGCGGTCCGGACCCGCCCCGCGGGCGTGACCAGCGTGAAGCGCATCCCGTCCAGGCCGGCGGCGACGACATCTTCGGCCCGCACGTCCGCCTCCGCGGCGAAGCCGTAGGTCAGGGCCGGCGCGGCGGTGCGGCCGCGCATCCGGACGACCCGCGGATCGTCGGCGTTGAGGACGGCGACTCCGTCGGCGGGAAGCGCCTCCACGAGCTCGCCCTTGGCCCGCTCCACCGCCTCGATCGAGCCGATGCGCGAGAGATGGACCTCGCGCACGGCCGTCACCACTCCGATCTGCGGCCGCGCGATGGCCGCCAGCTGGGCGATCTCGCCACCCACGTACATCCCCATCTCCAGCACGGCCGCCTCGTGTTCGGGACCCATCCGCAGCACCGTGAGCGGCAGGCCGATTTCGTTGTTGGCGTTGCCCTCGCTCTTCAGGGTGACGAAACGCCCGGCCAGGACGGCCGCAACGGCCTCCTTGGTGGAGGTCTTGGCGATGCTGCCGGTCACTCCGACGACCAGCGGCGAGAAGCGCCGTCGCCAGGCCGCGGCCACGGCGTGCAGGCCGAGGAGCGTGTCGGGGACGACTATCGCAGACGCGGTGCCGCGCGCCAGGTCGGCATCCTCTTCCGGAAGCTCGGAGACGAGGAGGGCAGCAGCGCCGAGCGCCAGGGCCGCACCGATGAAGCGATGGCCATCGGTCCGCTCACCCGGAAGCGCGACGAAGAGGTTACCGGGCCGAACCAGCCGCGAGTCGACGGCAGCGCCGGACACCGGTCGTACGCAGGCAAGCACCAGCTGGCCACCGGTGACGGCGGCTATCTCGGCGGCAGTCAGGGGGATCGGCCCCGCTCCAGGCCGAGACTCCGGTTGGCGGGCATCGGTCACCGTTCCAGTGTCGCACAGCCAACCGCGCTCGGTGCCGGATACGGCCGTCACCCCTCCGGGGTCGCATTCTTCGTGCCGGGTGGCGGCGGCCCATCCGGGTTGGGCGGGATCCGCTCGGTAGTCACGGCATCCGTGGCAATCCGGCGGAACAGCTCGTAGGACTGGACGGGCATGTCCAGCACACCCTGCTTGATGACCGTGGGCGTGCCCTCGAAGATCACCACGCCGATGACCAGGTCAGGCTGGCTGTGTCCGACCCAGCCGTAGAAGCTGTAGTTGTAGTCGTCGACCTTCCAGCCGCCCTTGCCGCCGTTGAGGTTCGGATCCCAGATCTGGGCGGTGCCCGTCTTTCCGCCCACGTAGTAGCCCTTGATGTAGGTGCGCTCCGCGTACGACGGGACCGCCGTCACCACGTACTCCATCAGCCCGGTCAGGCTCTTCGACAGGCTGGCGCTGATCACCCTCGGCCCCGTCGGCGTAGCGGTCGTGGCCGCGGCCTGGCCGATCTTGGCATCCGAGAGAACGACGCAGGGCGTCACCAGCGTGCCGCCGTTAACCATCGCCGCGTACGCGCGCGTGACCTGGAGCGGCGTCGCCGCGACGCCCTGGCCGAACGAGGCATTGGCGAGATCGATCTGCGCCCACGGGGTGACGGCGGGGTCGTGCACGATGCCCGGCACCTCGCCGGCGACGTCAATCCCCGTCTTCTGGCCGATCCCGTACTTCAGCCACGTCTGGTACAGCACCTCGGAGGCGGCCGCGGTGGTCTTGCCAAGCCGGAACGCCACCTGCGTTAGGCCGACGTTGCGGGAATAGGCCACCATGTAGGCGAAGGTCCTCCAGCCCTTGGCCTTGCGATCCGCGTCGGCGACCTCCTGGCCGTCGGCCAGCTTGAGGACGCCGTAGTCGTCGATCTCGGTCGTCAACGCCGTCGTCTTCGTCTCCAGGGCCGCGGATGTCGTGAGCATCTTGAAGACCGATCCCGGTTCGTAATCCCGGGTGACGACCGGGTCGTTGAACAGGTCGGGATCCTGATCCGCGACCTGCGAGTAGTTGTTAGCGTCGTATGCGGGGTAGCTCGCCTCCGCCAGGAGCTCGCCGGTGTTGGGGTCCATGACCACCGCGGAAACGGTCTTGGCCTTGTCGGCGATCCAGGCGGTGAAGACCTCCTGCTCGACCTGGAGCTGCAGCCCGGCGTCGATGGTCGTGCGGATGTCCTGGCCGGGCGTCCCGGGATCGATGATCTTGGTCCCGTCCGGCCCGGCGACGGACGGATCGATCTGAACGACCTTGGGCCGGCCGGCGAGCACGGAGTCGTACTCCTGCTCGATCCCGTATTGCCCCTTGCCAGCGGCATTCACGAAGCCGAGGAGCTGTGAGGCCAGAGACGTGTTCGGCGCCCCGCCGGCCTGAGGATAGACGCGGACCGGTTGCTTCTCGAACGAGATGCCGGCCAGGCCGCCCACGGCCTGGTCCTCGATCATCTCCTGGTAGGTGTCCGAGTCCACGTCGGTCGCGAGCAGGATGTAATAGGACTCGGTCTCCATCGCCGACCGGACCTTGACCGCGTCCTCGCCGCTCAGAGAGAGATAGCCGATCAGCGCGTTTGTGGTGCTCACTTTCTGGGCAGCGGTGAGGTCATGCGGGTCCCCGATCACGCGATACATGTCGACGGTTTGGGCCAGCACGATCGTCCCGGTCCGGTCGTAGATCGTGCCCCGCTGCGCCGGTATCGTCTCCGTCTGGATCGACCCCTGGGCGGCAATCTGCGACAGGTTCTGTTGCTGGCCGATCTGCCAGTACGCCAGGCGCGCCGCCATGCCGGTCGAGACAACGATCACGACCAGCAGGATCGAGAAGAGGCGGGCCCGAGAGTCGGTCCGGCCGAGCATCTGTCCGGCTTCCTAGCGCGCCGGAAGGACTACCGGCGCGGGCAGCTGACTCAGGCCATCGGCGATCGCCTGGCGGCTGATGGCGGATTGACGACCCACCCGGCCGATGTTGGAGGTGATCTGCTGCTGCTGGTTCTCGAGCTGCAGATAGTCGTCGTTGAGCAGGGACATGTCGTAGCCGCTGGTCGAGACGCGAACCGTCTGGACGAGCGAGAAGAAGCTCAGCAGGAAGGCAACGACGATCGCGCCGATGATGAAACCCACCGTGCGTGGACGCCGGTTCGCGCGCATGGCAACGCGTGACCGACGGCGCGGAAGCGCGGGCGCCTGGGGGCGGAGGAGGGGGGCCTCCAGGCGCCGGCGCGGAAGGAACATGGAGCGCGGCCTGGCGCCTTCATAGACAGCCATCTAGTCGATCCCTTGAAGCTGGAACCAGTTCCCGGCCGCCTCGCGGGCCGCCGGC
The DNA here is from genome assembly GCA_003141955.1 of Chloroflexota bacterium. GTDB lineage: Bacteria > Chloroflexota > Limnocylindria > Limnocylindrales > CSP1-4 > Fen-1039. The sequence goes on from PLOC01000035.1 coordinate 59,842, forward strand.
GTGGTGCTCCAGCGCTGCTCGGCCTGGGGAGAATCGAACTCGCCAGGCCAGTCGATGACGCCCCAGAGTCGATCGGCGCGCTCGTGCAGCTCGTGCTGCCGGCGGCCGTAGCTACGGCGGCGGCTGGATTGATGGCGCTTGCTCATCGGCTTCCGCTTTCCAGTTCGGCGCTCATGCGGCCACTCGCTCCGCGCCCCGGAGACGCGCACTGCGGGAGCGCGGGTTGGAGTGGATTTCGGCGGCACCGGGCGTGCGCGACCTGCCGAGAGAACGAAGACGCGGCTGGCGACCGCAGACGCAGATCGGAACCTCGGGCGGGCAAATGCAGCCCCGCTGCTCGGTCGCGATGAAACGCTTGACGATGCGGTCCTCCAGAGAGTGGTAGCTCAGCACGACGAGGCGGCCGCCCGGCCGGAGCAGGACGAGAGAGGCCGCGAGGCCTGCCTCCAGTGCACCCAGTTCGTCGTTGACGGCGATTCGCAGCGCTTGGAAGACTCGCGTGGCGGGGTGAATTCGACGGCCGCGGGCCTTCCCCGGCACCGAGCGCTCCACCAGTGCCGCGAGTTGCTCGGCCGTCTCGATCGGCGTGCTGGCGCGCGTCTCAACGATCGCCCGCGAGATGCGCCCGGCGAAGGGCTCTTCTCCGTACTTGCGGAAAAGCGCCGTCAGCTCGCGCGCGTCCAGGGTGGCGAGCAGGTCTGCGGCCGGACGGCCGCGGCTGGTGTCGAAGCGCATGTCGAGGCTCCCGCCCGCGCGAAACCCGAAGCCGCGCTCGACATCGCCGAGCTGGTAGCTCGACAGCCCCAGGTCCATGAACAGCCCATCCACGGCTCCGAACCCGGCCTCGGGCGCGACCCGTGCCAGCTCGCGGAAGTTGGCCTGACGCAGCACCGCCCGATCGCCGAAGCGGGCCAGGCGTCGTCGGGCCCTGGCGATGGCCGCCCCATCGGCGTCGAGCCCGAGGAGGCGGCCATCAGGAGCGCTGGCCTCCAGGATCCGCTCGGCATGGCCAGCTCCACCGAGGGTGGCGTCGATTTGGAGGCTGTCGGCGTTGGCGGCGAGTGTTTCAATTACCTCATCCACCATCACCGGCAGGTGCCCTACCTCCCTTTCGGCGCCCCCCTCGGGAGAGCCTTCGACGGACTCGCCGTCCCGGGCCGGCCCGAGCGGATCCCGGAAGTTGTCATTCATCGCTAGATGCCGAGCCCGGTCAGGTGCGAGGCGAGAGCGTCGGCCGAGTTGACGGCCTGCTGCGACTTCGCCCACCGACCCGGGTCCCAGATTTCGACGTGATCTCGCGCGCCGACCACGACGGCGTCGGCCCCGACCCCGGACCACTCCTTGATCGCCGCGGGCAGCAGGATCCGGCCCTGCTGGTCGGTTTCGACCTCGAAGGAACCGGAGAACAGGAACCGAGAGAAGGCCCTGGCGCGCTCGTCCGAGATCGGCAGTTTCGAGACCTTCTCGGCGAGCTCCTCGAATGACGATCTCGGGAAGATGGCGGCGCAGCCGTCGACCCAGCGGGCCAGCATTGCGCCCTCCCCCAGAGGCGCACGGAACCGAATCGGGATGGCTACCCGACCCTTGGCGTCCACCGAGTGCCTGTATTCGCCGGTGAACATCGATCCGTCGCCTGCTCGTCTCTCCGCGGAAGGCCGCGTCTCCATGTGGCCGGTGGCTCGTGGATTCGGGTCCCGGTCGGCGCTCCGATCGGGCTCCGATCCCCACCTGGTGGGTCCTGCTCTAGGGCAATGCCTTCACTCTCTACCACCAACCACCACAATTCGCCACTTGGCGGATCATACACCCGCTCCGCCACACGTCAACGTGCGTTCGCAGAGGGTTCCAAGGGCGGCGCCACCACCGGCCTGCGGCCTGCGGCACGGCCTGGCGCGCGCCACAATCCGAGCGGCGGTCGCCGCGCCAGCGATCCCACAACGCGGAGGAGAGCGATGCGCATCCTGGCCATCGAACGGCCCGTCCCCGGCGTGGCCGACGACCGGTTTACCCCAGACGTGTCAGTCGCTGAGGCCCGTCGGGCGTGGGAGTTGCATCAGGCGGGATCGATCCGCGAGCTCTTCTTTCGGGCTGACGAGTCCGCAGCCGTGCTGACCTTGGAGTGCGACGACGTGGGCGAGGCCCGGCGGATGCTGGCGACCCTGCCGCTGGTCGCGGCCGGGCTCATCGACTTCGAACTGATCCCCCTGCGAGCCTATCCGGGCTTTGGCCGGCTGTTCGCTGACTCGAGCTCATAGCGCAGGGTCGAACCATGGTGGCGGGGCCGGGGATGTAACGGGCCACCCAATCGGAAAGCTGGCAGGAAAGGCTCTCGGCCAGATCGGGCGTCGCTCCGCCGCTCTCATAGGACTGGCGGAACCCGGCCAGGATCCTGATCAGCTCGGCCCTGGCGATTCCGTTCCACTCGAGCGCCGGGCAGCTTCCGCGCAGGGAGCAGTCCTCGTCCATCGAGAAGTGGCGGACGGAGTAGTCGCCGAAGTCGCGCAAAGCCCGCTCCACGACCGGCCGCTCGCTGCCGCGCTCGATAGTGGCGACCAGCGCGGCCGCCCGTTCAACGAGCGATCGATGCTGGGCATCGAGAAGCGGAGCGCCCGTTTCCATGCCCGACTGCCAACCGATCGTCATCGCCCCGACTCCTGCGCTGGGCCGGCGGATGAGCCGGACTCGCCTTTATCTTGCGCGTTGCAGGTTGTGTCGCCGCCAGTGCCATAGGGCCCGCCCGGCCCGGTACGCTGTCGCAGCCGCCCCGGCCGACCGGGTAGGTGTCGGAGCGCGCTCGGGCCGGCGAGAGGGGCAGGCCGGCTTCAGGCAGCCCGGCGGCGCCGGCTGACCGCCGCGTCGATGTCGTTCCCCGGTTCGCGCCCGGACAGGAACGTGGGCGTCACGTCCCCATCAAGACGGAACCGCGCGGCGAGCGTCTCGAGACTGGAGGCCATGTCCGCCATTGTCGCCGCCGAAGCCACGACCTCCTCCGCCTGGGCGGAGAGTTGCTCCGTCGCCGCCGAAACCTCCTCGGCCGAGGCCGAGTTCTGATCGCTGATCGCAGCGATCGACTCCACGGCACGAGCGACCTGTTCGGCGCTGGCCGACATCGACTCGGCGGCGGCGTTGGTCTGCTCGGCGATCGTGGCGATCGCGTCGGAGGCGGCGACCAGCCCGGCGCTGCTGGTCTGCATCGCTTCCATGGCCTGGACGATCCGCCTGACGGCGGCGCTGGACGACTGGACGGCTCCCGAGATGTCGTCGAGGGCGGCACCGGCACGCTCGGCCAGCCCCGCGCCGGCCTCGACTTCGGCAGCCCCGACCTGCATCGCCTTGACGGCCGCCTCGGTCTCGCCCTGAACGTCGGCGATGAGATCGGCGATCTCCTTGGTGGCATGGGACGAGCGTTCGGCGAGCTTGCGGACCTCGTCCGCGACGACGGCGAAGCCCTTGCCCTGCTCGCCGGCGCGGGCCGCCTCGATGGCCGCGTTCAACGCCAGCAGGTTCGTCTGCTCGGCGATGTCGTCGATCGTCTCGACGATCGCGCCGATCTGGTCGGACTTGGCGCCGAGCACCGTGACCTTGGCCGCCGCCCCTTCGACGGCGCCCTTGATGCGGGCCATCCCGTCGACGGTCTGACGGACCGTCGACGCCCCATTGTTGGCCGCTTCGGCGACCGCCCCGCCCAGGTTGTGGACGTCGGTCGAGGCCCGCGACGCGGACCGGATGGAGCGAGTCATCTCGTCTACCGCGGTCGCCTGGGCATCGACACTGCGGGCCGTCTCGGCGGCGCCGACTCGAACCTGCTCGATGACGTTGTGCAGGTCGGCCACCGCGCCCGTCGTTTGATTCGAGGCGCGCGCCTGGTCGGCGGCCCCGGCCGCCACCTGCCCGATCGTATGGGCGATCTGCTGCGACCCGTGGCCCGACTGAACGGCGGCACCGTTGACCTCGGCGGCCGTGTGGGAGACGGACTGGGCGGCGGAGTGGACCTCGCCCAGGGCAGACGAGAGGTTGACGCGGGCCTGCTCGTAGCTGTCGATGGCGGCGTGGAGCCTGACCAGCATGGTGTTCGCCGCCTCGGCTGTCTGGCCGATCTCGTCTCTGCCGTACCTCTCGATGGGCCTGGCGCCGGCCTGGGCCCGCACCGTCAAGTCGTTCTGAGCGAGAGCCGCCAGGCCGGCCTCCAGGCTGCTGCCGCAGCTCTCGGCCATCGACGTCAGAGCTCGATGAACGTCCTGCACGCCGTTGACGATGCCCCGGGACAGCAGCAGGACGAAGACCGAGCCGATCGCAACCGAGAGCGCGCAGCCACCGACCAGGAGGATTGGCAGGAATCCGACCAGGGAATTGGCGTCTGAAACGGCACCGCCGGCTCCTGTGGCCACGGCGCCTTTGAGGCCGTCGAGGTCGGCGTCGAGTGTCGCGTAGGTTGTGCCCGGCCGGCCGTCCACGAATGCCACCAGCTCAAAGGACTTGTCGGCCGTGGCCAGGTCGGCGGTCACAGCCAGGTATGCCTGCCAGTCGACCTTGACGGTCATATACCTGGCATGCTCGTCCTGACTGAGTGTCAGAGCAGCGAGGGTGTCGAGAGCGCCACCGGCCTCGCTTTGATCCTTCGCCGTGCGGGAGGCCGCCTGCGACTGAAACGTCGGATCCTCGGCGGCAAGATAGGCCAGCTGGTCCCCGTGGTACTGCGCCACGGCCGTGTGGAGGTCTCCAACCGCGCGGGTCGCCGGCAGATAGGTGCTGTTCACGGCGGTCACATCGGTCCGTGCAGCGCCGGCGCACAGGACCGTCGCGGCCGCGGCGAAAGCCATGATGCCGATCACGATCGCGAATACGCCGACGAGCTTGAACCGGAGCGAGCGACGCATGACACACCTTCCGCGAGGAGCGGGTGCCTGGTGCGGTTTGCCGCACCGGGCCGGCCCGGAGCCCGGACGGCAGCCCTCCGATAGAAGTCGTGGTGCGTCGGCACGACGCCCCGGTCCGTCGGAGACGGCTGCTGCCGTAGGTTTCGGCGCTTCCTGCCCGCTCCTGAGCCAGTCGGGTCCGAATTACCGGCGCGCCGGAGCCCGTAGCCGCGGCAAGAGCAGGCTGGACAACGGGCCAGGCCGGCGATCGTGGATCTGGCTGAGACGCGATGCGCCCGGGTCGCGGGCCTGCACGGGCGCTGCAGAATGGGTCAGCGCGTCGGCGGCGGAATCTCCAGCTTCTCGCCGGGGTGGATGCCAGAAGCCGCCCCCGGGTTCATCGCGTAGATCTTGCTCAGGCTTACCCCGAAGAACTGCGCGATGCCCGCGGCTGTGTCCGCCACCTTGGATCCGTTTCCGCTCGGGCCCGGTCCTCTGACGGTGTAGATGTAACAGTTGGCCTTCCCGGAACAGGGCACCAGCAGACTCATTCGGGAGGCGGTCGCGCCGGGCGGCCACGTGGCAGACGGGACCGGCGTGGGCGCGAGAGTGGGGCTGGGCGACGCCGTCGGCGTGGCGGTCGGCGTCGGCTCGGGGGTGGGGGAAACCGTCGGCGCCGCCGTCGGCGTTGGGCCGGCGGTCGGGGTCCCGCTGGCGGTGACTGCAGCCACCGCGGAGGATGAGCCGGCGTGGCTTCCGCCGCCGGGGGCCCCGGGCAGGAACCCCATCATGATGGCTATGGCCACAACACCGGCAACGGCCACGAGCGCGAGGCCCGCGATGGTCAGGTACGGCATCCCCGAATGTGGCTGCTTCGCGGCGGCGGCCGTCGCCGATTCCTCCGCCAGCAGGGTGCCGCGCATGTATCGCGGGCAGCTGACGTGGACGCGCTGCAGGCACACCAGTTCCTGCTGCCGCAGTGAGAGAGGCAACGGCTCGCCGAAGGCGGCGCAGCGATGAGTGGGGACGGCCTCCTCGCGAGGATCGAAGAGCTTGCCATCAGGGGCGATGCTGCGCAGGAACTTGCAGAAAGCCGGGCCGTCGGCGCCGGATGCCGCTTCGGCCCAGCCCGGAAAGGAAGCCGATTGGTCGAGATCTTCGGGTGTCGCGCCCTGCGTCTCCGCCCCGATCAAGTCCGATTCGCCGCTGCCTTTGGGCACGGCCATCAGAAGCGGGTCGTTGCCGCCGGAGCTTCCCCTGCCGGCGCCGCGTCCGCGCGCGAGCCTCGGCCCATCTTGATCGGATGGGATTCGATCGTCCCGCCCGTCGCCGTTGGACCCTCCGCGAGCGTCCACGCTCTCTCCTGACCATTGGGCACGACCCCGGCCACTCGGTCCGGAAGGCCGCCGCCCGGCAGTCTAGTACCTTTCGACCCTTGCCGTAGCGGCAGATTCGATGCTAGCCTCCCGGCCTTCGGAGGTCGCAAGCAGCCTCGATGGCCCTCCCACAGCCCATCACGGAGCTCGAGCCCGTCGCCGCCCCTCGGGCGGCGCCACGGATCCGTCGCTGCACCTTCCGGCGTATGAGCCGCGTGGAGATCGCGGGTCGAGCCGCCTACGAGGTGAGTTGCCTGTACCCCGATCGCCGGCTTCCGCTGCCGCTGGGCGACCTCGAGTCGAGCGCCGCAGTGTGCGCCCCCTGCCAGGCCGACCACGTGTTCCGACCCGACGAGGACTGAGGCAGGGCCGGGCCCCGCGCCGCGGGAGCATCCAGCCGGGCTGGACGTCGGCCGTTCGACTTGACAGAGTGGCGGCGAGCCGGCCTGTAAGCCGAGTTCTGTGCCGCAACCTGAGTCGCGGCGACGATCATCCATCTCTGGCCGCCGGTTACCCGACGGCTCAAGCGGCCGACCCGAGGACTGGGCAGCGCGACCTCTTCCGTCCGAACGACCGGTTGCCCGGGCGGTCGAACCGCGTCCTCCTATTTGGCCTTGCTCCGAGCAGAGTTTGCCGCGTTTCACCTACCGCTCTCGGGTCGCCCCGAGCCCGGCTACGTCTCTGTGGCACTGGTCCTCGCCTCACGGCGGACGGGCGTTACCCGCTACCCTGCGCTGAGGAGCTCGGACTTTCCTCGCGCTCCCGACCGAGGCCGGGTGCGCGCGATCGTCCGGCCGACTCGCCGGGCGGCATTCTAGTCCAGCCGGCAGTGCGAGCCAAATCAGTCTCGTTACGGACCGGGAGGTCGCCGTGGACGCTGGCCGAACGAACGACGTCGAGGCGCGGGGGATCCTGATCCGCCGGGCCGGCCTCGCCGACGCTCGCGCCATCGCCGAGGTGACCGTCGCGGGCTGGCGGGCCGCCTATCGAGAGATGCTCCCCGACGACTTCCTGGATGCGATGCGCGTCGACGCCCGAGAGGTCGCCTGGCGCGAGATGTTGGCCCGGGACGTGGACGGCGGGGTTCCGGCCTGGGTCGCCGAGCGCGCCGGCCGCGTCGCCGGCTTCGTCAGCAGCGGCCCTCCACGGGATGAAGACGTACCACTCCCCGCGGCCGAGATCTACGCGATCTACGTGCTGGCAGAGGCGTGGCGGCAGGGGCTGGGGCGAGCTCTCCTGGAGACCGCGGTGACTCACTGGCGTGCCGGCGGCGCGAAGACCCTGGTCCTGTGGGTCTTCGAGGCCAACGCGCCAGCCCGAGCCTTCTACGAGGCGATGGGCTGGCGAGCCGACGGCGGCCGCCAGGCGCTGGAGCTGGGCAGCGCATCCGCCATCGAGATTCGCTATCGCCTTTGCCCCGGGCCTTGAGCGCGGCCCGCTCCAGACCGATCGCCGGCGCCGGCATTACGATGCCCGGTGAAACCCACGATCGCAGCGGCAGGAGTGCGGCAATGGCCAAGAAGGAGACCCACCACAGCCTGCGCGAGCTCACGCGCATCAAGCCGGGCGAGAAGGTGGACCTGGCGAAGTTCGACTGCGGGGAAGCATTCGGTCGCCAGAAGGAGGAGGCGGACGAGGTTCTCGCGGCCAACCTCACCCGGCTGACAGACCTCCAGACCCGCATCTACGCCGAGGCCAAGCACGCCGTCCTCATAGTCCTGCAGGGGATCGATGCGGCCGGCAAGGACGGCACGATCCGCGTCATCGCCGGCGCCTTCAACCCCCAGGGGACGCCGGTCACTTCGTTCAAGGAGCCAACGCCTATAGAACTGGCCCACGACTTCCTGTGGCGGGTCCATGCAGCGGTCCCCGGCAAGGGCCAGATCGGCATCTTCAACCGCAGCCACTACGAGCAGGTCCTGATCGTTCGCGTGCACAAACTGGAACCGGAAGAGCAATGGCGGCGCCACTACGGCGAGATCCGCGATTGGGAGCTGATGCTCACCCAGGAAGGCGTCACGATCCTCAAGTTCTTCCTGGCCATCGACAAGGACACGCAGCGTGAGCGCTTCCAGGAACGTGTCGACGATCCGACCAAGCGCTGGAAGTTCTCGCTGAGCGACGTTGCGGAGCGCAAGTTCTGGGACCAGTACCGGGCCGCGTTCGAGGAGATGCTGGCGGAGACGAGCACCGACTATGCGCCCTGGCATCTGATCCCGGCCAATCGAAACTGGCTGCGCAACCTGGCCGTAAGCGAGATCGTGGCCGACGCCATCGACGAGCTGAACCCGCAGTTCCCCGAGCCCGCGGCCGGCATCGAGGGCATCAAGGTCGTGTAGCCGGCCGTTCGCTCGGACTGCGAACCTGATCGCCCCGGCGCGCTCCCCTACTTCGGCCGAACGACGACCACGCGGGCGCCGCCGGCCTGCGCCCGATCGATGGCCTCGTTGCAGAGCGCGTCCGCCTGCTTGTTCTGGGCCCTGGGCACGTGCGCCGCGCTCCATTGAGTGAAGCGGGCCAGCCGCGCCTTCGCCTCGGCGTGGAGCGGGATCAGCTTGGCGTCCTTGACCCGCCAGCGACCGTGGAGCTGCTCCACGATCAGCTTGGAGTCGAGCAGCATCTCCAGCTCGAGCGTGCCCAGCTCTTCGGCGAGGGCCAGGGCTCGCAGCACGGCTGTGTACTCGGCCACGTTGTTCGTCTGGACGCCGAGGTACTCCGAGATGGAGGCCACCGGCACGGCGTCGGGGCGGCGTGCGCCCGGCGTGGAGGCATCGATCAGGACCGCCCCCAAAGACGCCGGACCGGGGTTGCCGCGGGCGGCGCCGTCGGTTCGAACGATCAGCCTCATCTGCCGACCCGGGCTCGAGGCGGCCGACTCGTCCGGCTGCGCGGACGCCGGCCCTTCGGCCCCGGCGCCTACCGAGCTCCAGAGAGAGTCCCACTCCGGATCGGACGGCCCGCTCAGCCTCGTCGCCCCACGATCGCCGAAGAGACTTCCAGGATGGCCCGGGTGATGTTGATCCCGCGCGGGCAGGCCTCGACGCAGTTGAAGATCGTCCGGCATCTCCAGACGCCGTCCTCATCGGAGAGGATCTCGAGCCGTTCGGCCGCGCCTTCGTCTCGAGAGTCGAAGATGAACCGGTGGGCCTGGACGATCGCTGCCGGGCCGACGTACTCGGGCCGGGCCCAGAAGGACGGGCAGGAGGTCGTGCACGCCGCGCACAGGATGCACTTGGTCGTGTCGTCGAAGCGGGCCCGGTCCTCCGGGCTCTGGCGCCGCTCGCGCTCGGGTTCAGGCTGCTCGTTGATGAGGTACGGCTTCACGGAGCGGTACTTGCCGAAGAAGCCGCTCATCTCCACGACCACATCCTTGACGACTGGCAGGCCGGGCAGCGGAGCGACCGAGATCTTCCTGCCGAGCTGGTCGACCCGGATGCGGCAGGCCAGCCGGTTTCGGTTGTTTATCAACATCGCGTCCGAGCCGCAGATGCCGTGTCCGCAGGAGCGACGGAAGCTGAGCGAGCCGTCCTGCTCGGCCTTCACCTTGATCAGCAGATCGAGGACGCGGTCCATTGGATCGACGGTGAGCTGGTAGTTCTCCCAGTGAGGAGCCTGGTCGCGCTCGGGGTCGTAGCGGAGGATTCGCAGATCGACGTTCATTGCATCGGCCTCAATACGTCCGCGGCTTCGGCTCGAAGCGGGTGATCGAAACCGGTTTGTACTTCAGAGTCGGTCCCTTGGGGCCCCTATAGGCAAGCGTGTGCTTGAGCCACCTGGCGTCGTTTCGCTCGGGGAAGTCTTCGCGCGAATGCGCTCCGCGGCTCTCCGTCCGGGCCAGGGCTCCGACGACCGTCACCTCGGCCAGGTCGAGCAGGTAGCCCATCTCGTTGGCCTCGAGCAGGTCCGTGTTGAAAACGGTCCCGCAATCGCCGATCGAGACGGCGCCGTTGCGCTCCTCGAGCTCGCGGACCTTTGCCAGGGCCGCGGTCAGGAGCCTGCCGTCGCGATAGACGCCGACGTTGTCCATCATCACGTCGGCCAGCTCGTGGCGGATCTTCGCCACGGACTCGCCCTTGCTCTCGCGTGAGCGGATCGCCTCGAGCTGCGCGTGGACGGGCGCGGTTGCATCGGCGATCGGCCCCGGCCGCTCCACCGTGCCGGCGTAGCGGGCCATCTGGCGCCCGGCCCGCCGTCCGAAGACGAGCAGGTCCACGAGCGAGTTCGTGCCCAGGCGGTTGGCGCCGTGGACGCTGACGCAGGCGCACTCGCCGGCGGCGAACAAGCCGGGCACGACCGTGTTCTTCTCGTCGCGAACGACCTCGGCCGAAACGTTGGTCGGGATACCGCCCATGGCGTAGTGGGCCGTGGGCTGGACCGGCACCGGCTCCGTAAGCGGCTCGACGCCCTCGTAGATGCGGGCGAACTCGGTGATGTCCGGCAGCTTCTCCTCGATGACCTTGCGACCGAGGTGGCGCACGTCGAGGTAGAGGTAATCCTTGCCGCCGATGCCGCGTCCGGCCCGGATCTCCTGGTACATCGCCCGGCTGACCATGTCTCGCGGGGCCAGCTCCATCAGCTTGGGCGCGTAGCGCTCCATGAAGCGCTCGCCCTTGTCGTTCAGGAGCGTCCCGCCCTCGCCTCGGGCTGCCTCCGAGAGCAGGATGCCGATGCCAACGATCCCGGTCGGGTGGAACTGGAAGAACTCCATGTCCTCGAGCGGGATGCCGTGGCGATAGCACAGGGCGACGCCGTCGCCGGTCAGGCTGTGGGCGTTAGAAGTGATCCTGAACATCCGCCCGAAGCCGCCGGTGGCGAGCAGGACCGCCTTGCTCCGGAACGTGTGGAGTTGCCCGTCGGCGACGCGGTAGGCCACGACCCCGGCGGCTCGCCCGCCCTTCGCGGGCTCGCCGCCCTCGAAGAGCAGATCCACGACCTGGTACTCGTCGAAGAACCTGACCCCGTGCTTGATGCACTGCTGGTAGAGCGTCTGCAGGATCATGTGACCGGTTCGATCGGCCGCGAAGCAGGACCGTCGAACGGCCGCCTCGCCGTAGTTGCTGGTGTGGCCGCCGAACTTGCGCTGGTCGATCTTGCCGTCCGGCGTGCGGTTGAACGGCAGGCCCATGTGTTCGAGCTCGATGACCGTCTCGATCGCTTCGCGAGCGAGCACCTCGGCGGCGTCCTGGTCGACCAGGTAGTCGCCGCCCTTGACGGTGTCGAACATGTGCCACTCCCAGTGGTCCTCCTCGAGGTTGCCGAGAGCGGCGCACACACCGCCCTGAGCGGTGCCGGTATGGGAACGGGTGGGATACAGCTTCGTCAGGACGGCAGTGTTGACGCCTTCGCGGGCCAGCTCTAGAGCGGCCCACAGGCCGGCGCCGCCGGCGCCGACGACGATCGCATCGAATGGATAGTCCATCGGTCAGCTCGGCATCGTGAGAGGGACGGAGAGGACGACGACGGTGCCCATCACGAAGACTACGGCCCCAACCAGGTACAAGGCCGTCAGGGCGAAGGTTCGCTTGCCGCCCTTGAGGTAGTCCATGGTCACCGTCCGCATGCCCAGGAAGGCATGGAGGACAACCATCATCAGGAGCAGCCAGTCGAAGCTGCGCCAGAAGAGGCTGTTCCAGCGCTGGTTGAAGATCCAGGTGGCGCTCTCCTGGCTGGGATCGAAGAGGAAGTGCTCGAGGCTGAAGTGGGCAAAAGCGAGGAAGAACAGAGCGACGCCCGAGAGTCGCATGAAGTACCAGGCCGCCAGCTCGAAGCCGCCGCTCTGGGGCTTGGGCCGGCCGGACCGCGAATACAGAGCCATCTCGTCCCCTCCCTACCAGCCGAAGGCCGGTTTCATGATGACGAAGGCCCCCGGCAGGCCGACGCCGATGAAGATGACCCAGTTCGCGTACCAGATCTGCTTGTGGTAGGCCGTCAGCCGCGGCCAAAAGTCCATCGCCATGATCCGCAGACCGTTGAGGCCGTGGTACAGAAGGGCTGCACCGAGAAGGACTTCCATGATCCGGCCGGGTGTGCTGGCGTAGAACTTGAGGATGTCGTCGTAGACGTTCGGGTTGCCTCCGGCGAGATAGATGTCCAGCACGTGGAGCAGGACGAAGAGCCAGATGGCGATCCCCGAAATGCGATGGAACGCCCAGGCCACCATCCCCTCGGAGCCGCGATAGCGAAGCAGCAGCATTGCGCCTCCCGAACCCTATTCGACCGGTCTCGACCGATCCGGAATTGCGGCCGATCAGGCCGTGGCGGCCGGCGACTCCAGGCGGGCGACGATCGCATCGGCGAAGTCGCTCGTCCCGGCCGAGCCGCCGAGATCGTAGGTGACGGTGCGGCCCTCGGCGATGACAGCCCGGACGGCGTCCTCGACCCGCTCGGCCGCGGCTTGCTCGCCGATGTGGCGGAGCATCAGCACGCCGGAGAGCATCAGCGCGGTGGGATTTGCCTTGTTCTGGCCCGCGTACTTGGGGGCGGAGCCATGGACGGCCTCGAAGACCGCCGCCGCCGTCCCGATATTGGCCCCCGGGGCGACTCCCAGCCCGCCGACGAGACCGGCGCACAGGTCGCTGACGATGTCGCCGTACAGGTTGGGCAGGACGAGCACGTCGTACAGCTCCGGCTTCTGGACGAGCTGCATGCACATGTTGTCGACGATGCGGTCCTCGAAGGCGATCCTGCCCTCGTACAGCGCGGCGATGGTCCGGCAACTCTCCAGGAACAGGCCGTCGGAGAACTTCATGATGTTGGCCTTGTGCACGGCCGTGACCTTGCGGCGGCCGTTGGCGACGGCGTACTCGAAGGCGAAGCGGGCGATCCGTTCCGACGCGGAGCGGGTGATGATCTTGATGCTTTCGGCGGCGTCCGGCCCGACCATGTGCTCGATGCCGGCGTACAGGTCCTCGGTGTTCTCGCGGACGATGACCAGGTCGACGTCGTCGTAGCGGGTCTTCAGGCCCGGGATCGAACGCACCGGCCGGAGGTTGGCGTACAGACCAAGAGCCTGGCGAAGGGCCACGTTGACGGAGCGGAAGCCCACCCCAACCGGCGTCGTGATGGGTCCCTTGAGGGCGACCTTGTTGCGGAGGATCGAGTCGAGAACGGACTGCGGTAGAGGCGTCCCCTCCTTCGCCATGACCGCCTCGCCGGCGTCGACGACCTCCCAGTCGAGCTTGACTCCCGAGGCGTCGAGAACTCGCCTGGTTGCCTCGGCCAGCTCGGGGCCGATGCCGTCTCCCGGAATGAGCGTCACTGTTTGGGCCATGGGCGGAATTCTAGCCACAAGCCATGGGCGCGGCAGCCGCCCTGAGAGAGTGGCGTCCTGGGCAGCCTGACCCGATTCGCGCGACCTCCTGCTAGGATCGGTCCATTGCACCGGGGGCCACCGCGGAGTCCGGTACCGCCCCTCGTCTGCCAGATATCGGGAGTGGCCGGCGTGAAGATCCAGGAAGCCGACGCAAAGTCGCTCTTGCTTGCCCAGGGGTTGCCCGTTCCGCCCTGGGAAGTGGCCCACAACCCGGATGAGGTGAAGGCGGCGGCCGGACGCTTCTTCGCCTCCGGCGCGGACCGCGTGGTTGTGAAGGCCCAGGTGCTCGTCGGCGGCCGAGGCAAGGCCGGTGGAGTGAAGCTCGCGGCCACGCCGGACGAGGCTCGCGCGGTCGGCTCGAGCATCCTCGGCATGGACATCAAGGGGATCACGGTTCGAAAGGTGCTGGTGGGTGCGGCGGCGGACATCGTGAAGGAGTACTACCTCGGCGCCATCATCGACCGCGCCAGCCGGCGGATCGTGCTCATGGCCTCCGCCGAGGGCGGCGTCGAGATCGAGGAGGTGGCCCGCCAGAACCCGGGCGCGATCCACCGCGTCTCGGCCGATCCTGAGATGGGGCTCCTGGCCTTCCAGGCGCGCAGCCTCGGCCTGGCGATTGGCCTGCGCGACCCCCTCCTGAATCCGTTCGTGACGATCGCCCAGGGCCTGTACGCCACGATGAAGGCCAACGACGCGGATCTGGTCGAGGTCAACCCGCTGGCGATCGTCGCCGAGTCGGGCGCGGACGGGAAGCCGCAGCAGCGGCTGGTGTGCCTGGACGCGAAGATCACGCTCGACGACTCCGGCCTGGCCCGGCACCCCGGGCTCGAGGCCCTGCGCGACCTGGACGAGGAAGATCCGACCGACGCCCAGGCTCGAAAGCTCGGCATCAACTTCATCCACCTGGACGGCACGATCGGCTGCATGGTCAACGGCGCCGGCCTGGCGATGACGACGATGGACCTGGTCAAGCATTTCGGCGGCGAGCCGGCCAACTTCCTGGACGTGGGAGGAGGCGCCCGCCACGAAACGGTCCGCGGGGCGATGGATCTGATACTCGCCGATGCCAAGGTCAAGGCCATCCTGGTCAACATCTTTGGCGGGATCACGCGCGGCGACGAGGTCGCGGCCGGGCTGATCGAGGCTCGCGGCCAGCAGTCGCGCGAGGTGCCGATGGTCGTCCGGATCGTCGGCACGAACGCGGCGGAGGCGGCCCGCCTGCTCGCGGAGGCGCGGTTCGAGACCGCGACCTCGCTGGATGAGGCGGCTGAAAAGGCGGTAGCGATGGCGAAGGCGGCAGCACGATGAGCATCCTCGTCGGGCGCGATACGCTCCTGGTCGTTCAGGGCATCACCGGCCGCGAGGGCGAGTTCCACACCCGCGCCTCGATCGCCTACGGCACAAAGGTCGTTGCCGGCACGCGGCCGGGCAAGGGCGGCCAGACGGCCATCGACGGCACCGTCCCGATCTTCGACACCGTCGCCGAGGCCGCGAAGCAGGCCGGCGCCAATACTTCGGTGATCTACATTCCGGCGAGCGGCGCTCCGGACGCGATCCTGGAGTCGGTCGATGCCGGCATCAGGACGATCGTCTGCATCACCGAAGGCGTGCCCGCCCTCGACATGATCTCCGTCGTGGAGGCAGTCCGGCGCGCCGGAGCGCGGCTCATCGGGCCCAACTGCCCGGGCGTCACGTCGCCCGGCCAGGCCAAAGTGGGCATCATCCCGGCTTCGATCCACAAGCCCGGTCGCGTGGGCGTGGTCTCGCGCTCCGGCACGCTCACCTATGAGGCCGTGCAGGCGATGACCGATGCAGGGTTGGGCCAGTCGACATGCGTAGGCATCGGCGGCGACCCGATCATCGGCACCACTTTCCTCGACGTCCTCAAGCTCTTCCGCGACGACCCGGACACCGACGCGATCGTGATGATCGGCGAGATCGGCGGGTCCGCCGAGGAGGAAGCGGCCGCCTTTGCCGCCGAGCACCTCAGGGGCGTCCCGATGGCCGCCTTCATCGCGGGGCGGACGGCGCCTCCAGGACGGCGCATGGGCCACGCCGGCGCCATCATCTCGGGCGGCTCGGGCACCGCGGCGGAGAAGATCGCCGCTCTCGAAGCCGCGGGCGTGCGCGTGGCGGACTCCCCCACACAACTGCCCCGGCTGCTCCTCGAGGCCGGCTACCGGGCGTAGTCGGCGGCTCGGACCGTCGCCAGAAGATGCGGGCGGCCCATACTCACTGGCGTTGATGGGCCGCAGCATATTTGCGAAACGGAGTGGCCCGTGGGCATCCTGATGGATCTCGTGGCGGGCGATGCCCGCGAGATCCTGCTCGCCATCGGCATGGACGACTGGGCCGGGCTGCGCGACCCCGCGCGTTTCACCGCCTACATCTCGCTGGGCGGCGGAATGGACCAGACGTGGCTCGACCTGTTCAGCCAGGCCGCGCGCGAAACCGCGGACGGCGACTCACCCGCTCCGTTCAGCGAGAGCATCTATTCGCTGGAAAGCCGGCTGGCCGATCTCTCGGATCGAACCGTGGAGCGCGTCGATCCGGACTGGGTCGACGAAGTCGCGCTGCTGCCGGACGGACACCTGGACCGCATCGCGGCTCGCTGGATCGATCTCATCGATTGCGAGGAATGCTCTGTCGATCCGGACGAGAAGCCGATGCTGCGCGAGCTGGCGGGCGATCTCGTCGACTTCTGCCGCCGCGCCGAGGGCGCCGAGGACGTCCTCCTAGCCTGGTCGATCTAGGTTCTTCCGATCTCCCCGCCGCGATCGGCGGGCGGCAAGAGGCTCAGTATTCCAACCTCGACCAGGCCGGGCCGCCAGGGGCCTCGATCAGCTCGACCAGGACACCGTGGCAACTCTTGGGGTGGACGAATGCGACGGGGCCTTCGGCGCCCTTTCGAGCAGTCTTGTCGATGAGCTGGAGCCCGTCCGCCGCCAGCTTGTCGAGGGCAGCCTGGATGTCCGGCACCTCGAAGCAGACGTGGTGGAAGCCCTCGCCCCTGGCTTCGAGAAACTTGGCCGCGCCGGTCGTGTCGTCGTCCGGCTGAACGAGCTCGATCTTGACCTCGCCAACCGGCAGGAAGCCGATCGTCACGCGGTCGTACAGGATCGGCATGACTGTCTCGACCGTGAGCCCAAGCTTGTCTCGGTAGAGGTCGAGAACCGATTCGAGATCGCGAACGATGATGGCGACATGGTGGATCTTGCCGATCCTCAGGCCCTCGGGCAGGGCGGACTTGAGCTGATCCATGGCACTCCTGCGACTAGCGAGACGGGTACGAGACAGGTGCCGGACCGGACAGGCGTTCGATGTCCGCCGAGCCGCCATGACCGCCGGCGACCGTCCAATGGTACGAAAACGGTGGGTTCGCCCGCAGGTGCCGTTCGCTTCACGCTTGAAGGGGCGTTCTTCTCGAAGCCCGGCCCGGTCGAGCCGGCTCAAGCAATCGATCCTGGCAGCTGCTGGCAGCTGCCAGGAATCTAAGTCGCCACAGCTGCAGGCAGCTATCCAGCGCGGGCACTCGGGGCTCCCCCACCCTTGCCCACCTCAGATCGTGATCAGCTCCCGGTGCTCGCCCCAGACGCCCCGCAGCCGGTCGCAGATCTCGCCGACCGTGGCGTAGGCCTTGACGGCCTCGATGATCGGCGGCATCAGGTTCTCCTCGCCGCGAGCGCAGTCCTCGAGACGGCCCAGAGCGGCCTCCCAGACCGCGGCATCGCGCTCCGCCCGAACCTTCTGCACGCGGGCGCACTGGCGCCGTTCGCCCTCCGGGTCGATGCGCTGCAGCGGCGGAGTCGAAGTCTCCTCGTCACGGAACTTGTTCACCCCGACCACGATCTTCTTGCCGCTCTCCACGGCTCGCTGGACCTGGTAGGACGATTCCTGGATCTGGCGCTGCTGGTAGCCGGCCTCAATCGCGGCGAGCGTGCCGCCGAGCGCGTCGATCTCGGCCAGGTAGTCGTTGGCGGCAGCCTCGAGCTTGTTCGTGAGCGACTCGACGTAGTAGCTGCCGGCCAGCGGGTCCGGCGTCTCGGTCACGCCCGACTCGTACGCCAGAATCTGCTGAGTGCGAAGGGCGAGCCGCGCCGCCTCCTCGGTCGGCAAGGCCAGGGCCTCGTCGCGGGAGTTGGTGTGGAGGCTCTGGGCCCCGCCCAGGACCGCGGCCAGGGCCTGCACCGTGGTCCGGACCACGTTGTTGTCGATCGATTGGGCGGTCAGCGACGAGCCGGCCGTCTGGACGTGGTAGCGGCAGGCCATCGAACGGCTGCTCGTGGCGCCGAAGCGCTCCTTCACGATCCGGGCCCACATCCGGCGCGCGGCGCGGAACTTGGCCACTTCCTCGAAGAGCTCGCTCCACGAGGCGAAGAAGAAGCTGAGGCGATCGGCGAAGTCGTCGATGTCCAGGCCACGGCTCAGCGCGGCCTCGACGTAGGCGATGCCGTCGGCGAGGGTGAAGGCCAGCTCCTGAGCCGCCGTGGCGCCGGCCTCACGCATGTGGTAGCCGCTGATGCTGATGGTGTTCCAGCGCGGCAGCTCCTTGGAGCAGAACTCGAAGATGTCGGTCACGAGTCGCATCGAGGGACGCGGTGGGAAGATGTAGGTTCCCCGGGCGATGTACTCCTTGAGGATGTCGTTCTGGGTCGTGCCACTGACCTGGGCTCGGGACACGCCCTGCTTCTCGGCCGCGGCCACGTACATCGCCAGGAGGACGGCGGCTGAGGCGTTGATCGTCATGGACGTGCTGACGGTTCCGAGCGGCAGCCCGTCGAGCAGGACCTCCATGTCGGCCATGGAGCTGATCGGCACCCCCACCCGCCCGACCTCGCCCTCGGCCTCGGGCGCGTCGGAGTCGTAGCCCATCTGGGTCGGCAGGTCGAACGCAACGGATAGCCCGGTCTGGCCCTGCTGGAGGAGGTACCGGAAGCGGCGGTTGGTGTCCTCGGCGGTCGAGAATCCGGCGTACTGGCGCATCGTCCACAGGCGGCCGCGGTACATTGTCGGCTGGACGCCCCGCGTGTAGGGGTACTCGCCGGGGCGGCCCAGGTCGCGGTTCTCGTCGAGGCCCGCCACGTCGGCCGGCGTGTAGAGGTCCTGGATCTCGATCCCTGACGTTGTCAGGAACCGTTCCTCGCGCTCCGGAGAGCGGGAAACCGCTTTCGCCCGCGTCGTGGCACGCCAGCGCTCCCGGCCCGGATCGGGCGCCGGCCCGTCTTCCGATTCGATCTGGTTGACTCCCTGGTCCTCCGACACGTACCGCTTCCTCCAGCAATTCCCGCCTGTCCACCCGGCGGGCGCGCTGATTGATGATGGCACGGACCTGGCCTCCCGTGCCAGTCCCCGGATCCGCCGGTTACGTGCCGCAGATCGCCGGTCCGACGAGCGCAGGCCAGGGCGGGGACGAGCGCCCGCAATTCAACGTGCCTGGGCGAGAAGCGCAGCAGACAACGCAGGAATGGGCCGGCCGGCGGAGCGAGATGCAGGCAGCGATCCGCTGGATCCGGGCTTGGCCCGGCCGTCTTTGCGCAAAGACGGCCGGGTCCGATTCGGTGCCGATTCCAAATCTGCGTCCCGCGGGTGCACATAACACCTTCGGGGGGTGGATGGATTGCGGTAGATATCCACAGAATCGGTGAACAACTTCGAACTCCTGTGGATAAGCTCGGCCGCTCGCAGCAGGCTGCGTTAGCATCTCGATGCCACTCCGCCTTCCCGGCCCATCAGAATCGAACCGTCACGCGACCGAGCATTCAGAGCGAGGTGAAACCCCTTGGCCATCGTCATCGCGATCGCAAACCAGAAGGGTGGCGTCGGAAAGACGACCACTGCAATCAATCTGGCAGGCGCGCTCGCGGAGCAGGGGCTGCGGGTTCTGTGCGTCGACATGGACGCTCAGGCGAACCTGACGGTCGGCCTCGGGATCAACCTGGCGACTATCCAGCATTCGATGGCGAACGTCCTCGGCGATCCGCAGCTTCGCATCAAGGACATAGTGGTCTCGACCGAGACGGCCAACATTGACGTGGCCCCGGCCACCCTCGACCTGGCCTCCACCGAGGTCGACCTTCTCAGCACGATAGGCCGCGAGTACGCCCTCGCCGAGGCCGTCGACGACTGGGCTCAGGGCCACTACGACTACATACTGATCGACTGCCCGCCGACGCTGGGCCTGATGACGATCAACGGCCTCGTCGCTGCCAACGGAGTGATCATCCCCGTTCAGACCCAGTACTACGCCCTCAAGGGCCTGGCCGCCCTGGTCAAGGTCATCTCGACGATCCGCTCCAAACTGAACAAGAATCTGCGGGTCATGGGTCTGCTTCCAACCTTTTACGATCCTCGCACCATCCTGGGTCGGGAGATGCTCGACGAGATGAGGGAACACGGGGAGAACCACGTCTTCGACACGATCATCCGCAACGCCGTCAAACTCGGCGAGGCTCCCCTGACCGGTCGCCCCATCACCGAGTATGCCAGCGCCTCGGACGCGGCCAACAACTTTCGAGAGCTCGCCAGGGAGGTAATCGCACTTGGCTAGGCCAGATTTCCGGGCCGCCGCGTCTGCTCGTCTGAACGAGGAGCGAGGCCAGGAGCTCTCGCAGAACGTCCTCAGTCTTCTCTCCGCCGACGACACGACCGTCGTCCGCCCGTCCGCGGTCCGCAACATACCCGTCGACAGGGTCGACCCGAACCCCAACCAGCCGCGCCTGGCCATGGATAAGGCGGCCATGGACGATCTCACAGCCTCCGTCAAGGAGCATGGCGTCCTGCAGCCGATCCTCGTTCGGCCGCTTCCCGCAGGCCGCTATCAGCTGGTCGCCGGCGAACGTCGCTGGCGGGCGGCCAGGGCCGCCGGCATGGGTACCGTTCCCGCCCTTATCGAGGAGATAGACGACGACACGGCCCTCGAGATTTCGGTCATCGAGAACCTGCAGCGCGAGGACCTTTCGCCGCTCGACGAGGCTCTGATCTACGACAAGATGATCCGCCAGCACGGCTACAGCATCCGCAAGCTGGCCCAGAAGCTCGGAAAGGACAAGGGATACCTGGAGAACCGTCTCCGCCTGGCAGACGCTCCCGCCGAGATTCGCGAGCTGGTGTCTGTGCGCAAAGACACCCTCTCCCACGCCTACGAGCTGCTTAAGGTCACCGACGCCAAGAAGCGCAAGAAGCTGGCCGACATGGTCGCTCGCGGCGAGCTTTCACTGGTGAAGCTTCGCGAGCGCATCGACGCCGGTCCGCGGATCAAGCGCGCTTCCAAGGCAGCCGCCACGACGGCCGGCTCTTCCGGCACGATAGAGGATGAGATCGAGGCCGAGGCCGAGGCGAACTGGATGGGGACGGGCGCCCGACGCCCGCTGACGGACGACTCCCTGATCGCCGTCCGAACGCAGCTGGCCGATGCGATCACGGAGCTGATCTCGGTCATTCAATCGGACGTGATGAAGACGATCGACGATACCGACCGCGCGAACCTGGCGAAGCACCTCATGATCGCCCGAGTCCGGCTCGAGAACGCCATCGCGCTCGTGCGGCGGGGCGCCGACCACTAGCCTCAGGTTCCGCCAGCCAATCCCAGCACGCCCATGTCGAGCGAGCCCCTACTGGCAAGCCCTGGGCTGACATCACCAAACCTGTCCTCAACTTACCCAAATACCCCTGACTGACACCCCCCACTTCGGTCGCCACCGGGGCTAAAGGAGCCCGGCCGAGCCCAGCGCCGCCAGCCAGCCGGCACCGAGAGCAACGATCCCGACCGCCTGAACCTCCCAGCCCACGCGACCCACCTGCTCGTTCGGGGAGGCGCTGAACTTGAGCCCGAGCAGGCCCAGCCCGACCCCTGCCAGTTCGGCCGCCAGCGCCGTGGCGACTGTGCCCGCAGCCGCCGACGAGAGGACAACGGTGAGCTGCAGGAGAACGAGGCCCACGGCGTCCGCCTCGATGGCACGATCCCGGCCAAGGACGGTTACGATCGAGGCCGCCCCCGCCTCTCGATCGTGCTCGAAGTCGGCCAGGGCGTTCGCCACGGCCAGCACGGCCCCCGCCAGCAACGCCATCGGGATGATTCCCCAGAACGCGGCGGGCAGGCCGCCGGTGGCACCCAGCCACGCGTATACCGGCAGCAGCGCGACGCCCGCCGCGAAGGGCAGCCAGGAGACCACGGTTCCCTTGAGCCGGAGGTCGTACGCGAGTCCGTCAGCCAGCCCCACGATCGCCACGGCCAGAGGCGCCAGGCCCACTGAAGCCGCACTCCAGAGGCCCAGGGCGACGGCGATCAGGAAGACGGCCGTGGCCTGGCGCGGCCCGACCAGGCCGGCCGGGAGCGGCTTCTGGGGACGGCTGAGGCGGTCGCGGGGAGCGTCGGCCAGGTCGTTGACCGTGCCGATCGCGAACTGCAGGCCCAGCATTCCGAAGGTTAGCCGAGCCGCCACGGAAGGATTCGCCCCGGCGATCAGAGCGATGGCGCCAGCGGCCACCGCGTCGAGGGTGGACGGGAAAGGATGGACGAGGTGGCCGAATCCGACCATGCGGGCGATGACACTCCGCCGCTGGCGCCCGGGCTTGCGGGGTTCCGGGTCAGACGTAGACGATCTCGTCGAAGTTGGCTACGAGGTAGTTGATCAGGGGCGCCCTGGCATCGGCGAGGTCTGCGCGCAGGCCACTGACCAGGCAGTGCAGCGAGATCGCCGGGACCATCAGGTTGCCCTGGGCATCGAAGCCCACGGTCGCCGGGGCCCCACCACCGCGGGCGTAGACGCGCCGCAGGCCGGCCTCGTCCAGGCGCGCAGTCCGCCGCACATCCGTGACGACCTTGATCACGCCTCGCCGGATGGCGACGTCCCTCATCAGCTCCTTGGCCCAGGAATCGAGCTGCTCGTCGGTCTGTTCGCCGAGTCGCTTGCGGTACTCGGTCGGGTTGGCGGCAAGGCCCGTTGCGCCCACTTCTCCTCCTTCTGGGTGTCGGCCGCAGTATCGCAGACTCCGAGCCGGGCCCCTCACCCGAGATGCGCCAGATCCGCCCGAGGCCGTGGATGAAGCCGTTTCGACGCTCGAACCGGGTCGACTACCTAGGTATCCGCCCCCGCCGTCCCTCCCCGCGGCGGAACCGGTGGACGAGCCCCTTCGGGCCAGTCGTTGAAGAGTTCGGTCAGGCGACCCCCAATCCACCGCGATCGAGGCGGATCCGGGAAATCCGAGACCAGCTCGAGCAGAGCTGCCTGAACCTCGGCCGTCATGGCTGCCACCGCCTCGCTCGTCGGGGGCCTGGAGCCGTCCCCCGCCGCGGCGATCGGTCGCCCGATCCTTACCCTCACGCGGCGGCGGAAGGCCAGCCAGCTGGTCCCGTTGACCGCCACCGGAACGAGCGGCACGCGCGATCGCAAGGCCATATAGGCGGGCCCCTCGAGGAGCGGCAGGATCACCCCTTCCCCGGCGTGAATGCGGCCCTCCCCGGCAATGGCAATGCGATCGCCGCCGGCCAGCAGCGTCTCGACGCGAGCGGTGGCCGCGACCAGGCCGCGCCGGCCAGGTCGGTACGGCACCGCCACACCGCCCCAGCGCATCAGCCCGTTCCGGAAGCCTCGGGTCATGTCCTCCTGCTCGGGCCCGAAGAAGTGAGTTCGGGGCCTCTCAGGGAGTGCCGAGATCAGGAAGAATGGGTCCACCCAGTTCTGGTGGCTGAAGCAAAGGATCGACGGCCCAGCCGGCAGCATCCCCGCGCCCTCGAAGCGGCAGCTCGAGTATGCCCTCGTCACGATCCGGAGCGTCAGCCGGATCAACCGGTATCGCCACAGCGGACGCGGTGGCGCCTGCTCGTCCAGCCGGCCGGACCGCGAGCCCGGGCTCAACCCATCTGCGCCCGCTTCCGGAACCTCTGAGGCTTGCCCACCAGGTGGCCGTCTGGTCATGAGGTGAGTATGCCAAGCTTGGCCTGCCGGCGCCCCGGCGTGCAGGCCCGCGGATCTCCGGCAGGGCGCCGTGAGCGCCCCGGTCGTGGTTCTCGCCGGGACGTTGACCTGTTCTCGGTTTGGGGTACGATTGTTCCATGTGTGAGAACGATCGCTCTCGTGTTTGAGAACACCGCTGCGACCGATCTCACCATCGGGAGGTCCTCCGTCCGGCGCCGGATACTGGCCCTCCTAATGGCCGTGCCGGACCAGCGCCTCCATCTGCGCGAGATCCAGCGGCGCGTCGGAACAAGCCCGGGCACCGCCAGTCGGGAGTTAGCGCGTCTCGTGGCCGCCGGCCTCGCCGAGCGCCAGGCCGAGGGGCACCAGGTCTACTTTCGGGCTGCTTCCTCCCCCTTCGCGACGATGGTCCGGAGCCTGCTGATCGTGCCCGCCGCCGCGGAAGCAGAGCCCGCACCGCTCCCGCCGGAGCCCGTCGAGACCGCACCGGAGCCAATCAGACCGCCCCGCACCATACGCCCAGCCGGCCCGGCGCAAGAGGGCCCGCCTCAACCCGACGCCCTGGGCCTCGAGGTCGCGGGCCGCCTGTCAGCGGTGCTCCGGCCGCTCTACGGCGATCGGCTCGCGGGCCTCTACCTGCATGGGGCGCGCGCCCGGGGCGAGGCCGGGCCGGACGCTGAGGTAGAAGTCGTCGTCGTTCTGGACAAGATCGCGCGGTACGGCGACGAGCTGGAGAGGACCAGCTCCACGTGCGCCGGCCTGTCGCTCGAGTTCGGGCTGATTGTGAGTCGCCTGTTCGTTGCCGGGAGCATCTGGGAGGGCCGGACCGACGGCCATCTCCTGGACATTCGATCTGAGGCAGTGCCCGTATGAGGGAGCGAGCCGCTCAGCTGGTCGACGGCGCGGAGAGGGCCATCGTCTCGGCGCACCGGGAGCTGCAGGCGGGCGATGCCGAAGCCGCCTCCGAGCGCGCCTGCGTGGCGATGCTCCGCCTGGCCAAGGCGTGTCTCGACGTGGACGGCCTCGCCCCGGGCCCCGCTCAGGCTGTCTGCCTCGCCTACGGAAGCCAGTTCGGCCGAACCGGGCGCTTGTACTCGGCCTATCACCGCTGGCTGCTGGACGCCACGGACCTGCGCAAAGCCGCCGGCGGGGACCTTAACCTCGCCGTCGACCTCGAGTCGGTCACCTCGGTCCTGGAGCGGGCCGAAATCTTCCGCGATGCGGTCGTCCGCTTCCTGGAGCGCAACCCCTGATGGGCGAGTCGATCCATCCGTCTCCTCGCCTCTCGACGCCCGAAGGACGCCAGGCCCGGGCCGACCAGGGGACGGGTTGCAGGTGGCCGGAGACTCCATGAGGTGCTGGTGGCCGGACGGCCTGCGCGGCGCCGATCCCATGATGGTCGCCTACCACGACGAGGAGTGGGGAGTACCGGTCTCGGGCGGCCGCGCCCTGTTCGAACTGCTGGCCCTGGAAGGCTTTCAGGCCGGACTGTCGTGGGCGACGATCCTGCGCAAGCGCGAAGCGTTCCGGCTGGCCTTCGCCGATTTCGAACCCCGGGTCGTGGCCTCTTTCGGCGAGGCCGACCGCGCTCGGCTGCTGGCGGATGCCGGCATCGTGCGCAACCGGGCCAAGATTGACGCCACGATCGGCAACGCCGCTCTCCTGCTCGGGCTGGCCGAGGAGTGCGGATCGTTCGCGGCCTACCTTGCGGCGATGCTCCCCCGCCCCGCCCCAACCCGTAAGCAAGGCGACGACTGGAAGGACGTGCCCGTAACCACGGCCGAATCCGATGCCCTGTCGGCCGACCTGCGCAGGCGCGGATTCCGCTTCGTCGGCTCGACGATCGTCTACAGCTTTATGCAAAGCGTCGGCCTGATAGATGACCACCTGCCGGGCTGCTTCCTCTACCGCGGCTGACCTGCGCCGCGGCCGGTGGCGCGCGGACGCGGATGGCGCGGATGGCGCGGCATGGATGGTCCCCGAAGCGGCGATTGTCGCCTGAGGCCCTACGACCGGTTCAGCAGCGCCTCGATGGACCGGGCGGGCATCCGGGTCCGCCGCGAGACGTACTTGGCAATTCGAGCCGAGTCACAGCCGCACCTTGCGAGGGCGCGCCGGTCCAGTCGTGGCCAGATGACCATGGCGCGGACCGCAGCCGGACACAGGTCCTGTGCGCGCGCGGTCGCCTGGCGCACCCCGGGCTCTGAAACCGCCGAGACCGCCATCGATCGCCTTTCTCTGTTCGGATGTCCCGTGTAGATACGCCCGGCTCGTGCACCGCCCGGGCGTTGGCGTTGGGTACGAAATCCTAAGCAGAGGACTCTGGTATTTCAATACCCCGTTTTGTGAAGATTCGCCTACCCCTATCGTCACCCTCGCCCGCCCGGCCACCCGACGGAAGGCGAGCCGGGACCCGCCGGCTGGCGACGGGCAGCTCGAACGCCAGGCGTTCAGGGGGATTGCGGCGGCGACGCCGCCAGTCAGCCTGCGCCGCCGCTGGCGGCAGCATTGCACAATTCTGAAACACCTGCCTGGGCGGACTGCGAGCGCCCCGTCGTCAGGCTGAAGCCCGGATCCGCCGGTCACCTCGCCGCGGTCCGGCGGTCCGACGGGCGCGGGCCAGGGCGACGACGAAGACTCCGGCGAGCGCACCCGGAGGTGCGTGAGCGAGAAGCGCAGGAGCCAACGCGCTCCTTCTGGAGTGCCCTGGATCGCTGTGTGGCGCCGCACCATAATGCTGCTATGACCGCGGGCCGAGAGCAGATCCAGCGGCTGGCGCCACAGGCCGGGACCGTGCCCCTCTTCGGGTTGCGCCGAGTCGAGCAGATCATGGGCACGGCCATCAGCTTCGACGTCCGCGACCCGGACGTGCCGCCCGCGGCGCTCGACGAAGCCTTCGACCATCTCCGCGACGTCGACCGGCGCTTCAGCACCTACAAACCCGACAGCGAGGTCAGCCGCCTGAGCCGCGGCGAAATGTCCGAGGACGACTGCAGCCCCGATCTTCGCCGCGTCCTCGAGCTGTGCGAGCAGGTGCGGGAGACGAGCCAGGGCTACTTCGACATTCGGGCCCACCGCTGGGACGGAGGCCTCGACCCTTCCGGGCTGGTCAAGGGCTGGGCCCTGGAGGATGCCGGCCGAATCCTGGAGGCGGCCGGGGCGCGCAACTACTGCATCAACGGCGGCGGCGACATAGTCATCCGCGGCGAGGCGGCGCCGGCCACTCCCTGGCGGATCGGCATCAGGCACCCGTTGCAGGCGGACAAGGTGGCCACCGTGGTCAGTGTGCACGACGGCGCTGTCGCCACGTCCGGTGCGTATGAGCGCGGCGATCACGTGCAGGATCCCTTCACCGGCAAGGCGCCCCAGGGCGACGTGCTGAGCATCACGATCGTCGGACCGAACCTGACCTTTGCCGATGGCTACGCCACGGCGGCGTTCGCCATGGGACCGACCGGCCTGGCCTGGGTCGCTGGGCTGGCCGGCTACGCGGGCTGCGCGATCACGGCCGACCCGGACGGCTCGAACGGGCGCCTGATCTGGACCCCCGGCTTCGAGCGCTGTTTCGCCGACCCCCACTGACGCCGCGCCGGGCGCAGGAGCCGCCCGCCACATGGCATGGCGCCGGGGAGCGCCGCCCGACCGGCCACGTGGGCGCAGATCGCCGGGCCGGCGAGCGCGGCGCTAGGCGGAGCCGAGCACCGCAGCGAGCGCACCTCCAGGTGCGTGAGCGAGGACCGCAGGCTCCAACAACGCGATGCGCCGCCCGACCGGCGATCGTCACCGGGTTCGATCGCGGTCCGGGGAACCGCCGAAGAGCCGAATCGAGGCGGCGCCCGCCTCCTGCTGCTCCTTCGTTATCAGGCGGCGCCGATCCATGGTGCTGTTGTGGGCGTACTCGGCGAGCGTCTTCTGCAGCGCCTCGAGCCGGGCGAGCTGCGCGGCGAGGATCCCGCTCCAGCGCGCCTGCAGGTCCTTTGGGCCCGCCGCCGCAGCCGCCCACAACACGCAGAGGTCGCTCAGGCACAGCTCGCCCGCTCCCAGGGCCGCCGACCAGGCCGGATCGTCGGAGAGCGCCAGAAGCCGATCGACGGCCGTCCGCGAGGCTTCGGAAACGCGGGCGCAGACGGGGCATCTCGGGTCGGCCAGGTCCGCCAGCCCGCGCCCTTGCGCCGCGGCGTCCGCGCCGAACAGCTTCTTGAGCGCCCCCAGGCGTCGCCGCAGCACCGCGTCCAGCAGCACCGCCGTCGCCAGCTGGCTGCTCGTCTGCAGGAGCTCCATCTTCGAGAGGCCGACGCTGTGGGGTTGGCAGAAGCCCAGGCCCCTGTCCATCTCGGCCCGGAGTCCCCGGTCGGTGGCCCCTTCGCGCGCCAGGCCACGGAGAGCGGCGAAGGCGGACTCCTGGCGAGCGTCGCAGACGGGGCAGCGGCCGCGCTCCAGCGCCTCGGCCAGGCGGATCTCCTCGAAATCGCGGGCGGGCAGCTTGGCCGGCTGTCCGCTCATCGGATCACTGTCTTTGCGCTCGGCCGCGTCATTGGCCAAGCCTAGCGCCCCCGCGGTCGCCCATCAGGCACGCCGCGTCATCGCCGCGTACGTCACCAGGAACCCGAGCACGCACCACACGGCCAGAGTCAGGAACGCGCCGGGCGGCAGCGGGAACTCGTTCGGAGCGATCGTGCCGCGGGTCACCTCGCCCATGGCCTGGATCGGCAGCAGCCTGTGGATCGTTTCCAGCCAGGCCGGCAGCTTGTCCGGCAGGAAGGTCAGCGGCGAGAACATGAACACGAAGACGACGATCGCCTGGGTGATGATGACGGTGAGCATGTAGGGCAGGACCGAGGCGAGGGCGTAGCCGACGCAGGTCGCGGTGAGGGCCACCATCAGAACGGCCGGGATGACGAGCGGGCTGACCTGCAGATCCAGGCCGAATCGCCAGGCCCCGACGAGCACGCCCAGGACCACGCCCGGGACGACGATGGCGAGCCAGACGGTGAGATCGGCGACCAGGTAGGAGAGACGCGGCACCGGCAGCGAGCGCATGTACGCCAGGCTGCCTTCGCTCCTCGCCTCGCCCACGGTCTGGGGCAGGGCGACGAGTCCTACCGAGATCATCGAAATCGCGGGCGCGCCGGTGGCGATCAGGTAGATCGTCGTCCGATCCAGCGTCGGGAAGAGAAGCGGATAGCCGAGCACGATGCCGAGCGAGAAGAGAGTCTGGACCGCCATCATCAGCGGCAGGTAGGCCTTCTTGCGCAGGGCCTGCCAGGTCACGAGCAACCGGTAGCTACGCAGCGCTTGCATCGAAGCTCTCCTCCATCTCGGCGGGCCGGACCTCCAGGCCACCGACCATCGCCACGTATACGTCCTCCAGGGTTGCCGGTCCGAGCGTGAACTCCTCCACGACGCCGGCCCGCTGCAGAGATTCGGCCCAGCCCACGGCCGGGCCCGCGGCGTCCATCGGGACGCCAACGATGAGCCGGTTGCCGACCGGCACGACCGACTGACCGAACGGCGAGACCGGCAGCTCCGTCGCCCTCGGGTCGACCACCAGCTCCAGCCGGAGCTCAGCGCCCAGCCCCGCCTTGAGCTCTGCCGGCGTCCCCTCGGCGACCACTCGGCCGGCGTCCAGGATCGCGAGGCGATCCACCGAACGCTCCGCCTCGACGACGTTGTGCGTCACCAGCAGCACGGCCGCGCCCTCATCCGCGAGAGACCGCACCTGCTGCCACAGCAGCCGGCGGCGGATGGGGTCGACGTCGTTGGTCGGCTCGTCGAGCATGACCAGGCGGCCGGGCGTGACCGCGGCCATGGCGAAGGCCACGAGGCGCTTCACGCCGCCGGAGAGTCGGGCCGCGTCNNGTGAGGCCGTCGATCGGGACCTGCGACTGCGCCTGGAAGGGGCACAGCCGGCGAGCCAGGCCCGGGTCGGCAATCATGTCGCGGCCGTCGATCCGGATGGAGCCCGCGGTTGGCTTCAGCAAACCGACAACCTGGTTGACCAGCGTCGTCTTGCCTGCGCCATTGTGACCGAGCAGGCCGAACACCTCGCCCGAGTCGATCGCGAGGTCGATTCCGTCATTGGCCCGAACGCCGGTCCGGTAGACCTTCGTCAGATTCCCGATTTCCAGCAACATCGCCTTCCCCTTTGCGGCATCCCCGGGCCGCCCTCACTCCAGATTTGGCAACACCTGTCCAGGCCCGGGCCGGCGAGCGGTCCGGGATCGCTTCGAGTTGGGTTTGCGGCGCGCGGCCGCTTGACTATTCGATGACTATGCGAACCTCGTCGCCGTCGTCGGAAACCTCCAGGATCGGCCCGGTCATGCCGCTCTGGATCGCCTCGACGATGCGGGACCGGTGGTCCGGAGACAGCCCGGGCACCTGGTCGATCGCGAACCCCGCCGCGGCCAGCGGGATCTGGATGTTGATCACCTGGCGGCCGTCCTCGGCCACATAGACGCGCAGCTTTCGGTCCGCGAGGAGTTCCTGGGCGGCGCCCGTTCGACGGCCTGCCTCGCGCCCGCCCTCGCGAGCGGCGGCTGCGCCAGTTCCCGCGCCGGCTCCCGAGCCCGACCCTGCGCCGGCGCCCCGGGCGTCGAGACGGGCCTTCTCCTCGAGGGCGGCGACGATCGGGGCCGCTTCCTCGGCCGTGATGCGGCCCTCCGAGACGAGGCGGAGCAGCGCTTCCAGCTCACCGGACATCGTCGCTACCTCCCGCCCGCTCGAGCCGAGCCGCGGCCTCATCGACGCCGATCTCGCCCCGCTCGAGGGCCTGGAGGACCGCCAGCTCCTCTTCGTCCGACTGGTCGTCGCGCTGGCGCTCGGCCGTCTCCTCGGCCGACTCGTTGGGGTTCCAGCTTTCGGCCGACCCTTCGCCGGCTGCCGGTTGGGAAGCCTCCGCGGGTGCCGCCGGCTGGACGGTTTCGGCCGGGGCGCCCGGAGCGACCGGCGTACCCGCGGCGGCGGGGGAGCCCACGGGAGCGACAGGACTCGCCGGTCCGGCGGTCTGTACGGCAACCGGGTCGGACGGACGCGGCGCCAGCAGCCGAAGCGAGCCGGAGGTCGAGTTGACCCGCAGCTGCGCCGCGCCGTCACCAACGATCACCCTCCAGAAGCCGCGCGCGCCTTCAACGCGATGCTCGATCTCGGAATGGACCGAGCCGGAAACCGTCTTGAGCTCGGCCGTCACTCCGGACAACGGCGTCAGATCCACGCCGCCGGAGATCGACTCGGCGCGGAAATCGCCGGCCGGGTCCAGGGCGCCGACGACCGCCATGCTGCCGCTCGTCGTGGACAGGCTCAGGCTGTGGAACAGGCCGGCACGGGCCCTTATCCCGCCGGAGATCGTGCTGGCCCGCAGGCGCAGCGCCGTCCCGCCGTCCAGCGTGATACCACCCGAGATCGTGCCCGCCTCGACCAGCCCGCCCAGGTACCACATCCGGATTTCTCCGGACACGGTCCGGTATTTCTGATCCCCGACCAGGTTCATCGCCTCGACTGTGCCGCTCATCGTCTCGAAGCGCAACTTCGCGCCCCACGGCACGTCGACGGCGATGTCCGCGCTGACGCGGGCGCCCGCAAAGAGCCAGGCCAGGCCGGTGGCGAGGCGCCGTTCAGGCGTCTCTATCACGAGTGAGTCGGGGCCGCGATCGATGGCCACGCGGCCGCTCTCGAGCGCCCTCTCGGCGGAGGCATGATCCGCGGCGCGGATGCGGTAGGTCACGGTCACATGGACGTCTTCGCCTTCGATGCCCCGGACACGAAGCAGGCCGGTGAGCGTCTTGACCGAAAGGCGTCCGGCGGGTCCCAACCGATGGGTGAGCGTCTCCCGGCGCTCCAGCGTGCCCATCTCCTACTCCTTCCGAGAGCGGATCAGGGCCGCTGCCTCGTCCGCCGTGATCTCATGTCGAGCCAGCCGCTCCAGAACCTCGCGGCGGAGCCCGCTCATCTCGTCCCGCCCCGAACCATCTTCGGAGCCGTCGTCGACGAAGGCGCCGTCCGCCAGACCAAGCGCCCGAACCAGGGCGTCGATCCGGGCGCGGACCGTCGGATACGAGAGCTTGAGNNTCGCGCTCGAGCTCCTTGAGGTTGCCTCGAGCGCGCAGGAAGCTCTCCAGAAGAGCCAGCTGCTCGCGGTTGAGGCGTCCAAAACGCCCGACGCTGAAGTCTCCCTCGATGGCGGTGCCGCAGCTCCGGCATTGCAGCCGGGTCACGAACAGCTCGGTCGAGCAGACTGGGCAGATCGAGATTACGTCGCGTGCCATCGTTTCCTTCACTCCCGGGGCCACGGCCGTAAACCTGATCGACCTGGACCTCATCGGTTTCCACTATGGCACTATGCCTTTCTATTTGTCAATGTTGTCTTGCCAGTTTAGTAGGCTGGACGTCATATCATGGCCGAACCCGGGCGGGACGGCCCCGAGATACCTCCGAGTCGGCCCATGGCGGAGCGCGGGCGGTCGATTCGAGCGCCGGGAGCCGTCTGGTCCGGAGGTATAGATTCGACATGGCGGCGCGCAGTCCGCCTTCGATCGCCTGGAGACTCAATGGCTCGTCGGGTGTATGCGTTCGAGAACCCGGATCGCTTCGTCGCCGGGGCGGTCGGCCAGCCGGGCAGCCGCGCCTTCTACCTGCAGGCCCGAGAGGGCACGCGCGTGGTCACCGCCGCGCTCGAGAAGGTTCAGGTCGCGCTCCTGGCCGAACGGCTGACACAACTGCTGGCGGAGATGCGCAGCCGCGGCGCGGACGTGCCCGAGGAGCCGCCCGTGGACGCGGTCGATCGCGCTCCTCTGGAGGAACCTCTGGTCGAGACGTTCCGGGTCGGCACTATGGCGATCGTCTGGGACGGCGACGACGACACCGTCGTCGTGGAGGCCCGGGAGATCACCGAAGACGAGGGCGAGGAGGAAGCGCCGGAAGCGGAGGAGGCCGCGGCCGAAGACGCGGACGAAAACGGCGACCTGATGCGAGTCCGCCTGGAGCCGAGCCGGGCCCTCGCCTTCGCCGCCCGAGCGCTCGAGGTCGTTGCCGCCGGTCGCCCGCCTTGCCCCTTCTGCGGCCAGCCGCTCAACCCCGAAGGGCACATCTGCACCCGGCGCAACGGCTACATGCACTGAGACCGGAATGGCTGAACCGAGTGTGGATGACAACGCCCAGTCCCGGGCCGCGCGCCTGACGCGTGAGGAGATGGAGGCGGCCGCCCTCGAGGGCCGCCAGGTCGCGGGCGCGCTCGATCGGGCGACGGCTCTTCGTGTCCTGCGCGACGGTGAGCTCACCGTCATCGGCCGGATGCTCTCGGCCTCCAACGCCACGTTCTTCGGACTGGTCGAGGAGCCCCGAGCGAACGGCCGGCCCGGGATCGTGGCCAGCTGCGTCTACAAACCGATCCGCGGCGAGCGACCGCTGACGGATTTCCCCGATGGAACGCTGGCCTGCCGCGAGGTCGCAGCTCACGCAGTTTCGGAGGCGAGCGGCTGGGACCTCATTCCGCCGACCGTCATGCGAGACGGTCCCTTCGGCCAGGGCATGGTCCAGCTCTGGATGGAGGTCGACGAGTCGGTCGACGTGACGGCGATCGTGGGCGACGATCTGCCGGCCCTGCGCCGAATCGCGCTCCTGGACGCGGTGCTGAACAACGCCGATCGCAAGGGCGGGCACCTGCTGCCACTCCCCGACGGGCGGATCCTGGGCGTGGACAACGGCCTCTGCTTCGCCGTCGAGCCGAAGCTGCGGACGGTCCTGTGGCGCTGGCGTGGTCAGCCGCTCAACGACGACGAGGTGGCGGTCCTCTCGCGCCTGCGCGACGGTCTGGGAGGCGACCTGGGCGAATGTCTGCGCGAGCTGCTGGCACCGACGGAGATTCGGGCCACGACCCGCCGCCTCGACGCCCTGCTCGCGCGCCGACGCTTTCCGCAGCCCGACCGCGACCGGCCCGTCATCCCGTGGCCGCCGTTCTAGCCCGTCGGCCACAGCCGCCCGGGGGTCGCTCGCCCGCCGCCGCACACGGTGGTGCTCGCGGCCGCACGGAGGACGCTCGCTTTGGGCACAATCGCGCCAGGAGGGCCGTGCCTTGCTGAGGTACCTCGAAACCCGAACGCGCATCATCGCCGTCGTCGCCATCTCGGCAACCCTGGGGGCACTGGCCGGGCGCTTCTTCGCTATCTCGCCGGTGGCGGTCTTCGCCCTGTCGGGCCTGGCGCTGGCCGGCCTGGCGGCGATGGTCGGCGAGGGCACCGATCAGCTCAGCGAGCGATTCGGGCCCGGTGCCACCGGCGTGCTCCAGTCGGCGCTCGGCAACCTGCCCGAGTTCTTCATCGGCGTCTTCGCTCTTCGGGCGGGTCTGGTCGATGTCGTCCGAGCGGCGTTGATCGGGTCGATTCTTGCCAACACGCTCCTGGTCCTGGGCCTAGCCTTCATCGCCGGCGGCCTGCGCCACGGGGTCCAGAAGTTCGGGGGCGACCAGACCCGCACGATGTCGACTCTGCTGCTGCTGGCGGTCGCGGCCATAGCCATCCCGACGATCGCATCCGCCCCGGGTGGCCCGGACCGTGGCCACGAGACGGAGATCTCGGTAGTCGTCTCGCTCGTCCTGCTGGTCGTCTTCACGGCCAGCATCCCGTTCTCGATCGGCAAGGCAGGGCCGGACGTGGGGGCCGAGGAAGGCACCGTCCTTTCGGACAGGCTCTGGCCTATCGGCCTGGCCCTGGTGATTCTGGCTGCAGCCGGAATCGGAGCCGCCTTCGTCTCGGACTGGTTCGTCGATGCCCTCCGGCCGGCGATGGACACCCTCGGGATGTCCCAGTCGTTCGCCGGTCTGGTCGTCGTCGCGATCGCGGGCAATGCCGTCGAGAACGTCGTCGGGGTCCAGGCCATGCTCGCCGACAGGGGCGACCTCGCCATCAGCATCATCCTGAACTCGAGCCTGCAGGTCGCGCTGGCGCTCACCCCGATCCTAGTTCTCGGCAGCGTGCTCCTTGGAGGCACGACGCTGACGCTCGTCGTCTCGCCGCTGCTCATCGCCGCGCTCGCACTAGCGACGTTGCTGGCCGCGTTCGTCGTGATCGACGGCGAGTCGACCTGGCTCGAGGGACTGGCCCTGGTCGGGCTCTACGTCATCATCGCCGCGAGCGTCTGGTGGGGCGCGCCGATCGCCGCCTGACCAGAGTTCCGGAGCGCCGGGGCCGCGGCATACGCGGCAGGTCGCTCGGGTAGACTCATTCGCCGTGAGCTCCACGGGCCAGCCATCGGATCGAGGCGCGCCGCGCGCCTTTAGGTCCTGGCGCGGCCCGTTCCAGACGCTGCCCGGCCGGGCCACCTATGAGGCGCTGTGGCAGCTCTTCGCCGTCAGCCTGCTGCTTGTCGTTGGGGTTCAGGTGGCCGCGTACCTGGCATCGGCGGTCCTGGACGGCTGGTGGCCTGCCTACGACACCAACGCCTACTGGCTCGCCGCCAAGCACATCCTGAACGGACAGCCGCTCTACCAGCAGTCCACGATCTGGGGGAGTGGCGTCTACAAATACCCTCCGATCTTCGCCCAGCTGGCGTTTCCCATCGGGCTGATCCCCGAGACGTACATCGACTGGGCCTGGCGGATCGTCGGCACGATGTGCCTGCGCTATCTTTGCGGGTCGTGGCGGCTGGCCCTGATTGCCGCGTTGCAGTGGCCCGTCTGGGCCGAGCTCAGCTTCGGCAACGTCACCCTTCAGCTCGGAGCGGCCTGCCTGTTCGCGCTGCGCGATCGGCGAGGCGCGTACCTGCTGCCCTGGTTCGCCGCCCTCAAGTTCGGGCCCGGGCTGCTGATCCCCTACCTGTGGCTGACGAAGCCGGACTACCGCCGGCCCCTGGCGGTCGGATGCGCGGTCTTCGCCGCGGCATGCGCCGTCTCGTTTGTCGTGGCGCAGGGGCTGTGGGCCGACTACGTGGGCACATTCGGCTGGGAAGCCGCCTCGGAGATGCAGGCCATGAACGTTCTGGCCATCGTCCCCGAGCACGGTGGCCTGGACTTCGCGATCCGTCTGGCCATAGCCGCCGCCGCCGTGTTGGCGGCGATCCGCTGGCGGGCCGACTGGCTGGCCTTCGTCGCCGCAGTCGCCACGATGCCGATCCTCTCGGTCACGCGCCTGGCGGTCCTGGTGGGCCTGTGGCCGCTCTGGCTGCGCGGCAAAGCGGAGGCCTGGCGCAGGAACGGCGGGCGAGTCGGCGAGGCGGCCACCGAGGCGTTCGTGCATCTCGGGATGCTGTCGCGGGTCGAGGCCGCGGCGGGGCAAGGCTGAGGGTCAGTCGGCGCGGGCGGCGTCCGGGGTAGCGCGCGCGGCGCGGCCGCCGGGGCTGGCACCGTGTGAGCGGCCGGGGCGCTTCTCGCGCCAGACCGGGTCGCCTCGGCGCTGCGCGACAAGCGGCCACGCGCCGACCAGGCCCACGTCATCGCCGAACTGAGCGGGCACGATCTTCACTCGGGCGGCGGGCGCTCGAAATGCGGAGCTCTCGACGGCAGCGCGGGCCGCTCCCAGCCAGCGCTCGCCCTGGCGCTCGGCCAGCGTACCGCCGACGACGATGAGCTCGGGGTTGAAGGCGTCGACCCAGCCGACGCAGGCCACGGCGAAGGCCCGCCTGGCACGTTCCATCAAGAGCCGGCAGGTCCGGTCTCCGGCCAGCTCACCCTCGGCTACGTCTCTGGCGGTCAGCGGCGCGAGGTCGGCGCGAGCGCGCAGGAACGCGGAGCCGCCGCGCGCCGCCTCTTCCTGGGCCTGCGCGGCCAGTCCCGCCCCGGCGGCAATGCCCTCCAGATGCCCCGCCCCGCCGCAGCCGCAGCGCGGCCCGCCGTCCATCATCAACGTCACGTGGCCCAGCTCCCCGGCCGTGCCATCGGGTCCCAGCATCAGGCGGCCGTGGTGGACGACGGCCCCGCCGAGGCCCGTCGAGACGGTCACGTACAGGAAGTCGCGGCAGCCGCGCGCGGCGCCGAGCCAGCTCTCAGCGAGAGCGGCGACGTTGGTGTCGCGGTCCAGGAAGGCGGGCACACCCAGGCGCGCCTCCATCTCGTCGGCGAGCGGCGCATCGCGCAGAGACGGCACGTTGGGCGGGTCGACGACCACGCCGCGCCATGGGTCGACGGGTCCCATCGAGGAGATCCCGATCGCCGCCACTCGCGCCCGCACTTCCGCGGGCAGGTCATCGGCCACGCCGTGGAGCAACTCGGTACAGGCCCGGTAGATCGCCTCGGCGCCTTCGGCCACGGGGGTCGGGGCCGCGCGCCGGCCCAGCAGCGCCCCGTCGGGAAGAATCGCCGCCGCCCGAATCTGAGTGCCGCCGATATCGAGAGCCAGGACGACCATCGCGGGCGCCCCGGCCACCTCCGGCGCCGGTTCGAAGTCCATGCCTCAGCCCTGGCCCTCTGGCTCGGGATCCTGCGGCCCCGGCAGACCAGCCCCCGGCCCGTCGCCGGCCGGGCGACCGCCGCGCCGCAATCGGCCGCCGATCCGCCCCGGAATCCGACTCCGGCTTTCGGGCAGGCTCATGCCGGGCCCGGTCTGCTCGGGGTAGAGCTCGTGCAGCGTCACGTTCAGGGCCGCCGCGACCGGGACGCCCAGCAGGCCACCTAGAA
Organism: Chloroflexota bacterium; assembly: GCA_003141955.1. Lineage (GTDB taxonomy): Bacteria > Chloroflexota > Limnocylindria > Limnocylindrales > CSP1-4 > Fen-1039. The sequence continues at coordinate 96,903 of PLOC01000035.1, forward strand.
TTCCCCAGGCGCTCAGGCCGACCAGGACGGCAAAGATGGTGACGACGGGGTGCAGATGCACTGCCCGCCCGATGACCAGCGGCATCACGACCTGGTCCTCGGCCTGGCGCAGAACCAGGTAGATGACGAGCACCACGATCGTCGTGTCGGTGCCACGCGTGGCGAAGGCGACGGTCCCTGCCAGGGCGGCGGCGATGATCGGCCCGACCAGCGGAATGATCTCCAGCACGCCGCTCACGATGGCGATCGCCAGGGCATAGGGCACGTGGAGGATCGGCCCCAGGAGGACGTAGAGGACGATCGCAACGAGCGCGATCAGCAGCAGCTGGCCGCGTAGCCAGCGGCCCAGGACGACGTGGACGCGGTGAGCGATACGCAGCGCCTCGGCCCGCTGGGAGCGGTCCAGGAAGCGCAGCGCGAACAGTCCGAAACGCCGGCCGTCGAGCAGGAAGTAGAAGGTCACGATCAGCGCGAGGATCGCCTGGAGGGCGATGTCGACGGCCTGCTCAGCCAGCTGGATGGCGCTGGACGGTGTCTGGATCATGCCGAACAGCGAACCCCTGATCTGCGCCGCAATGTCGGTCACGTTGTACGTCGTGCCGGCAACGACGACGGAGTCGCCGAAGATCTTGCGCAGCGCGGTGGCAATCACGTCGCGCCCACCCGAGGACAGGTACCTGATCTCCTCGCCGGCCCGCGCGGCAGCAACCACCGCCACCAGAGCGATCACACCCAGCACGAGCACATAGCCGACGCCGATGATCAAGGCCCGGGGCGCGTGCGTCTTGTCCTCGACGGCCGAGACGACCGGCGAGAAGGCGTATGCCAGAACGGCCGCGACCACGAATGGCCCGATAATGCCGCGGGCCAGCCAGAGGACGAACAGGACGACGACGCCGAGCGCCAGCAGCCGCCCGCGCCCGCCGAACCAGTTGATCGCGGGCCCGGACGAGGCGGTGACGGGCTGGCCTTCGAGACCGGCCGGAGAGGTCATGCGCGCATCACCTGTGGTCGCGTGGTCGGCGCAGGACCGACCCACATAGCCTACAGCGCGCCTGCGCCAGGCGGGCGTTTCACTCCCGCGATCCCGGCCGGCCCGCCCTCACGAGGGCGCCGATCGCCCGCTCAACTCGTTTGAGGTCGACCCTGTTCGGAGGCCGCTGACGAACCCGAAGCGCGGCTCCAGCGAACCTGGCGGGACGGCCGCGGCCGGTTGGATGCTACCCTCAAGGTATGGAAGAACACCGCACAGGGCCCGGCGACGGCAGCGATGCCAGAGGCGAGGAGCCGGGCATGTCAGATGCCGAGGAGCCGGGGCAGCCCGAATCGGAGGGCTTCGCCAGTTCGATCGTCAGCCATCTCCAGGCCGTCGCCGAGCCGGTGGCCAGTGCCGTCGGGACGGTCATCGAGGCAGCCGGCCAGGCCATGTCCGGGCCGGCCGACCTGGCCGGGCGAATCCACCGGGCCGTCTCGCCGGAGCCGCTGGCGAACCTGTACGAGGTTCATCCAGAGGCGCGTATGGCGTCGCCCCGGGAGCTCGGCATGCGCTTCATCCCCGTCGAGGAGATCCTCGGCACGGCCGTCGCCGGCGCCGCCCAACGCGGCAGCGATTTCCTGCCGCTGCGACAGCTCCGCGGCGAGAACTGGCAGACCCGCTGGCAGCGGATTCTGGAGGCGAACGAGCGCCTTCAACCTTTGCCGCCGGTCGACCTCGTCAAGTTTGCCGGCGGTTACTGGGTCGTCGACGGACACAATCGCGTCGGGGCCGTGCGCCAGGACAATGGCGCGGGCGTGGACGCGATGGTCACGGAGCTGGTGCCGCTCGACGGCCACACCAGCGAGCGGCCGACGCACCTGCTGGAGCTCATCGGCGAGGGACGCGATATGCGCGCCGCGGCACAAGGCCACCAGCCGGCGATGGCGATTCGCAACCTGGAACAGAACTCCGACCGGGGCCCCGACGCTCCCGGGGAACCCCCCTCGACGCGAGACGAGTCGATATGACCCGCCACCTGTCGATCGAATGGCCCGACGCGGCGCCTTTTCACGGACGCAGCGGTACGCCGATCCGGCTCCTGGCCGTCTCGGATCAGATCGACCGGGCGCTCGAAGACGAACGCAGCCGCCGGGCCGTCGGTCCGATAGACTTAATCGTCGGCTGCGGCGACCTCGACTGCGACCATCTCTCGTTCCTGGCCGACGGATTCAACGCGCCTCTCGTCTACGTCCTGGGCAACCACGATTCGGACGCCCGCTGGGAGGCCTGCCGGGCATATTGCCCCGACGCGATCCGGTCCACGTCCGTGCACCACGAGGCCGGCCTGTCGATCGCAGGGCTGACCTGGCCGGGTCAGCGCGGGCCGCAAGCTCGGCGGAGCGAACGTGGCGCGTGGAATCAGGCGCTCCGGCTGGCCGTGCGCAGATTCGGCCGGCCCGAGCCGGTGATCGTCCTGAGTCACGTCCCGCCGCGCGGTGCAGGCGATTTGCCGGGCGGCGAATACCATCGCGGCTTTCGCAGCTACTCGTGGCTGATGCGCCACCTCCGGCCGCCGCTCTGGCTCCACGGCCACACGCCCCTGGCCGCGGCCGCGGAGTGGCACGTCCAGCGCGGCTCGACGACGATCGTCAACGCGACCGGGGCGGTGGTCATCGAGATCTGGGCGCCCGGTTCCTGGGCGACGTCGATGACCGGGCCCGCGGACACGACCTTCGACCAGGCCGGACCGGGCTAGAGGGCGCGCGGGTCGGGAGCGTCGGGGTCCACGCCGAGCTCAGTCATCGCGGCCGAGGCATCCCTGCCGGAGAGCGTGCCGGCGCGAGCCAAGCCCACGATCGCGGCCGCGGCGATGTGCGGCGGATCGATCTCGAACAGCCGGCGCAACGTGTCGCGGGCGTCCGAGCGGCCGAAGCCGTCGGTCCCGAGGATCAGCCGGTTCGCGGGCAGCCACGGCGCCACCAGGTCCGGATAGGCCCGAATCCAGTCCGTGGCGATGACGACGGGGCCGCCGTCCGGAAGAACCTGCCCGACGAGCGGCACGCGTGGCGCCGCTTCGGGGTGGAGGCGGTTCCATCGGTCTGAGGCGAGGCCGTCGGCGCGGAGCTGCTGGAAGGACGTGGCGCTGTACACCTCGGCGGCGATGCCGCGCTCCGCAAGGAGCTGCCGGGCGGCGACGACCTGCTGCAGGATCGCGCCACTGCCGACGAGCCTGACGGGCGGCGCGCCCGTCTCCCCAGCCTTCTGGACGCGGGCGCCCTTGCCAAGCTCGGGCGCCGCCAGTAGCCGATAGATGCCCCGCACGATCTGCTCGTCCGTCAGGTCCGCCGCCCGCCCGGGCATCGGGTAGTTCTCGTTGTAGAGCGTGATGTAGTAGTAGACATCCTCCCCCCTGGCGCACATGCGGTCGATCCCCTCGCGCACGATGGCCGCCAGCTCGTACGCGTAGGCGGGGTCGTAGGCGCGGATGTTCGGAATGACCGAGGCGAGCACGTGCGAATGCCCGTCGTCGTGCTGGAGTCCTTCGCCCATGAGTGTCGTCCGGCCGGCGGTGGCCCCCATGACGAACCCGCGTCCCCGCTCGTCGGCGAGCGCCCAGAACTGGTCCCCGGTTCGCTGGAAGCCGAACATCGAGTAGAAGATGTAGAACGGGATGAGGCTGAAGCCGTGAGTGGCGTAGGCCGTGGCGGCGGCCTGGAGCGAGGCCACGGCGCCCGCCTCGGTTATCCCCTCCTCCAGCACCTGGCCGTTCTGGGCCTCGCGATAGCTCAGCACGAGCTCCGAATCGACCGGCTCGTAGCGCTGTCCCAGCGCGGCGTAGATGCCCACTTCCTTGAAGAGCGGATCAAGGCCGAAGGTGCGCGCCTCATCGGGCACGATCGGCACGACCCGCGGCCCTATCTGCGGGTCGCGGATCAGATTGCGCAGCAGCCGGCCGAAGGCCATGGTCGTGCTGACCGCCATCTCGGAGCCGGAGGCGAACTCGGCGTCAACCTCGGGGCGCGGCGCCGGCAGCGGCCCGCCGCGCACCACCCTGCGCGGCACGAACCCGCCCAGGGCCCGGCGCCGCTCGATCATGTAGCGGACCTCAGCCGAGTCGGGGCCGGGGTGGTAGTACGGCGCCTCTTTGAGCTTCGAATCGGGGATAGGCAGCTGCAGGCGGTCGCGGAAGACGCGCAGCTCGGCCTCGGACAGCTTCTTGGCCTGGTGCGTGATGTTGCGCGCCTCGACGCCGGGGCCGAGGGTCCAGCCCTTGATCGTCTTGGCCAGAACCACCGTCGGGGCGCCGCGGTATTCGGTCGCGGCCCGGTAGGCGGCGTAGACCTTGCGGTAGTCGTGCCCGCCTCGCCGCAGCCTGGCCAGCTCCTCGTCGGTCAGGTTCTCCACCAGGCGCCGCAGCCGCTCGTCCGGCCCGAAGAAGTGCTCCCGGATGTAGGCCCCGCCTGACACGGAGAACTTCTGGAAATCGCCGTCGAGCAGGTCGTTCATCTTGTTGACCAGCAGGCCGTCAACGTCGCGGGCCAGGAGATCGTCCCACTCACGGCCCCAGATGACCTTGATGACGTTCCAGCCGGCGCCTCGGAAGAGACCCTCGAGCTCCTGGATGATCTTGCCGTTGCCGCGGACCGGCCCGTCGAGGCGCTGCAGGTTGCAGTTGACGACGAACGTCAGGTTGTCGAGGCCCTCGCGGGCGGCCAGCGAGATGCCGGCCAGCGACTCGGGCTCGTCCATCTCGCCGTCGCCCAGGAAGGCCCAGACGCGGCTGGCCGACGTGTCCGTCAGGCCTCGATTGGCGAGGTAGCGATTGAGCCGCGCCTGGTAGACGGCCGCCAGCGGGCCCAGGCCCATCGAAACAGTTGGGAACTCCCAGAAGTCCGGCAGCGTGCGCGGGTGCGGGTAGCTCGGCAGGCCGACGCCACCGGACAGCGCCTCCTGGCGGAAGTGATCCAGGTTCGCCTCGGTGAGCCGGCCCTCGAGAAACGCCCGGGAGTAGATGCCCGGGGCCGCGTGGCCCTGGAAGAAGATCTGGTCGCCCGAACCGCCGCCGTCCTTGCCGCGGAAGAAATGGTTGAAGCCGACCTCGTACAGCGTGGCGGCGCTGGCATAGGTGGCCAGGTGCCCGCCGATGCCGGGAAACCGATCGTTGGCCCGCATGACCATCGCCACGGCGTTCCAGCGGATCAGCCGGCGGATGCGGCGTTCCATCTCCTCGTCGCCCGGGAAGAAGGGCTCCTGCTCGGGGCTGATGGTGTTGATATAGCGGGTCTGCGTCAGCGGCGGCAGGCCGACGTGAAGCTGGCGCGATCGCTTCAGCAGCTTGTACAGGACGAATCGGGCTCGCTCGTCGCCCTCCTGCGCGTGGATCTGGTCGAGCGCGTCGAGCCATTCCTGCGTCTCGGCAGGATCCGTGTCGGGCAGCTGATGTTTGAACTCATCGAAGTACATGGTCGGCTTGTCTCCGAGCCGCCGCTGCGGAGCCGGCGCCCATATGGACGGGGTCCGATCCGCAGGGTAGCCGATCGCGCGCCGGGCGTCGTTCGGGTAGGTTGCCGGACCGGTGGCGAGAACGACCGCCGGCCCGGTGCCCCGCGGCGATCAGCTCAATCTCGCGTCGAGCGCGGAATCGGTGCAGAGTAGNNCTCGTGGCCGACGACGAGCCACGCATCACCAAGCTGGTTTCCCTCGCTTTGAGCGCAGAGGGATTCCGCGTGGTCACCGCCTCCGGAGGCGAGGAGGCTCTCCAGAAGGCGGAGGAGGTCCGGCCGGACATCATCCTGCTCGACATCGTGATGCCCGGCATCGACGGCATCGAAGTCATGCGACAGCTGCGCGAGCGCCGGCCCGTCCCGGTGATCCTGCTGACCGCCAAGGGTTCCACTTCGGACAAGGCCAAGGGGCTGGACCTCGGAGCGGACGACTACGTGGCGAAGCCGTTCGATCTGGACGAGCTGGCAGCCCGGGTCCGGGCGGTGCTGCGCAGGGCCATGGGCGTGGCGCCGGGCGGTGGCGTGGTGCGCTTCGACGACATCGAGATCGACCTGGAGCGGCGCATGGTCACCCGCAACGGCGAGCTCGTTCAGCTGTCACGGACCGAGTGGCTGCTGCTTCAGCACCTGGCTACCAACGCGGGCAAGGTCGTGCTGCACACGGAGCTGCTGACCAAGGTCTGGGGGCCCGAGTACCGCGACGACCTGCAGTACCTGCGGGTCTGGGTCAGTCGCGTCCGGCGAAAGCTCGGCTCCAGGCCAGGCGAGCCGGGCCGGATCAAGACGTTCCAGGGGATCGGATACCTGCTCGACGTCGACGGCTCCAGAACCGACAGCGCAGCTGCGAACGGCGTTCACTCATCGCGCGACGGCGCCGGCTCTGTCCAGAAACGAGACAAGCGGCCCGGGGAGGGGGACCCAGGCCGCTTGCTTCAGTAGAAGACGCCCCGTCACCGGCGTCTCCGCGTATTGCTCAGTAAGGCATTTCGCCTGAGTGGATCCTAGCCAGAGCCGCATTCCCGGCGCCATCACGGAAGCGCGGCGCCCGTTACAGCGTCGTTGCATCGGCCCGCTTGAACCTCGAGGCGGGATCGGTGCGCTACGAGTCGGCCGCTTGCGCCCTGGACCCGTTTCGCGTACAAAGCCGGAGAGAGGCGTGGTCCGGCCGCGCCGGCACGTACCTCCGGATAGCCCTCGAGCAGGAGGTAAGCAGGAGATGTCAGGCAGCTGGGGAACTCCGCACGGCGGCCGGTGGGCGGTGGAGGACCCGGATTCGCGGTACGGCCCGCTGGTTGGGCTGGTCGTCGTCGACGTCCAGAACGACTTCGCGGACCCCGCCGGCAGTCTCCACGTCGGGGGCGGTGCGGAGATCGTTCCGCTGGCGAACGTGGAAGTCGAGCGGGCGCTCGAGGCCGGCGCGGCGATCGTGTACACGCAGGACTGGCACCCGGCCCACACTCCGCACTTTGCCGCGGACGGAGGCATCTGGCCTGCGCACTGCGTCCAGGAGACGTGGGGCGCGCAGCTTCATCCGGCGCTGTCGGTACGTGGGCCGATCGTCCGCAAGGGCGCGCACGGCGAAGACGGCTACTCGGGCTTCTCGATGCGGAACCCGACGGGCGGCCATCCGATCCCGACCGAGCTCGACGCCACGCTGGCTCGCGGCGGAGCGAAGCGGATCGTGGTCTGCGGTCTCGCCACGGATTACTGCGTCAAGGCCACGGCCCTCGACGGCGTGCGGCTGGGCTACGAGACGGCGGTGCTGCTGGCCGCGGTTCGAGCCGTCGACCTCACGCCCGGCGACGGCCAGCGCGCCCTCGACGACCTCGCTGCGGCGGGAGTCGTGCTCGTCGGCGATCGAGCCCGAGCGCGCTGAAGCGCCCGGTGCAGCTCCATCTCGTCGACGCCACGTACGAGCTGTTCCGAGCCCACTTCAGCCCGCGGCCTCCGGTTCGCGCCCCGGACGGGCGGGACGTCGGGGCGGTCACGGGCCTGCTCTACACCCTGTTGACGCTGCTGCGCGACGAAGGAGCGACGCACGTCGGAGCCGCCACGGACCACGTCATCCACTCATTCCGCAACGGGCTGTACGACGGCTACAAGACCGAGGCGGGCGTCCCGGCCGAGCTGCTGGGACAGTTCCCCCTGGCCGAGCAGGCGATGGAGGCGCTCGGGGTCGTCGTCTGGCCGATGGTCGAATTCGAGGCGGACGACGCTCTGGCGACCGCGGCGGCTCGCTGGGGCGACCGGCCCGGGATCGAACGGATATGGATCTGCACCCCCGACAAGGACCTGGCCCAGTGCGTCCGGGGCGAGAGGGTGGTCATGCGCGACCGGCGGCGCGAGCGAACGATCGACGAGACGGGCGTTCGCGAGCGGTGGGGCGTGGCGCCCGAATCGATCCCGGATTATCTGGCCCTGGTCGGCGATGCGGCAGACGGCTTCCCCGGTCTGCCGGGCTGGGGCGCGCGATCGGCGGCCGCAGTGCTGGCCCGGTTCGTGCACCTGGAGGCGATCCCGCCGAGCGTGGGCGACTGGCACGTGGACGTACGCTCGGCCCCCGGCCTCGGCGCCACGCTGCGGGCCCGCTGGGACGAGGCGCTGCTCTATCGCCGCCTGGCGACGCTGCGCCTGGACGTGCCGCTCCCCCAGACCGACCCGGACGAGCTGCGCTGGCGCGGAGCGCGACGGGGTCCGTTCCTGGCTCTATGTCAGGAGCTTGGCGCGCAGGCGCTGGCCGAACGACCGCACCTCTGGCAGGACTGACGCCTCCTCGGCGCCGGAGGCGGCTCTCGACGGTCGCGCTACTTGAGCATCGCCAGCATCGCGGCGTGGTGGCTGGGGGCGGCCGCAAGGCAGGACCACTTCCTGGCCGGCCGCGACAGATCGAACCACGGGCCGCCGTCCAGGCTCGTGACCGTCGCGCCGGCCCGCTCGGCGATCAGCCCGGCAGCGGCCACGTCCCAGGCGGATATCCCGGCGCCCTGGGCGTAGACGTCGAAGCGGCCGCAGGCCACGTAGGCCAGCGTCAGGGCCGCGGAGCCCATCGATCGATGGGCTCGGATGCCCTTGAGAGCCTCGCGGCGCTTACGAACGGTGCCGCGTCCCCCGATCGCGAGGGTGACAACCAGGTCCGCAAGCAGCTCCTTGCGGCCGACCCGGATCGGTTCGCCGTTTCGCAGCGACGGTCCGTCGATCGCGCCGGCGAAGGTCTCGTCGCGCGTGGGGTCGTAGACGACGCCCACCACCGGCCTGCCGTCCGCAACCAGGGCGATCGAGATGCAGAAGAACGGTATCCCGTTGGCGTAGTTGATCGTGCCGTCGAGCGGGTCGACGATCCAGACGCGACCGGATTTCG
>PLOC01000035.1:105755-108263 GCA_003141955.1 Chloroflexota bacterium
TCCAGTCGCTCGTAGCGGTCCATCTGGACCTGGCCGGCCCTGTGGGCCAGCTCGATCGCGAGCGCGAGCTCTGGGCCGAACGCGGTCGACCGGCCGAGATCGCGCCCGGCGACACGGCCCGGCGTGGGCGGCGCCCCCATCAGGCCGAGGTCCCCGCCTCGAGGGCGATCTCGATCGTGCGCTCGATCGATCGGTTCAGCTCGTCGAGCGGGAGGTAGGACTCCTCGGACGAGACCTCCTCGGAGAGCACGTCGCTCACGGTCAGGATCGTGGCCGCGGCCACGTCCGCGCCGGCCGCCTTCGCCCGCGCCGCCAGGTAGTACAGGACCGAGGTCTCCATCTCGAAGGCGAGGACGCCTCGATCGCGCCATTTGGAGAAGTAGTCCGCGTCGGGGTTGTAGAAGACATCGACCGTCGCGACCTGGCCGACGTGGGGTTTCTGGCCGCGGCGCTCGGCCGTTTCCACAAGCGCCCGAACCAGGCCGAAGTCGGCCGTGGGCGCGTAGGGGTCGCCGTGAAGATAAGTCCTCGTGGCGCCGTCGACCGGGGCGGCTGCAGAGGCGATCACGATCTCGCCGGTCTTGATGCCCCGCCCGATGCCGCCGCACGTCCCGACGCGGATCAGGCGGCGCGCGCCGAGCCGGAGCAACTCCTCGACCACGATCGACATACTCGGGGCGCCCATGCCGCTGGTCTGGACGCTCACCGGGACGCCCTTGTAGGTCCCGGTGTAGCCGAGCAGCCCGCGGTGGGAGGTGACCTGACGGGCGGCTCCGGGGCCGCCGTCGAACTTCCCGGCAATCCACATGGCGCGGTTGGGATCGCCGGGGAGCAGGACGAGCGGGGCGTAGTCTTCGGCTTCGGCGCGGAGATGGATCTGCGGCATCGACTGCTCCAGCTAGGCTTGGTGGCTCGAATCGAGTCTACTCGGGTCCGCGACTGCGCCGGTTCGGCAGGTACGATCGGCCGGCGAAGTCGCCAAACGGCCCTCGCCTGGATCACAGGCGTATTGACAAAACGTGAACCTGTCGACCTAAAGCAACGGAATCGGCGACTGGTCTCTGCGAGTTAGGGCCGGTCGAGACCGAATCTGTGAGGTTAGGTGTGGACAAACGGTGGAAAACCTGGGATACATATGCACGCACGATGTGTTCGAACCGTTGAATTCATCGTATGGTACCGACGTCCCAGGCATCGCCCCGTACCAGTGGTTGCTAGGACTGGCGCAAGGTAAAGCCAAGATGAGACTCACTTGACCCTCGTTTGGCCGGTTCCGTCTCTCGGCCAAGGTGCCCGCCGTGAGGGTCGTAGGTAGGCGAGGAACCAGCGTGCGGTTTCCTAGGACTCGGCAGAGGACGGTCGAGCGACTTCTCTGGACTCGTGACAGTCGGCTCGTGTCGATGCTGAAAGAGCAGCTGCCGAAGGCGCGCGCGATCGAACTCGCGGACTCCGGGTGGTCTGTCATCGCCCCCGCGCAGGATCTCACCCAGGACCTGGCGACGCGTCTCGCACAGGGCATGGGCTTCGGTCTCGCCGACGTCGATCCTTCCGAGCCGCCGACCGAGCGATACCTCGTTGCTCTCGGGTCAGCGGTCCAGATATCGGGCCTGGGCGATCGGATCGGCATGGGCGAGACCCCGGAGATCGCAAGCCGCAAGGTGATGTCGCTGTTCTTCGCCTGCCACGAGCACCACGTCGAGTTCCAGCCGATCGTGGACCTCGCGACGCTGAAGGCGCATGAATGGGAGTGCCTTTTCCGGCTGAGCCCCGGCATGGGATCCCAGACCATCACCGACGTCGTGGAGGCAGCGCTCAAGGCCAAGTGCCCCGTCGACTTCGACACCTTCATCGTCGAGGCCACGCTGGCCAGGATCGCCGAGGTCGCCGAACCCGGTCCTGCCGGAATACGAATGAAATTCGGGGTCAACTTCCTGCCGGCCAGCCTGCTGGCCCCCTCATTCGAGGCCGGGGCGCTTGCCGATCGGGTTCGAGCGGCCGGTCTGTCGCCCCATCAGATCATTGTCGAGTGCACCGAGCAGCAGGCTTTTCACGACGTGCCTCGCCTGAAGAGGCAGGTGCGCGCCCTGCGGCGCCTCGGCTTCGGCTTCGCCGTCGACGACGCCGGCGCCGGCTACGCGAGCTTCACCGTCATCGCGGCCCTGGAGCCGACGATCATCAAGATCGACAAGGAGATCGTCCAGGGCGTCGGCAACAAGGACGCGGAGGCGAAGAAGGCCCTGGTCGAGGCGTTCGTCTCCTTCAGCCGCCGCATCGGAGCCCAGACCGTCGCCGAGGGGATCGAGACCCGCCGCGACCTGCTGGCCCTTCAGGATCGAGAGGTCGACTTCGGCCAGGGCTACCTGCTCGGCCGGTCGTCCTGCACCCCTGTTCAGCCGCGGCCCGTCCGCGATACCGAAGGGCTGACGTTGGTGTCGGAAGCGGTCAGCTGGGACAGAGCGGTCCGCCCGCGAGCGGCTGCGGGTCACTAGGGCCGGCGAGGCGGCGCCC
>PLOC01000096.1 GCA_003141955.1 Chloroflexota bacterium
AGGATTTGAACCTCCGACCTCATCGTCCCGAACGATGCGCGCTACCAAGCTGCGCCACGCCCCGACCGAATGCCCGCTGAGGGCCACGGAATGATAGCAGGGGCGCCGGGAGGCGGGTAGCGGCACCAGGTAGGGGACAGACGGGCGGCGGCGAGATCGCGCGGCGTCAGTCTTCCTCAATACGCATGGCGGGAGTGTTGTGCGACAGCCGCCAGCCCCTGGTGAGCGGAATGGCGCTCTCGTCGCCGCCGACATCGACCTGGTGTCCCGATTCGCGATTGAATTGGGGTCTACAGACCACTTTCGGGCCATTTGACCGGGGATTGGGAGGTCGTGTTCGGCGCGCAAGGCCGGCTCTCCTCCTTAGTACTCACCGCATGCGTAACGGCGAAGTGGAGGGTCGCTGGGAGGCCGCCGCCCCGCCCCGCGCCCGGGCCCCGCGCCGTGCCCAGGACGAGTTCGCGCCGTTGCGCGATGATCGCGTCATGAACGAACCGCTTACTCTCGATCGGTTCTACTCCGCCCCCCGACTCTCCGGCCTGCGGCTGTCGCCCGACGGCCGGCGCCTGGTCGTCGCCGTCTCGCGGCCGGGCCCCGAGGCCAACGAGATGCGCACGGCTCTCTGGCAGGTCGACCCCACGGGCGCCAAAGCCCCGCGCCGCCTGACGCGCTCGAGCGCTGGCGAATCGGCTGCCGCCTTCGCGCGCGACGGGTCGCTGCTGTTCACCTCCGCGCGGCCCGACCCGGACGCCAAGGCGGACCCAGACAAGAAGATCGCAGCCCTCTGGCGCCTGCCGGCAGAGGGCGGAGAGGCGAGCCTGCTGCTCGCGCCCGACGGCGGGATCGAGGGCGTCGCCGCCGCCCGGAATGCCGACGCGATCGCCTTCGGGGCGCTGCTCCATCCAGCCGCGACGAGCCTGGACGACGACGCCGAGCGGGCGAGGGCGCGCAAGGATGCCGACGTCGGCGCCATGCTGTTCGAGGATTACCCGATCCGTTTCTGGGATCATTGGTTCGCCCCCCGGCGGCAGCGCTTCTTCGCCGCGCAGCTGCCGGCCGATCCCGAAGCCAGACTCGAGCCGGCCGATCTGACCGGCGATCCCGGCCCCGTCTTCCTGGAGTCCGACTTCGACATCTCGCCGGACGGCCGGACGATCGTGACCAGCTGGGCCGACTGGTCGAACCTGCCGGCGACCCCGATCTCTCTCGTCGCCATCGACGTCGAGACGAAGGCCCGCCGAACGCTCGGCGCCGGCGACTTCTACTTCGGCCAGCCGAAGGTCTCGCCGGACGGCCGCTTCGCCGTCTCCGTTCGAACCAGCATCGGTGCGCCCGATAGGGCTTCCGCCAGCACGGTCTGGCTCGTCGACCTTTCGACCGGCGAGGGCCGCGACCTCACGCCAAAGCTCGACCTCTGGCCCGAGAACCCGGCCTGGGCGCCTGATTCGAGCGCGGTCTTCTTCGTCGCCGATCGTCAGGGCCGGGTCGCGGCTTTCCGCGCCGATCTGGTGGACGGCAGGACCACGTGCCTTGTCTCGGGGGGGGCGATGAGCGACCTCTGCCCCTCGCCGGACGGGCAGACCATCTATGCGCTGCGGGCCACGATGACCGCGCCGCCGCGGATCGTCCGCTTCGCCGCCTCGGGCGAGAAACAGACGCCCGTGGAGCTGTCCCGCAGCATCGACGACGGCGGCTTGGGCGGACGCGGCCGTGTCGAGCGGCTGAGCGCGACCGCCGCCGACGGCACCGCGATCGGTTCATGGCTCGTCCTCCCGCCGGACACATCGGCCGAGAAGCCTGCGCCGGTGGTGGTCTTCGCCCACGGCGGCCCGATCGGGTCGTGGAGCGGCTGGCACTGGCGCTGGAACCCGCATCTCCTCGTCGAGCGCGGGTACGCGGTGCTCCTGCCGGACCCGGCCATCTCGATCGGCTACGGCCAGCACATGGTCGAGCGCGGCTGGGGGAGGTGGGGCGAGACACCCTACACGGATATCCTCACGGCCCTCGACGCGGCACTGACCCGGCCGGATCTGGACGCCTCGCGGACTGCCCTGACGGGCGGCAGCTACGGCGGCTACATGGCCAACTGGGTCGCCGGCCACACGGACCGGTTCCGGGCGATCGTAACGCACGCGTCGCTCTGGGACCTGCGGCCGTTCCACGGCACGACCGACACGGGTGCCGACTGGGAGCACGAGATGGGCGACCCATATCGCCAGCCCGAGCTGTACGATCGGCAATCGCCGGCGGCCCACATCGGCTCGATCAGGACGCCCATGCTCGTCATCCACGGCGAGCGGGACTTCCGCGTGCCGGTGTCGGAGGCGCTGGCGCTGTGGACGGACCTGCGCCGCCACGGCGTCCCGGCCCGCTTCCTCTACTTTCCGGACGAGCACCACTGGATTCTCAAGCCGAACAACGCCCGCCTCTGGTACGAGACGATCCTCGCCTTCCTCGACGAGCACGTCCTCGGCAAGGAGTGGGTCCGCCCAGCGCTGCTCTGAGCCTGCTCGGGCGGGCGGTGCGGCGGCACCCCCGCGCCGCGAGGCGCGGAAGCTGCGGCGCGCAGCCCGGGAGCCCGCGGCGTTGCGGCGCGGCCCGGAAGTTTCCTGTTTCACATCAGGACGACATCCGGCAACGACCTCCTGCCCGGATCCCGTCGCACGGAGCTGCCGGACCCAAGCACTGGCGAGATCCACGCTCTGCGGAACGCCGATGCGGGGGCGTCTGAGCCATTTCGCATGCCCGGACCGCGCTGAGCGCCGCCGGCTCTCGCCGCGTGTCGATGTAATGTGAATCCGGCAACTTCGACTCCCGGCCCGCGCGGCCCAGTGCCCGGCCCCGCGCGGCCGCCCCCTTGCCGGACCCCTTGCCAGGTCCCCGGCCGCGGCAACGGTTTCATTTGGGAGTCATTTTCGGGCCGTCACGGGCCGAGGTCTTGGATATCCCCCGTTCATTCCGGTAGCGTTCTTCCCAGATCCTTGGATGAGGTTTCCTCATGCGGCCGACCTGGGGGAAATCTGGGAAAAGACCGCTACATTCCATTCAAAAAGGTCGATAGGAGCCCAAATTGACCGCTCGTCAGAAGGCAATCGAGGCGATTTCCAACCACAAGGTTGCCTCCACCCAGAACTACCTCGAGAACGCCGGCGAAGACATCTACGGCGAGTACGTGTTCGGCGAAGAGGCCCAGCGCCAGTACCTGCCGAAGCCGGTCTTCAAGAAGCTGCGCCGGACCATCGCGGGCCTCGAGCCGTTCGATCCGGCGATCGCGGATGTCGTGGCCCACGGCGTCAAGGAATGGGCCATGGCCCATGGCGCCACCCACTACACGCACTGGTTCGTGCCCATGACCGGCGGCAGCGCCGAGAAGCACGACTCATTCCTGAGCCCGGTCGGCGAGGCCGCGACCCTCGCCGAGCTGTCCGGCAAGGGCCTCGTGCAGGGCGAGCCCGACGCCAGCTCCTTCCCGTCAGGTGGCATCCGCTCCACGTTCGAGGCCCGCGGCTACACCGCCTGGGACGTCACGAGCCCGATTTTCCTGCAGGTCGAGCCCAACGGCGTGACCCTGACCATCCCCACCGGCTTCGTCTCGTATACGGGCGAGGCGCTGGACCACAAGATCCCGATGCTGCGCTCGCAGGAGGCCCTGGGCAAGCAGGCCCTGCGCGTTCTGAAGTGGTTCGGCAACACGAGCGCCAGCCGCGTCTTCACCCAGATCGGGCCCGAGCAGGAGTACTTCCTGGTCGACCGGCGTCTGGCCGAGCTGCGGCCCGACCTCATCATCACCGGCCGCACCCTCTTCGGCGCACCTTCGCCCAAAGGCCAGGAGCTCGAGGACCAGTACTTCGGCACCATCCGTGAGCGGATGCTGGCCTTCATGATGGATCTAGACCGCGAGCTGTGGCGCCTGGGCATTCCGTCCAAGACCCGCCACAACGAGGTCGCCCCGGCCCAGTTCGAGATGGCCCCCGTGTACGAGCCCACCTCCGTCGGCTCCGACCACAACATGATCGTCATGAGCACGATGCGGCGCCTCGCGGCCAGGCACGACCTCATGTTCCTGGCCCACGAGAAGCCCTTCGTCGGGATCAACGGCTCGGGCAAGCACAACAACTGGTCGATGGGCACCGACGACGGTGAGAACCTCCTCGACCCCGGCCACAACCCGCACGACAACGCCCAGTTCCTGGCCTTCCTGGCCGCCATCATTCGCGCTGTCAACGTCCACGCCGACCTGCTCCGCGCGGGTGTCGCCGATGCCGGCAACGACCATCGTCTGGGCGCGAACGAGGCTCCTCCGGCCATCGTCTCCGTCTTCCTCGGCGCCCAGCTCGAAGACGTGGTCGAGCAGCTGGAGAAGGGTGCCGCCTCCACCTCCAAGGCCGGCGGGTCGATGGAGCTGGGCGTGACGACCCTGCCCGTCCTGCCCCGTGACGCGACCGACCGCAACCGGACCTCGCCGTTCGCCTTCACCGGCAACAAGTTCGAGTTCCGCTCGGTTGGATCGTCCGCCCCGATCTACTGGCCGCAGACGGTCCTAAACACCGCCGTGGCCGACTCCCTCGAGAAGCTCGCCGACGAGCTCGACAAGCTCGAACCGTGCGACTTCGCCGGCCTGACCAAGATCCTGTCGGGGATCGTCAAGGAGAACAAGCAGATCCTGTTCGAGGGCAACAACTACGCCGAGGAGTGGTACGCCGAAGCCGAAAGGCGCGGGCTGCCCAATAACAGGAGCACCGTCGACGCCCTGCCGGCCCTCGCGACCCCGAAGGCCAAGAAGGTCTTCTCGCACTTCGGCGTTCTCTCCGAGCGTGAGCTCGCCGCCCGCGTCGAGATCATCTGGGAGCGCTACGTCAAGGTCTCGAACATCGAAGCCAACTGCGCCCTGGACATCGCCAAGACCATGATCCTGCCCGCAGGCGTGGCGTACCTCGGCCAGCTCGCCGACGCCGGCCAGTCCAAGGGCGTCGCGCAGGTCACCGAGCACGTCGTGGCCCTGACCGACAAGCTCGTCGAGGCGATCCACGCCCTGGAGCACGCGCAGCACGCCGCCCACGAGGCGGGCTCCGTGCACGCCGAAGCCAAGGCGTTCAAGGACTCCGTCATCCCGGCCCAGAACGCGCTGCGCGCCGTGGCCGACGAGCTCGAGACCCTCGTGGCCGACGAGCTGTGGCCGCTGCCGAAGTATCGCGAGCTCCTGTTCCAGTACTAGGATCGGTCGGGGGCTCGGTTTCCGGGCCCGAATTCAGAAGCCTCTCCGAGCCTTCGGGCCGGGGAGGCTTCTCGTTTCTGGACTAACTGGCCGGTTCGCGCGGTGCCTGCGGTCCGGCGGGATGGCTCCGTCGCGGAAGTTTCCAGATTCACATGAGAGCGACATCGAGCAAGAGTGGCGCCCTGCCCAGGGCTGCGCGACCGGCCATTCGGCCGACTTGAGGGTCGGCGGACCGGGGATCAAGCGTAGGAGCGGACCTCGAAGCAGGTTCGCCGGGTCGGCACCGCGGCTTCGGGTCGGCGGCAGTTGCCGCATGTCGTCGTGGCGTGAATGTGGAAAGAATGGTCGCCGCCGGGTCAAACGCGCCGCCGGGCCAAAGGGTGGCCGCCGGGCCGTGGGCACCAGGGGGCCAGCCGGGCTGTGAGCGCCGCCTCGGTCCGGCTCAGCTCCGGGTCGCGGATCTGGTGGTCTTGCGCGCCGCGGCCAGACCCATCTCCATGTCGGCGCGCAGATCCTCCACGTCCTCGAGCCCGACGGAGCAGCGGAGCAGCCCGGGAGCGATGCCCGCCTCCCGCAGCGCGGCCTCGTCCAGCTGGCGGTGAGTGGTGGAGGGCGGCGCCGTCGTGATCGTTCGGAACGCCCCCAGTGAGGCCGTTCGCTCGGCGACGACCATGGCGTCGAGGAAAGCGCGTCCGGCTTCGCGTCCGCCGGTAAGCTCGAACGCCAGCATCCCGCCGAAGACGTGGAGCTGCCGAACCGCCACCGAGTGGCTCGGGTCGCCCGGGAGGCCCGGGTAGTGGACCCGTTCCACCCCGTCCTGCCCCGCCAGCCAGGCTGCCAGGTCGAGCGCCGTTTCGGTGTGGCGCTCCATTCGGATCGCCAGCGTCGGCAGGCCCCGCAGGACCAGGAACGCCGCGAGCGGCGCCAGCGCACCGCCCACGTCAACAAGGATCGGGCGGATGGCGGCGATCCGTTCGTGGCTCCCGACCACGGCCCCCGCCAGAACGTCGCCGTGCCCGGACAGGTACTTCGTGGCCGAATGCATGACCAGGTCGGCGCCCAGCTCCACCGGGCGGCACGCGTATGGCGACGCAAAGGTGTTGTCGACGAGCAGCAGCGCCCCTCGCCGATGAGCCACCTCCGCGAGCGCCGCCAGGTCCGAGACCACGATCGTCGGGTTAGAGATCGTCTCCACGTACAGCACCGGCGCGCCGGTTCGCGCCAGGGCCGCATCGACGGCACCCAGGTCGCGCGGGTCGACGAACTCGGTGGCGATTCCGAGGCCAGAAAGGACGCGCACCAGCAGGTCGCGCGTCGTGCCGTAGACCGCCCTTGTGGCCACGATGGTCTGGCCGGCCCGGACCACGGAGACGATCGCGGCGTGGATGGCGGCCATTCCCGTCGCGAAGGCGAGGCCCGCCTCCGCTCCCTCGAGCTCGGCCACGGCATTGCCCAGGGCGGCGGTCGTGGGGTTGTCGATGCGACTGTAGGCATAGCCCGGGGTTGCGCCCGTCAGGACGTCACCGAGCTCCGCGGCGTCGGCCGTCGAGAAGGCCGCGGCCTGATAGATCGGCACGCTGGACGGAACCTGATTCACCTGGGGCGCGGTTGTCGCCGCCCTGATTGCCCGAGTCGAGAAGCCAGCCATGGGAGGATGCTACACCGCAGCCCGCACGGAGCTGTGGCCGGTCAGGCTGGACCTCGCTCGCCACCGTCGCTTTGCTTCCGCTCGCCACCGTCGCTTTGCTTCCGCTCGCCACCGTCGCTTTGCTTCCGCTCGCCGCGCTCCCGCTCTTCGTGCTCCCGCTTGCCACGCTCACCTCGGTCCCGCTCGCCGCCGCCGTCATGCTCCCAACCGAGGCGATCGCGACCGCCGAGATCGCCGCGCCCGACGTAGGGCCTGGCAGTTCGAGCGAACAGACGGAAGCCCGGCGTCGAAACGGGCGTCCGATACTGCTGAGCCAGCAACGACGGCGTCACTTCGTCGGGATCGCCGTAGCCGACAACGCTGTTCTTACCGAATCGCTTGGACGAGTACATCGCCCCGTCGGCGGCGATCATCAGCTCGTCGGCCGTGCGGCCATCCTCTGGATACGACACCACCCCAATCGAGAGCGACGTCTGGATCTGCTCACCGCCTGCCAGCACGGTCATCTCGCTCGCGGCCCGTCGGATGTTCTCGGCGACCACGTACGCGCCGGACGGCTCCGTCTCGGGCAGGAGGGCCACGAACTCATCGCCGCCGTACCGGGCCGGGACGTCCACGCCGCGCAATCCCGTGCGGATGACGTGGGCCACGCCGCGGAGCACGAGGTCGCCCTGGTAATGGCCGAAGCGGTCGTTGATCGTCTTCAGGCCGTCCAGGTCCATCATCAGCAGGCAGAAGCCGCGGTTGAAGCGCCGGCTGCGCTGGATCTCTCGATCGACCGAGTTGAAGAAGTAGGCCCGGTTGTGGAGGTTGGTCAACGAATCCACCGTGGACAGGCGGATCGCCGTTTCCCGCGTTCGTCGCTGAACGCGGGAGATCATCATGCCGGCGTAGGCGAGCAGCACGAGAACCATCAAGTTGATCGCGACCCGCACCAGCGCGTCCCTGGCGGCGCCGCCCGCGAGAGGTCCGGAGAAGGCGGCGACGGCGTAGGCCACGGCCGACTCCACGGCCAGCAGGACGGTCACGGCCGGGGAGGCAATTAGCGCCGCGCCGCCCACCAGCAGCGGATAGAGGAAGAAGAAGGGGCTCGAGGCGCCCCCGGTGAGCCAGACGATCATCGTCAGGAAGACGATTGCGGCGCTCCCCTCCAGCGCGATGCGCAGCGTCCCCAGTCGGCCGGCGGGTATGACGTCCTGAACGACCAGGACGAAGACGCCGGCCAGCGTCAGGGTCGCGAGAATATCGGGCTGAACCGGCTGCCACAGCTGGCTGACCGTAACGATCACCAGCACGACCAGAATGAACGCCCCGGTCAGGACCCGGACCGCATGGTTGAAGGTTTCGGCCGCGAAGGCGCCCTGGATGACCTCGTCGAGGTCGTCGTCCGAGAGGCGCGTGTCCCGGCTCGCCGGGACCTCGTCTCGAGCCTCCGGCCGGCGCTCGCGCGCCAGAAGTCGAACGGACGGCGAGATGGCTATGCCTGCGACGGGCGACCCTTCGGGGAGTGTCTTGCGGCCGCGTGTGGGGTTGCCCCGTTCGATGGCCAGGAAGCGACCATAGAGAGGACCGCGCCCCAGCAGGGCGGCCCCCATCAGGGCGGCCATGACCACCAGCACTACGGTGGCCACCGCCAGTATCGCCAGAAGAGGCTCGACCGCTTCCATTGTCTCTGCCCCAGGCGCGGCGGAGATGAACGAGCGGGAACGCCAGTCCATCTTAGTACCGGTGTTTGAGGTCGGTGTCGCCCGGCCGACTGTCGTTGCGCTTAGGCGGCAAGTCCCCGCCAGGCACTTCGCGCTAGCATCGACCCATGGAGAGGCACATCGATTCGAATGCGCGCCGGGCAGTGGCACGAGAAACGGCACGTGGGCGACGGCTCGAGGACGCGCTCGTGGACGCGTTTCCGGACGCGGCCGATGCGGCGAGGCACGAGATCGAATTCGTGCGGGCGCCCGGTCGGGTGAACCTGCTCGGCGACCACACCGACTACAACGACGGGCTGGTCCTGCCTGCGGCCATCGAGCTCGACACCTGGATCGCCGTCCGCCCGCGACGCGACGGGCTGGTGCGCATCGCGTCGCTGCAGTCGTCCGAGCGGGCTGAGTTCTGGATCGACGAACTGGTCGCGGGCGTAGCGGGCGCTGGCGCGGGGTTGCGCCCTATGGCGCGGCGCGCCGCGTGGAGCGACTACGTCGCCGGCATGGCCTGGTCGCTCCGCGAGGCCGCTCTCCCGGTCAGTGGCTTCGATGGCGTCGTCGACTCCGCCATCCCAGGCGCCGCCGGCCTGGGCACTGTTGCGGCGCTGGAGCTGGCGTCGGCCGTGGCGCTGCTCGCCGGCCAGCGCCTTGTGGCGGCGCCTTCACTGGCGGCCCTGGCCCAGCGTGCCGAGCGCGACTTCCTCGGCCTCGACGGCGGGATAGTGGA
The DNA here is from genome assembly GCA_003141955.1 of Chloroflexota bacterium. Classification (GTDB taxonomy): domain Bacteria; phylum Chloroflexota; class Limnocylindria; order Limnocylindrales; family CSP1-4; genus Fen-1039. The sequence continues at coordinate 9,291 of PLOC01000096.1, forward strand.
TCAATTCGCCAGCGCGGCGGGTCGCGCCGATCGGGCGATCCTGCTCGACTGCCGCTCCCTCGAGAGCCGGTACGTGGTCCTGCCGGCGGGCGTGAAGGTCGTCGTCTGCGATACCGGCTCGCCGCCCGGCGCCGCGCCCGACGCGCCCCGGTCGCACGAATCCATCTTCCGCGAGCGTCGAGCCGACTGCGGCCGCGCCGTGGCCCTGCTGGCGGAGGAGGTGCCCTCGGTCGCGTCGCTGCGGGACCTGGACAGCGCCACGTTGCGCAAGCACCGCCACCTGCTGTCGGATACGATCGCCCGCCGCGCGGAGCACGTCGTCGCCGAGAACGAGCGGGTCGCGGCGGCGGTTGCGGCCCTGGGCGCGGGCGACTTCGACGAGATCGGCCGCATCTTCGCCGCATCCCACGAGTCGCTCCGCACCCTGTTCGAGGTCAGCTCGCCCGCCCTCGATGCAATGGTGGAGATCGCGCTGACCGTCCCGGGTGTCGTGGCCGCGCGCATGACCGGGACCGGCTTCGGTGGCTGCACCGTCAACCTGGTCCGCGACGCGGCCGTGCCCGCCCTGCAACGGGTCGTCGCCAATGAGTATCCCCGTCGGACGGGCCTGACGCCCCGCGTCTACCCGGTGGCGGTCGTCGCCGGCGCCGGCCCCGCCTGAGGCCGATTGGCGCCCGCGAAGCCGGCCAGTATCGAGGCCAGTTGCTCGTACTGGCCGAGGTAGTTGTAGACCTGGGCCGAAACCCTGATCAGCAGGTCGAATTCGGTCTCGGGCGGCAGGTCGCCCGAGTCCACGAGCCATGGACATGGCCACATCATCAGCGGTGCCTCGAAGCGGCGGCCACGCAGCGCGGCCTCGATCATGTCCATTCGTCGGGTCGCCTCGGACCGAGACCAGGGACCTCCCGGCAGCCGGATCGAGGCCATCGAGCCGATCATCTCCGTGGGAGCCTGGACCGCCGTGTGCAGGGCCTCGGCCAGCATCTCGTCGGCCGCAACCGCCAGGTGGTGGTTGAATGACATGATCGAGGCCCAGCCGCCGGGGAGGATCTCGGCCATGCCGTCGATCGCCGCCGGCCAGGTCAACCAGGCACTCGGGTCGAACGTGCCCTGCCAGTCGAACTCCAGCCGGAAGCGCGAGCGATCCATTCGAGTGTCGTTCGCGCCGTGCGAGATCGAAAGCGGCTTGATAAGCGCCTGGCGGTCGCGGCGGACGTGCAGGAAGGCCGCGCCCTTCGGCGCGCACATCCATTTGTGGCCGTTGCCGGCGTAGTAGGCGGCGCCGAGCGCGCCCAGCCGGACGGGCACCATGCCGGGCCCGTGAGCGCCATCGACCAGCACGTCGACGCCGCGTTCGGCCAGGGCCGGCACGAGCCGCTCGAGGGGCATGACCAGCGCCGTGACGCTGGTCACGTGGTCCAGAAGCGCCAGCTTCGTGCGCGGAGTGACCGCCGCCATGACGGCGTCGAAGGCCTCGTCCGGCGAGGAGATGGGGAAGGGGATTCGCGCCAGCACCACTCTCGCCCCGTCTTTCGCCGCGCCGTAGCGCACCGCGTTCAGGGCGGCATTGTAGGCGTGGTCGGTGGCGAGCAACTCGTCGCCCTTCTCGAACCGCAGCGAGCGCAGAACGGTGTTGACCCCCGCGGTGGCGTTGGGCAGAAGCGCCAGGTCGTCGGGATCGGCGCCCACGAACGCCCCGATCTCCGAGCGGCACCAGTCCAGCAGGTCCTCAAGGTCGCGACCGAGGAACCGCGTAGGCTGAGCCTCGAGCTTGTCTCGCCAACCCTTCTGGACGTCGAGGATCGCCCTCGGGCACGCCCCGAACGAGCCGTGATTGAGGTACGTCACGGTCGCGTCCAGGGCCCAGTCGGCTGCCGGCGACGGTGCCCGTGAGAGCGGCGGCTCCTTCTCGATCACTTGCGCTTGCGGCTCCTTGCCAGAGGAGACCATCGGTCAAGGCGGCGCGAAAGGCGCCCCTGACTCGGTCGGCGAGACACTCGCCCTAGGGATCGGCCGGCAACGGCTTTGTAATCAGGTTTCGCACGAATGGGTATTGCATCGACCCTGGGTCGGGCGTAGGTTGGATGCAATCTCCTACGTGCCCCGGTATGTCAGGAGGCCAGATGCGAACGCCGACGACGGCCAGAGATACGCGACTCAATCGCGATGACGGCGGGACCTCCCCGCTGACGGCCGATCCGGACTGCGACGTGTCGAACCTGCTGTTCAGACCCAGGGCCGGCAATCTCAGCGGTGACACTCGAGCGGGCCTCTCATCGCGGTAGGGGTCAGAGGCCTCTACCGCACGCGAGTGCCAAGACCGGCGCAGGCTGCGCCGGTCTTGGGCTATCCGGGGCTCGCGGGCTACCGCAGGCGTGTCCGTACCCCTTTCGGTCGCCCCTACTTCGGCAGCTGCAGCCGGTTCGCCCGAGCGATCTCGCCGAGGAAGCGAGCCGACGGCTTGATCGTGCGCTCCTGGGTCTCGCGATCGACCGCGACCAGACCGAACTGCATGGCGTAGCCGCTGGCCCACTCGAAGTTGTCGAAGGCGCTCCAGTGGATGTAGCCCTTGAGCGGGATGCCGTCGGCGATGACTTCGTGGAGTGAACGCAGCCCGTCGGTGATGAACTCGACGCGTTCCGCGTCATTCGTCGTGGCGACGCCGTGCTCGGTGACAAGGATCGGCTTGCCGGGCAGGAGCTTGGCCGCCCGCCGAACGGTGGCGGCCACCGCCTGCGGACGGAACTCGTAGCCCATCTGCGTGGTCCGAACGCCCGGATCATGGCTGACCGCGAAACCGCCGTCTCGCTGCCGGGCGATCACGCGCGCGACGGCGAGCTTCTCGACCGGCGGAATCGCCAGGGCCAGTTTGGAGAGGATCCCTGCGGCGGCCGGCATTTCGAGCCTCGCGCGCGTGTACGTCTGAACGCCGATGAAGTCGTCATCGACGGCCGCCTCGAGGAACACGTCCTCCATGAGCCGACGGGCGTACTTCATGATCGGTGCGCCGCCCGCATTCGACTCCCATTCCTGCATGGCGTTGGTCAGGCCGACCTTCGCCTCGGGTCGCAGCTCCTTTATCGCTGCGCGCGAGGCCTTGTGCGCTGCCACGAGCGCGGCCGTCGCTGCCTTCCAGCTCTCGGCGCCCTTGAGGCCGGGCGGAAAGGCGAATCCGCCGCCGTAGCCGCCGAAAGCCACCATGCCCGGCTCGTTGAGCGTGCAGTACCAGTTGACGCTGTCGCCGAGCGCGCCGACGACGCGGCGCGTGTATCGCTCGAATAGACCCACGACAGACGGCGAAAGCCAGCTCCCGCGATCTGCCAGCCACTGGGGCAGGGTGAAGTGGTTGAGCGTGACGATCGGCGTGAGCTTGCTCTTGCGGCACAGCTCGACCACCTTGCTGTAGTGATCCAGCTGTGTCTGGTCGAACGTGCCCTCGTGCGGTTCGATCCGGGCCCACTCCACCGAGAAGCGGTAGGCGTTGAAGCCGAGGCCGGCCAGAAGCGCGATGTCGCGCGGATAGCGTGTGTAGTGCTCGATCGCGGTGCCGCTGGGCTCCTTGCACGGCGTGCCCGGCTTGAGCTCGAAGGCCCACCAGTCGCTGTTGGTGTTGTCGCCTTCGACCTGGTGCGCGGCCGTGGCTGTCCCCCACAGAAACCCGTCGGGAAATGCGATCTCGCTCACGTGCTGAGAATAGCGGGTGGCACGTCTGGCCGCCCGTGGGCCCAGATCAACGGGCGGCCAGGTCCTCGAGCGCCTGCTCGAAGGCCCCAAGGGCGCTGCGGTCGAAGAGGACGAAGATCGCGCGTTCGACCGTGCGCGCCTGGGCGAGGTCGTCGCGGACCGCTCGCAGCGCGACCGAGGCGGCTCGATCGAGAGGGTAGCCGTAGATGCCGGCGCTGATGGCGGGGAAGGCGACCGTTCGGGCGCCAGCCTGGTTCGCCAGGTCGAGAGACCTTCCGTACGCTGAGCGGAGCAGCTGCTCCTCGCCCAGCCCGCCGCCGCGCCAGACCGGCCCGACGGCGTGGACGACCCATCGAACGCCGTGCTCCGCCAGCCGCCCCGATCCGGTGATGACCGCGCTCCCGGTTGGGCAGCCGCGGTATCGAGACCGCAGCTCCGCCATGAGTTCCGGGCCTGCCGCGCGATGAATGGCCCCATCCACGCCGCCGCCCCCGGCCAGCTCCTGGTTGGCGGCATTGACGATCGCATCCGCTCGAACCGTGCTTATGTCGCCCAGCTCCAGCTCGATCCACGCCGCCGCTCCGGCGGGTCTGACCACTTCCAGGCGGTCGGGCTGTTCCATGCGGTGAGGGTAGGGGACGACGGCGCGCTTCGCCAGACGTCTCGGACGTCACGCCCGATACTGGCGCCATGGCCGACGAACCGCGCGTCCAGCCCGAATCGAGAGCTGCCTGGCGCGCCTGGCTGGCGGAGCACCACGCGCGGGAATCTGGCGTGTGGCTCGTCACGTGGAAGAGGCACACGGGCAGACGCACCGTCACGTACGAGGAAGCGGTCGAGGAGGCCCTGTGCTTCGGCTGGATCGACGGCGTCTTGGGCCGGGCCGATGACGACCGGTCGATGCAGCGGTTCGCGCCCCGCAAGCCCACGAGCAGCTGGGCGCGCTCGAACAAGGAACGCGTCGCTCGCCTCGAGGCGGCCGGTCTGATGGCCGACGCCGGTCGCCGGGCCGTCGAGATCGCCCGCGGCCACGGGTCGTGGGAGTCGCTGGATGTCATCGACTCGCTTGTCGTGCCCGACGACCTGGCTGTGGCCCTCGCCGAGCGACCGGGCGCGCGGGAATGGTTCGACGCCAGCTCGGCGTCGGTCCGGCGGAGCGCCCTGGCGTGGGTCTACCAGGCGAAGCGGCTCCCCACGCGGGCCGGCCGCGTCGAGCAGATCGCCGCCATCGCCGAACGGGGCGAGCCCATCTCGAACCTGTGGCAGCGCCGCGACTGACCGCGGCCGCGCCGCCACGCCGCCCGCTGGAAGCGATCAGCTGGCGCAGGCGAGGCTAGAGGTTCGGTCGGTCCTCCGTCGATCGAGGCGGCTCGGGGGTCGAGGTGTTCTCGCCGGCCGTTTCGTCGGCCGGCTCTACTGGGAACTCCCACTCGTCCGCCGGGCCAGGATCTCCAGGCCCCACCGTCAAGGGCGTCATCGGCACCAGGAATCCGCCGCCGGGCCCCGAACCCGATGTATTGAGAAACAGGCCAAGGTTCTTCTCGGCCTCCGGTCTCTCGTCGCTGTTCATCAGAACCGCCCCCGTGTTGCGGCGCCAAGACTGCCTGAGGCCAGGGTCTCCAACGGCGCCAGGTCGGCCCTGCGCGTCATTCGCCCGACTTCTGCCGTGCAGTCTATCCGCGATGTCGAGTCTGGCCGAACAACCCGGCGAGCCCCAAGTCAGCGAGGGGAAGGTGGTCGGGGCGGTGGGATTCGAACCCACGGTCTCGTGCTCCCAAAGCACGTGCGTTAGCCACTACGCTACACCCCGACGAATTCGTGCTCGCGAACCGCATGTGCTTCGCGAGCGACGCGCTTAAGACTAGCGTACAGCGCTCCTACGGCCTCACGCCGCCTCGGGGGCCGTCCGCGAGGCGGTCTGCTCGAGGGAAGAGGCGCACGTCGCGAGCTTGAGCGCAACAAGCCATCGCGGCCGTCGGCACCGTCGAGCCGTAACGCGACACGGTCGTGGAGCCGAAGGACTCGGTGTCCCGTCATCTCGTCGGGCTCACCCACCAGCGATGACGGGCAGGTCTCCGCGAGCCCGCCCCACCAGCATGAGCGCGCCCGCCGAGGCCAAGCCAAGGGCGACAGTGCCGAGCATCGCCGCCGTCAGGCCGACGGTCACGGACAGGAAACCCATGAGGGTCGGGAACCCAATTGTCCCGACCACGGCCGCCGTGGTGAGGTACCCGCCGACCGCCGCGGGCCGATCCGGGTAGCGGTCGCCGCCGACCACCATGAGCATTGGGGCAACAGGCCCCGCGGCGAGCCCGGCCAGCGCGAACAGGCCGATCGACACCTGGACCGACGGGACGAGGATTGCGCCCGCAAGTGCGACCGACATGGCCACGGCCGCGGTGGTCGCGAACCGGACGTGGTCGAACCGATCGGCCACGTGAGCCGAACCCAGGCGGCCGACGGCCATCCCCGCCCAGTACAGGGCAAGAGCCGTGGTGGCGAGGCTCAGCGGTGCGGGCTCGAGAAAGCGGACCAACCAGTCGGTGACGCCCACCTCGGAGGCGATGTAGCAGGCGATCGCCACGCAGACGAGGCCCAGTGACCAGGGGATGCGCGAGCGCCCCGATCCGGGCCCTCTTGGCCCGGGCGCGCGAACGGAGTCACCACTGCCGCGTCGCCCATCGGGCATCTCAACCACGAGCAGGAGTGCCCCCAACCCGAGCACGACAAGGCCCGTGACGGCCAGGACGCCCTGCCAGGGGAAGCCAGCTTCGACCAACAGGCCGATGACGAGAGGTGCGGAGAGCGCGCCCAGGCTGAAGCAGAGGTGGAGGAGGTTGAGAGCTCGGGCCCGACTGGACCTGAAGACGTCGAGGAAGAGCCCGTTCGCCCCGCCGTCGAGCACCCCGACCCCTAGCCCGGCTGGGACAGAGGCGAGGAGGAAGACTCCCCAGGACGAGACGACCGCGAGCGCGACCAGGCCTGCGGCGAGCAGCCCCGCGGCGAAGACCAGCACTGGTCGGCGCCCGACCCTCTCCGTGACCAAGCCGCCACCGAATGATCCAGCCGCGTACGTCAGGCCGAAGACGAGGTAGTAGACACCGAACTCGGCGTCCGACTGATGGTGCGTCGCCTCGATAGACCGGATCAGCGCTGGAACGACCAGCCCGCACCAGCCGACCAGCAGGTAGGCGAAGCCGCCGAGGATCCCAGCGGCCGTCGGCCATGAACGGGCGGAAGCAGCCATCCATCGGATTATCGGCCCGCCGTCCGGACTCTCGCAGGCAATGGCTCACGCGTGGACTGCCGGGTCGGCCGTCTCGTGCTTGCGAACCGCACAATAATCGGTGCCTTCGCCGCTCGGCGTCTCGTGCTCAGGCCCCCCGACCCTACGCCGCAAACCGTCTTGCGGCTCCCAAAGCACGTGCCTTAGCCGCTAGGCCACACCCCGAGCGGGGCCAATCGTACGGCGCGCAGCGTCAGGGGAGACAGTCGCCCGGAGACCCCGATCCCGGGGCAGGCCAGATCGGCTCAGAAGCGCCCGTCCAGAGGTACAGCTGCCCGCATGAAAGCTCGGCTCCTGCCTCGTTGCCATAGCTCGACCCGTTGCCCGGCTGCGTTTGGACGTCAACCGAGCCTACTGTCATCGTGGCCAACACGCGCCCCGATGAGGTGCGGGCCTGGACAACCCACGGCAGCGGCGGAAGCGCACTCATGTGGATGAACTCGTCGACGGTATGCGGCGCAAGGGTTTCGATCACTGTCCCATTCACGACGAGGGAAACCTGTAGGTCCGTACTGTTGACGACGCCGATGCCGATCGGATCCGGCGACGAAGGCGGGGAGTCCGTCCAGCCCGCCGGCGGCGTGAGGATGCGCCCATCGCTCCGGAGCTGGCCGTCAGCGGCGGAGAAGACGTTCACGAATGCCCACTCCCCGTCACGAAGCTGGGCTACTCCCGATCCGAGGTACTGCGGGTCCAGCGGGCAAGAGATCGGATGAAACGGATCGCCAAGACAGATGCTGTTCGTGGAGATGTCGATAGACAATGCCTGTCGGTCTGGGCCGATGAACTGAACAACCTCGGCCTGCACACTCTCACACGCGGCCGCACTCAGCCCGCTACACGCCACACGGGGGGTTGGCGAAGCGCCGTTGCCCGCTGATGTGACCGTCCCGTTCGATCGCAGGAAGATCGCCCCAAAGATGACGGCGACGACGACGATCGCACTGGCCACCGCCGCCAGGGCGGCAGCAAAGCCGCGGAACCCGCGCCTTGAGCCGAGGCGTCCTGAGGCGACGCGCTCGGGTACCCGCGCGACGCTCGCTCGAAGGCGCTCTGGCACATCCTCTTCCGAACCCTCGCTGAGGACGATCCGGAGATCCGTCTCGAAGTTGTCGTCACTCATTGCCGGCTCCTCGTCCGCGCTCCTCGGCGGCGTAGGCCGCTCTGAGGGAGCGGAGCGCATAGTGAAGGCGGGACTTCACCGTTCCTTCACGTTGTCGAGTAAAGTTGTGCGATCTCATGCAGGGGAAGGTCCTCGACGAAACGCAGAACGAGGACGATGCGGTGGTCGGCGCTCAGCGTCGTAAGTACGCGCCGCAACGCATCGCGTTGGACCACGGCTCCGGTTGCGTCTTCGCCGTATCCCGTAACTCGCGTTTCGGGGATCGACTGTGGACGACGAAGTCGTAGGCGCCTTCGGCATTCGTTGACCAGGATCCGGTCGAACCATCCGTCGAAGCGTTCAGGATCTCGCAGCTGACGCCAGTGGGTCCAGGCAAGGATGGCCGCGTCCGAAACGGCATCTTCGGCTTCGACAGAGTCCCTTAGCAACGCCGAGGCGAGTCGGTACGCTTTCTCGAGGCGGTTCTGAGTAAGACGGTCGAAGCGTTCCCGCCTCGGATCTGCCGCTTCAGACGAGCGCGGAGGGCCGACGGCCATGATGCTTTCTGTCCCTCTCCGGTTCATGCCCTCAAGATGCGTCCGCTTATCTGAAAGGTTCAATCGTGGCAGAGAGCCCGGTCGAGAAGCATATGCGCTGTCCATGCCATGACGGTCAGATGCCCCGCCGAGCTGCGCTCCTCCGCGGGGAACCCATCCTGCGCGCCGTGGCGTCAGCGCTGTCGAGCAGGTCGGCCGTCGCACATGCGGCCGGATCCGGCGTCCCGAAGACTGGTCATATCACAGGGCCTGCCTCATATCCCAGGGCCCGCACTCAGAAGTCGGTGATCCTGGTGGCCCGGTCCAGGTATTTCGCGCGGAACTCAGCGTTCAGGCGAAGGACCTCGGCCTCGGGTCCGACGAACGAACAGCGTAGGCAGTAGTACTCGCCCCTGGCGGTGTCGAAGAGCATGTCCATGTCGATCTCCCGCATCAGACAACGCGGGCAGCGGTAGTTCAGCTTGCCTTTTCGACCCTGAGCCATGTACGCAGCTCCCCCGTCCCTCTGACGGTCTTCCTGATGCCGATTGTGTACATCGGCGAGAAGGCGATTCCCTCGCGGAAATAGCCTGTCGCGTCCTTCGCGTCCGAACGCATCGAGAGCTTCGTGTCCACCTGGGGCACGAGCGCCTCGGCCGACTCGACTCCCTCGACTGTCGCCTCGCGGCACCTGTACGCATATTCGATCGTTTCGGATCCGAACTTCCCCTTGAGCGTCAGCCGCACGCCCGTGAGGTCCTCGGGATACTCGGTCGTGCCGTAGCAGGCGGTGATGTACTCGTCGATCGCGACCTCGGCCGCGGGGTCGGTCGAACGTACGATCCGCCGGACGATCTCGATCTCGCCGGTCCCTTCGGTCAGTCGGAAGGTCGACTGGACGCCGATCGTAAACGTCTCGAACTCGATGTCCACCGGGTCGAGAGTCACGACGCGGGTGTCGCCTTCCTCGGAGAACGAGGCGAGCGTCCGGCAGGCGCACAGGTCGACTTCCTCGCCGGCGTGGCCGAACCTGGCGCTCTTGACGGCCCCTTCGCCGGCGTAGTGGGTGAAGTACCCGGCCCGGAACAGGGACTGGACGAGGAACGGGTAGGAGGCGTCCTGGATGTGCCTGGTGCCCACGCCGCAGGGCCTGATGAGCTTGGCCGCATACGGGCGCAGGTCGATCATGGCGCCGCCCTGGTTCATGTCTAGGCAGAACCGCATCCACGGATCCGCGAACCAGAACTGCTGGCGCTCCGAGCCGTACAGGATGTCCTTCCAGAGCGTGCATTCGGGACGGGTGTAGGGGCGATCGGCGCGATAGGCGTCGGCGAACTCGCTCATGGTGAGGTCTACGACCTGTCCCGCTTTCTTCAGCTGACCGTAATAGGCCATCCCATCTTCATAGCTCTTGAGCAGGAAGTCGTAGTCGGCTTCCCAGCGCCCGCCCTTGCTCATCCAGCCGGGCCCCACGAACATCATGTTGTAGGAGTAGCCGCGGTTGTATTTCGCCATCGCCCGGTACTGATCCACGATGTTCATGAAGTACGGGATCTCGCGGTCCTCGTACACCATCCCGCGCAGGATGTTCTGCGGGTGTGTGCCGTAGTAGGAACCGGGGCCGTCGAACACGGCCATCAGGTCGCGCGACAGGTGGGGGATCGCGACGATGCCGATGTCGTCGGACTCGTCCGAGGCCGGGCAGTGGATGTTGCGCCTGGAGGGTATCCACGGATTCCACGGGCCGCCGTCGAGCAGCGTGTACCACGAGTTGTTGGCGTTGTGGTAGGCCTTGGGTCCCTCTTCCCAGCACGTGGCCACCGCGACCTTGACCATCGGGTAGCGCTCTTTGATGTAGTTCACCAGCTCCGCATCCATGTAGTAGGAGCCGGTCGAGGTCGGCAGGAAACCGAATACGTCCTCAAACTTGCCGAAGACCTCATCGACGATCCGGCGCTTGTCCTCCATCGAAAAGAGCCAGATCGCCAGCTCCTTGGACGCGAACTTCTCCCTGAACTGGGCGCATTGCAGGCCCAGGAAGGTCGATCCGATCTCGTCGCCGTACCTCGCGTGATCCTCTTTGGCGATCGCCACGGCCTCCTCGTTGAAGAGGCTCGCGTAGGTCATCTGGATCGTCGTCCGGATGCCGTTCTCGTGGGCGATGCGCTGCTGGGTGCGGAAGATGTCCAGCGATTCGCTGATGACGGCGCTGCGCCCGAGGTCCTCGGCCTTGCCCTTCTGGGCCTCCTTCTGGAGGTACTCGGGCACCATCTCAGGCCGGTGGATCACGGTCAGGTAGAAAGTCGTCACCGAGCGTCCCTTGTGCGTGCGTCCGTGGCACAGCGGCCGACGAGATCGTTCGGCCGCCCGAGCCGCCGGCTTCCCGGCGTCACGAGTGATGATAGTGCCGCCTCGACGGGCGGCTCCGGCGCCGCCCCGGCCGCCACCCCGGCCGCCACCGCGCCGTCTCGGCGGGCGCGGCCGGCACGCCTTTCAGCCTGTTGTCAGGAAGTTCGGCGAAGATCCCCTCGCCGCTCAGGCTTGGCCCGTGGCCGGCGGCACCGGCGTTCCGTTGCTCGGAAACCGGTGATGTCCCGCTTCACTGGGAAGGTTCTGCTTGAGCTACCCGACGCCCCTTCGTGCGCCGTTCCCGCTGGCGCCTCTCCACGTCGACCAACCGGCGTCCCCTCTCTCCATTGCCCTGCCGGGCGTTCGCGCATCGATTCGAGCCTTCGCTTCCGTCGCCGCCTTCGCCGGGACCCTGGCGATCGCCGCGCTGAACGAGCACGCGCCGCTCGACATCAAGTCCGGGCCGCTCGGTCTTGCCCTGGCCGCGAGCATGCCCCTGATCGCAGCCATCGTGGCGGCGTACGCGGTGGAGCGGCCGTGGCCCGCCTTCGCGGTCATCCTGCTGCTGACCCCATGCTGGGATGCGGCGCAGGTTTCGTGGGATGTGAGCCCCGTATGGCAAGTGGGAACCGTGCAGGTCGTTCTCCAGACTCTCTTCGTCATCGCCCTGGCGCTGGGCATCGTGCTCCGCGACTCCGAAACCCACGACCTCGCTGCCTCCGGCGTAACCACCGGGCCGTCGGCCGGCTCCCGTCCCGCCCCGACCGCCTGGGATCGGGCAGCAGCCTTCGCAGGTCACAACGCCGGGTGGCTCGCCACGGCCGCCCTGCTCGTCCTGGCCACGCTCTCGACACTTCGATCGCCGGACCTCGGGTCCAGCGCGACCGTCCTGATGCACGGCATCCTCGAGCCGCTGGCGATGGGCGTCATCCTCCTGATCCTCGCCACGGGCCGTCGCCGGCTGGCGCTGGTCCTGGTGGCCCTGGGTCTGTCTGTCGCCCTGGGCGGAGCGATCAACATGATTCAGTCGATCCCGGCCTTCGGCACTCTCGCCTCTCTCCAGACCAACCGGCTGCTCTTCTCGAGGCTGACCTTCTTCAACGTCGGCCTGTTCGGGGAGATGCTGGCCATGGCAGCGCCTCTCCTGCTGGGAGCGATCGCCGCCCGCCGCCAGCTGGGTCTTGGCCGCCTGGCGGTGGCCGTGCTGACGATCGCCCTGGTGGTGAGCGCGGCCGCTCTGTTCCTGACCTTCTCCAAGAGCGCATATATCGCGACCGCCGGCGGGGTCGTCACCTTCTTCCTGCTGCTCGCCACCACCTGGCGCCGGCGCGCCTCGGTCGTGCTCGTTTCCGTGGCGTTATCGGCGTTCGTGGTTCCGTGGCCGGCCCTCGTGTTGCAGGCTTCTCCGACGCTCGAGACTGCCTACAGCACGGTCATGATCAAGATGGTCGGGGCGAGCCGATACTACTCGTGGGACCCGTCGATGCTCTCCGGGCGCGGCTCGCTGGTGGAGCGTTTTCTGGCGACAGAAGCGGCCGTCGAAATGGCCGTCAACCATCCAGCGCTCGGAATAGGCCTGGACCAGTTCAAGACCCAGTACGTGGACACGTACAAGACCCCGCAGGCGCATCTGGATCTCGACTCCGCGCACACGTTCTGGCCGGAGGTCGCGGCCGAGCTCGGGATCCCGGCACTGGCGCTGGTAGTCCTGATCTTCGCCCTCGCCATGCTGGCTCTGTGGCGCGTCTACCGCGCTCCTCCGGATCAGATGACCCGGCTGCTTGCCCTGACCCTGCTCGCGTCGCTGGTCGCCTGGATGCTGGTCGCCACGGTCTTCGCCGGCGACATGTACCGGCCCTGGCGCAACATGTCCTCGGACTTCGTGATGATGGCGGTCCTGGTCGCGGCCGCCTTCGCGCTCTCGCGACAGGCAGTCGGTAGGCTCAGCCCGAACCGGCGGGCCCCGTGAGCTAGATCCCATAGCTTCTT